>NZ_CP045118.1:300535-601070 GCF_009189165.1 Pseudomonas sp. SCB32
CGGCCCGCGCAGCCACATCAGCGCACGGACCCGCAAGGGCATCGAGCTGATTCCGCTGGAAGACGTGATCTTCTTCATTGCCGACCACAAGTACGTGACCCTGCGCCACGCCGGTGGCGAGGTGCTCCTGGACGAGCCGCTGAAGGCGCTGGAAGACGAGTTCGGCGACCGTTTCGTGCGCATCCACCGCAACGCGCTGGTCTCCCGCGAGCGCATCGAACGCCTGCAGCGCACTCCGCTGGGGCACTTCCAGCTGTACCTCAAGGGGCTCAACGGCGACGCACTGACCGTTAGCCGCCGGCATGTCGCGGGCGTACGGCGACTCATGCATAACCTGTAGCGACACAGTGCCGCATTGGGCGTGAAGCCTGGGCCCACCGCCCGGGTTTCTGCGCGCGCGAGCTGTTATGATGCGGGCAGTCTCTTGCACGCTTTAATGCACGGAAATGCCCATGTCCTCTCGCGAAATCCGTATCGCCACGCGCCAGAGCGCGCTGGCCCTGTGGCAGGCCGAATACGTCAAGGCCCGCCTGGAGCAGGCCCATCCCGGCCTGGTCGTTACCCTTCTGCCGATGACCAGCCGCGGCGACAAGCTGCTCGACGCGCCGCTGGCGAAGATTGGCGGCAAGGGCCTGTTCGTCAAGGAACTGGAGACCGCGCTGCTGGAGAACGAGGCGGATATCGCCGTGCACTCCATGAAGGACGTGCCGATGGATTTCCCCGAAGGCCTGGGCCTGTACTGCATCTGCGAGCGTGAAGATCCGCGCGACGCCTTCGTCTCCAACACTTACGCCAGCCTCGATGAGCTGCCCGCCGGCAGCGTGGTCGGAACCTCCAGCCTGCGCCGCCAGGCACAGCTGCTGGCCAGCCGGCCGGACCTGCAGATCCGCTTCCTGCGCGGCAACGTCAACACCCGCCTGGCCAAGCTGGATGCCGGCGACTACGACGCCATCATCCTCGCCGCCGCCGGTTTGATCCGCCTCGGTTTCGAGGACCGCATCCGTTCTTGCATCAGTGTCGAAGCCAGCCTGCCTGCTGGTGGCCAGGGCGCGGTGGGCATCGAATGTCGCACCGTCGACAGCGAAATCCATGCGCTGCTCAAGCCGCTGCACCATGCTGATACCGCGGTGCGCGTCACGGCCGAACGTGCCCTGAACAAGCGCCTCAATGGCGGCTGCCAGGTGCCGATCGCCTGCTACGCAGTGCTCGAAGGCGACCAGTTGTGGCTGCGCGGCCTGGTTGGCCAGCCTGATGGTACCCAGCTACTGCGGGCCGAGGCGCGTGCGCCGCAGGCCGACGCCGAAGCGCTCGGCGTGAAGGTGGCCGAGGACCTGCTGGGGCAGGGCGCCCAGGAAATCCTCACGGCGGTGTACGGCGAGGCCGATCACCCGTGAGCCGCTGGCGGCTGCTGCTGACTCGTCCCGAGGACGAGTGCGCGGCGTTGGCCGCGAGCCTCGGCGAGGCAGGCATCCACAGCGCCAGCCTGCCGTTGCTGGTGATTGCCGCCCGTGAGGAGTCGCCGGCCGAACGCAGCCTGATCCTTGACCTGGATCGCTACTGCGCGGTTATCGTGGTCAGCAAGCCGGCTGCGCGCCTGGGTCTTGAGCGGCTGGACCGCTATTGGCCGCAACCGCCGCTGACCCAGAGCTGGTTCACGGTGGGCGCGGCGACCGCAGCTATCCTCGAAGATTACGGCCTGACCGTGCACTACCCCGCAGACGGCGATGACAGCGAGGCCCTGTTGAGGTTGCCGGCGCTGGAACAGGCCCTGAAGGTGCATGATCCGAAGGTGCTGATCCTGCGCGGCGAAGGTGGCCGAGAATTCCTCGCCGATTGCCTGCGCGGCCAAGGCGTGATGGTCGACTATCTGGAACTCTACCGGCGCGAATTGCCGTCCTATCCACCGAGTGAGTTGCTGAGGCGCATCCGGGAAGAGCACCTGAACGCGGTGGCAGTCAGCAGCGGGCAGGGGCTGGAATATCTTCATCGCCTGGCGGAGCAGGACTGGCCGCAGGTAAGTGCCCTGCCGCTGTTCGTGCCGAGTCCCCGCGTGGCCGAGCAGGCCCGCGAGCTGGGCGCGCAGCGGGTGATCGATTGCCGGGGCGCCAGCGCTGCGGCATTGATGGAGGCGCTGCGAAGCGCCGACAAGAACAATTTCTGAGCGAAGGATGGATCTGTGAGCGAAGCCGTCACTCCCCAAGAGACTCCCACTCCGACCAATCCGGCCCGTGAGCCTGCGCCGCGTAAAGGCGGCACCGGCATTGCCCTGCTGGCCCTGCTGGTCGGCGCCGCCGGCCTTGCCGCGGGCGGCTGGGGTGTCTGGCAAGTCCAGCAGCTGAAGGCTGCCGAGCAGCAGCGTGCAGCCCAACTGGAGGATGCGCGCGGTCAGGCGCAGAGCGTGCAGAACAGCAACAGCCAGCTGAGCAAGCGCCTGGATGCCCTGCCGACCGCCGATGAACTCGAAGCCCGCCGCCGTCTGGTGGTGGAGCTGCAGGGCGACCAGCAGCAGCTGTCCAAGCAGCTCAAGCAGGTGCTGGGCCAGAGCCGCCAGCAGTGGCGCCTCGCCGAAGCCGAGCACCTGCTGCGTCTGGCCGCGCTGCGCCTGTCCGCGCTGCAGGATATCGACAGCGCGACCGAGTTGGTGCAGGGCGCCGATGACATCCTGCGCATGCAGAACGATCCGGGTGCCTTCGCCGCCCGTGCGCAGCTGGCCAAGAGCCTGGAAGCGCTGCGCAGCCTGCCGCGTCCGGATCGCACCGGCCTGTTCCTGCAACTGGGTGCCCTGCGTGACCAGGCCGCACAGCTGCAACCGCTCAATCCGGCGTTCAAGGCCGATGAGAACGGCACCGCCGCGAGCATCGCCTGGGGCGATGGCAGCGGCACCTGGGACCAGTGGTGGGAGCGCATCTCCCGCTACGTCCGTATCGATTTCAATGCCGGCCAGGACATCCGTCCGCTGCTCTCCGGTCAGCAGCTCGATCGAGTGCGCCTGGCACTGAACCTTGCGCTGGAGCAGGCGCAGTGGGCCGCCCTGAACGGCAAGCAGGAGGTCTACCAGCAGTCGCTGAAACAGGCCCGGCAGATCGTCGGCGATTTCTTCAATGCCGATCTCGCCGACAGCCGTGCCCTGGTCGCGCGCCTCGAGGAGCTGAGCGGCCAGGCAGTCACCGTGCAGGCGCCGGACCTGGGCCCGGCCCTTAGCTCGCTGCAGGCCTACCTCTCCCGTCGCGACGCCGCTGCCGCGCAGCAGGAAGGCGTCACGCCTGACGCGGGGACCCAGCCATGAGCCGCGTCTATGTGCTGATCCTGGCTGTCGTGCTCGCCGCCACTCTGATCGGGCTGGCCGTTGCCGAGCAGTCGGGCTACGTGCTGATCGCCTACAAGAGCTTCCGTTACGAATCCAGCCTGTGGACCTTCCTTGCGCTGTTGGTGGTGCTCTGGGCGGTATACCTGGCCCTGCGCGTGGTGTTGCGCCTGTTGGGTGTTTCCGGGCGGGTGGTCAATCCCTGGTCGCGCTTCAACCGTCGCCGCCGTTCGCTGCTGGCCGAGGAGAACGGCCAGCGTGATCTCGCCGAAGGCCACTGGCAGCAGGCGCTGCGTCACCTGCGCCGTGCCGCCGAGCTGAGCGAGCGTCCGCTGCCGCACTTCCTGGGCGCCGCCCGTGCAGCCAACGAGCTGGGCAAGACCGAAGAATGCGATGAGCTGCTCGATCATGCCCTGAAACGTGAGCCAAGCGCCGAGCTGGCCGTGGGCCTGACCCGCGCCCAGCTGCTGATCAACCGTGGCGACGTCAGTCAGGCTCGCGGCGTGCTGGACAAGCTGCACCAGGACCAACCGCGCCATCCCACCGTGCTGCGCCTGCTCCAGCAGTTGTACGTCAGCCTGCACGACTGGCAGGCGCTCTGCGTGTTGCTGCCTGAGCTGCGCAAGGAGCGTGTGCTGCAGAACGCCGAGCTGGCCGACCTTGAGCGCCGCAGCTGGATCGCTTCATTGGGCGAGGCCGGTGAGCAGGGCGTGGGTCAGGGCGAGAGCAGCCTGCAACCGCTGACCCAGCGCTGGCAGAACGCGCCGGCAAATCTGCGCGCGCAGCCGCCGCTGGTGGCTGCGTACGCCGAGCAGTTGCTGCGCCTGGGCGCGCCGGAAGAGGCCGAAGAGGTGCTGCGCAAGGCGCTCAAGGAAGGCTACGACAGTCGCCTGGTGCACCTGTACGGCCGTGCCCGTGGCCGCGATGGGGCGCATCAGCTGAAGACCGCCGAAAGCTGGCTGAAGCAGCAAGGGGACGATCCCGAGCTGCTGCTCACCCTGGGGCGCCTGAGCCTGCAGAACAAGCTGTGGGGCAAGGCGCGCGAGTACCTGGAGGCCAGCCTCGCCCGCCAGCGCAGCGCGGAAACGTGCGCCGAATTCGCGCGCCTGCTGGCGCAACTGGGCGAGGTGGAGCGCAGCAACCAGCTGTTCCAGGAAGGCCTGGGCCTGCTGGTGCCGTCGGCCCCACTGCCGGTGGCGGTTCGGGCCTGATCCCGATGCATGAGAAAACGGCGCCTGCGGGCGCCGTTTTCGTTTCTCAGGGCTTGGCGTAGGTGATGCGGTAGATCGCCCCGTTCTGGTCGTCGCTCACCAGCAGCGCGCCGTCGGGCGCCACCAGCACGTCGACCGGACGGCCGAGAACCGTCTCGTCAGCGGCCAGCCAGCCTTCGGCGAATACGCTCTGGCGCTTGAGCGAGCCGTCGGCGTTGAGCTCCACACGCGCCACGCGATAGCCGATCTTCCGGCTGCGGTTCCAGGAACCGTGCTCGGCGATGAACAGGTTGTTGCGATACTCCGGCGGGAACTGGTCCCCGGTGTAGAAACGCAGCCCGAGCGACACCACATGGGGACCCAGCTTGGCCACCGGCGGGGTGAAGGCGGAGCAGGGCGTCTTGCCTTCCACGGGATCGGCAAGGTCGCCTTGGTGACAGTCGGGGAAGCCGAAGTCCTCGCCGGTCCGGCTGAGCTTGTTCAGCTCGTCGCTGGGCAGGTCATCGCCGAGCAAATCGCGGCCGTTGTCGGTGAACCAGAGCTGATGCGTCTGTGGGTGCCAGGTGAAGCCGACGGTGTTGCGGACGCCGTAGGCGACCACTTCGCGGGCGCTGCCATCGGTGTTCATGCGTTGCAGGTTGGCGTAGCGCTGGCGGTCCGGACGGCAGATGTTGCAGGGCGCGCCCACCGGGACATAGAGCTTGCCGTCGGGCCCGAATGCGATGAATTTCCAGCCGTGCGCCGTCTCGGAAGGGAACTGCGCGGGCAGCGTCTCGGGCTTGGGCGGTGCGTCGAGGCGCTTCTCGATGGCGCGCAACACGACGACGCGGCTGACGGCCGAGACGTACAGGTCGCCCGCACGGAAGGCAACGCCCACCGGCATCTGCAGATTCTCCGCTACGATCGAGACGCGGCCATCCGGACGCACTGCGTAGACCTTGCCGGCGCCCATGCTGCCGACGAACAGGGTGCCCGCATCCCCCCAGGTCATGGTGCGTGCGCCGGGCACCTGGTCGGTGAGCAGGCTGATGTGAAAGCCCACTGGCAGTCGGATATGATCCAGGACGCTGTCCGAATTGGCTGGCGGGCTGATCAGGCACAACAGCGCAAAAATCGGCAGCGGACGACGCATGGCATGGATTCCCGGATGAGTGCCACCGGCAGTTTAGACAGCCGCCTTGAAACGGCGTTGGTCTTTCCTCTACCGTAGCGCCCTTCCTGCAGCAGCCCAATCAGCGGAGCCGCCATGAACCTGGCCAGCCCTCGTTCCCTGTTCTTCCTTGCCTTCCTCGCCTGCGCCGCCATGCTCGGCACCGGCTTCTACCTGCAATACGTGGTCGGGCTGGAGCCGTGCCCGTTGTGCATCCTGCAGCGCATCTTCTTTGCTGGCGCCGGGCTCTTCGCGCTGATCGCCGGGCTGCATGGCCGCGGCCCTCGCGTGTACTCGGTGCTGATCCTGCTCTGCTCGCTGGCCGGTGCCGGCACCGCGGGCCGCCAGATCTGGCTGCAGACCCTGCCGCCGGATCAGCTGCCGGCCTGTCTGCCGCCGCTGGATTACATGCTGGAAAGCATGCCCTACACCAAGATCATCTACACGATGTTCCACGGTTCGGCCGATTGCGCCGAGATCAGCTGGACCCTGCTCAGCCTGAGCATCCCGGAGTGGAGCCTGCTCGCCTTCATCGGCTTCTCGCTGTTCGCCATCCTCCAGTTCTTCCGCCGCGGCTGAGCGTCGCAGCCTTTCTGACCCTGGTCTGCGCTGTCTGGCGCAGGCCAGAGAGGCCGCGGCCTGACGATTAAACGCTCGTATGAATTTTCCGCGCGCCTGTGGCTTGAAGGCAGAATCGGGCGGGCATACTCTGGATTTCCATTCCGCCGGAAAGCCGCCGCCGAAGAAAACCAATCACGCGGATGCCGAGGTTCGACAGAATTTTGTCCCGGGGCGGACATTGCCGGGACGGCGACAAGGGAAGTGAGGACAACATGCTCGAGAGCTGCCGTAATGCCCAGGAACGTTGGGGAGGCGTACACCAGCTGATCGACCGCTGGCTGCGGGATCGACATGAATTGGTCCGGGCATTCGATTCCCTGGACGGTGTCCAGGCGCCGAAGACCAACGCCGAGTCCCTGCAGAGCTTTTGCCAGCTCCTGCTCGACTATGTGTCGGCAGGGCACTTCGAAGTCTACGAACAGCTGATGAACGAAGCGCAGGCCTTCGGTGATACCCGAGGTCTGGAACTGGCCAAGCAGATCTACCCCCGTCTCGAAACCATCACCGCCAATGCACTCAACTTCAACGACCGCTGCGACAACGGCGATTGCCGCGAAGGCACCTGCCTGACCAGCGAGTTGAAGAGTCTGCGCCAGCAACTGCACGAACGCTTCGAACTGGAGGATTGCCTGATCGAGGTGCTGCACAACGCCCACGAACAGAAGGTCGCCACGGCCTGATCGACGCACCGGGTGTGAAAGCGGCGCGAGCGCTTGAAGCGATCGCGCCGTTTTTGTTTCAGCGACTCTCCAGCAGTTCGATCTCGAAAACCAAAGCTGCGTAGGGCGGAATCAGGTCGCCGGCCCCGTCGGCGCCATACGCCTGTGCCGAAGGCACCACCACTCTCCAGCGCGCGCCCACCGGCATCGCTTGCAGCGCCGTGCGCCAACCGGGAATGACTGCGTCGAGACGGAACCATTGCGGCGAGGTACTGGCGTCGAACGGGCTGCCGTCCGCCAGGCTGCCGCTGTAGTTCACCCGTGCTTCGCGCAGCTGCGGATTGCTCTCGCCATGCCCTGCTTTCAACTCGCTGATCAGTACGCCGCCCGGCAATTCATGGATGCCGTAGCGAGCCTTTTCATTGACGAGAAAACGCATCTCCGCAGCCCTTTGGGCGTCGGCGGATTCCTCAGGTGCAGAGGCATTCTGCTGCTGATCATGGGCGTCGAGCACGCTCGCCATGCGCTCGGGCGGCAGCGCCAGTGGCTCGCCGCGATAGCTCTGGCGCAGGCCTTCCAGCAGGTCGCCGATGGCGATGCCGGGCACCTCCTGGTGCAGTCGTTCGCCCAGTTGCACGCCTAGGCTGTACGCCAGTTCGTCCTTGGGTGGTGCGGCGCTCACCATCAGAGGGGCGAGCAGCAAGCAGAGCGGAGCAAGACGAAGCATGGGTTCTCTCGGCTGTGAAATCGGCTGGAGATTATGCCCGGCGCGGGCTCCAGCTCAATCAGGACAGTGGCGAGCGGCTTCTGACGGGGCTAGTATGGGCGCAACCACGTCCGCCAGGAGGCACGTCATGTCGGCCAACAAGAAACCTGTCACTACCCCTTTGCACCTGTTGCAGCAGTTGTCCCACAGCCTGATCGATCACCTCGAAGATGCCTGCAAGCAGGCCCTCGTCGACGCCGAGAAGCTCCTCGCCAAGCTCGAGAAACAACGCGGCAAGGCACAAGAGAAGCTGCACAACGCACGCACCAAACTGCAGGATGCCACCAAGGCAGGTAAGGCCAAGGCACAGGCCAAGGCGAAGTCCGCCATCGCCGAGCTGGACGATGCGCTGGAAACCCTGAAGACCCGCCAGACCGAAACCCGTGCCTACATCGCCAACCTCAAGCGCGATGTGCAGGAGAGCCTGAAACTCGCCCAGGGCGTGGCCAAGGTGAAGGAAGCTGCAGTCAAGTCCCTGACCAACCGCAAGCCGGTCGCTGCTGCCAAACCGGTTGCCAAGCCCGCCGCTAAACCGGCTGCCAAGGCTGCTGCAGCCAAGCCCGCCGCTGCGAAGCCTGCCGCCAAGCCGGCTGCCAAAGCTGCCGCTGCGAAGCCCGCTGCCAAAGCCGCTGCTGCCAAGCCTGCCGCTAAACCGGCTGCCAAAGCCGCCGCCGCGAAGCCTGCCGCTAAACCGGCCGCGAAGCCTGCTGCTGCCAAGCCTGCCGCTAAACCGGCTGCCAAAGCTGCCGCCGCGAAGCCTGCCGCTAAACCGGCCGCGAAGCCTGCTGCTGCCAAGCCTGCCGCTAAACCGGCTGCCAAAGCTGCCGCCGCGAAGCCTGCCGCTAAACCGGCCGCGAAGCCTGCTGCTGCCAAGCCCGCCGCTAAACCGGCCGCGAAGCCCGCTGCTGCCAAGCCCGCCGCTAAGCCGGCCGCCAAGCCTGCTGCTGCCAAGCCTGCCGCCAAACCGGCTGCCAAGCCTGCTGCTGCCAAGCCGGCCGCCAAACCGGCCGCCAAGCCCGCTGCTGCCAAACCAGTTGCCGCCAAGCCGGCCGCTCCGGTAGCACCTGCCGCGCCGGCTGCTCAGCCGACTGCTCCGGCCGCAGCTCCTGCTGCCAGCGCCACTCCGGCACCGGCCGCTCCGGCCAGCAACACCACCTCCAGCGCCTCCTAAGGCTCAGGAGAGGCTCGCCGCGATGCGCAGGGTATCCCGCGCATCGCGGCGCAAGCTTCCCGCGTCACCCGCCGCTGCTTCCAGCCAGCGCGCCAAGTCTTCCGCTACACCTCGCGGCCAATCCTTCGCCCGGCTCTCCAAGCGCTCCAGCAGTACTTTCTCCGCATCCAGTTCGAGTTGCTTGAGCCGCTCCCGCAGCGATGCCAGGGATGCATCCTGCCGAGCCAGTTCTCGCCAGTGCTGACGCAGCGATCGCAGCGGTACCACCACGACCTCGCGCCAGTCCCGCGCCGTGCATTCCAACGCGTTCATTCGTGCGTCCTCGAAGGCCACCCCGGAGCTTCCCAGCCAGGCTGATGCGAGCAGCAGGCAGACGTCCGCGCCGCCTTCCTGCAGCGACAGGCAAGCCGCCTTGATCCCCTCGCGGGCGTAGAGTTTCAGTGCATACGACCAGACATCATCAGACATAGAGCACCCACAGCGATTGCCAGGCGAAGCTGATAAACTCCGCCGCCATGATTCGACTACAAAATCTTACGCTACAGCGTGGCCCCCAGCGCTTGCTGGAAGGTGCCGAACTCACCCTGCACGCCGGACAGAAAGTCGGCCTGATCGGCGCCAACGGCGCCGGCAAGTCGAGCCTGTTTGCCCTGCTGCGCGGCCAGCTCGGCCAGGACTCCGGCGACTGCTACCTGCCGGCGGACTGGCGCATCGCGCACATGCGCCAGGAGGTCGATACCCTCGACCGCCTCGCCGTCGACTACGTGCTCGACGGCGACGTGCACCTGCGCAAGATCCAGGCGGACCTCGTCGCGGCCGAAGAGGCCCACGATGGCACCGCCCTGGCGCGCCTGCACAGCGAACTGGACAGCGCCGACGGATACACCGCCGACGCCCGCGCGCGCAAGCTGCTGGCGGGCCTGGGCTTCACCCCCGAGCAGATGGATCGCCGCGTTGGCGACTTCTCCGGTGGCTGGCGGATGCGCCTGAACCTGGCGCAGGCGCTGATGTGCCCGTCCGAACTGCTGCTGCTCGACGAACCGACCAACCACCTCGATCTCGACGCCATCCTCTGGCTGGAAGAGTGGCTCAAGGGCTACCCGGGCACGCTGCTGCTGATCTCCCACGACCGCGATTTCCTCGACGCCGTGGTGGACAACATCGCCCACCTCGAACAGCGCAAGCTGACCCTGTATCGGGGCGGCTACTCGGCCTTCGAGCGCACCCGCGCCGAACGTCTCGCCCAGCAGCAACAGGCGTACGAGAAGCAGCAGGCGCAGCGCGCGCACATGGAAAAGTACATTGCCCGCTTCCGCGCCCAGGCCACCAAAGCCCGCCAGGCGCAGAGCCGGATCAAGGCGCTGGAGCGACTCGAAGAGCTGGCGCCGGCCCACATCGATTCGCCGTTCGACTTCGCCTTCCGCGAGTCCGACAAGATTTCCAGCCCGCTGCTCAACCTCTCCGAAGCCCGCCTGGGCTACGGCGACAAGACCGTGCTGGAGAAGGTCAAGCTGCAGCTGGTGCCTGGCGCGCGCATCGGCCTGCTCGGCCCCAACGGCGCGGGCAAGTCGACCCTGATCAAGACCCTGTCCGGCGATCTGTCGCTGCTCTCCGGCGAGCTCGGTCGTGGCGAGAACCTCGCCATCGGCTATTTTGCCCAGCATCAGCTCGACTCGCTGGACCCCAAGGCAAGCCCGCTGCTGCACCTGGCTCGCATCGCCCCAGCCGAGCGCGAGCAGACCCTGCGCGACTTCCTCGGTGGCTTCGACTTCCGCGGCGAGCGCTGCGACGAGCCGGTCGTGAATTTCTCCGGTGGCGAGAAGGCGCGCCTGGCCCTGGCGCTGATCGCCTGGCAGAAGCCCAACCTGTTGCTGCTCGACGAACCGACCAACCACCTCGACCTGGAAATGCGCCTGGCGCTGACCCTGGCGCTGCAGGAATTCTCCGGCGCCGTGGTGGTGGTGTCCCACGATCGTCACCTGCTCAAGAGCACCACCGACGAATTCCTGCTGGTGGCCGACGGGCGCATCCAGGAATTCGACGGCGACCTCGACGACTATGCCCGCTGGCTGGTGGATTTCCGTGCCCGCCAGACGCCGTCTGCGCCTGCAGCACCGGCAGGCGACAAGACCGACAAGCGCGCCCAGCGCCAGGCCGCCGCCGCCCTGCGCCAGCAGCTCGCCCCGCACAAGCGCGAGGCGGACAAGCTGGAGAAGGAGCTGGGCAAGGTCCACGAACAGCTTGCCGAACTGGAAGAGCGCCTGGGCGACAGCGCGCTCTACGAGGCCTCGCGCAAGGACGAACTGCGCGACCTGCTGGCTCGCCAGGCGACTCTCAAGACCCGTGAAAGCGAGCTGGAAGAGGACTGGCTGATGGCGCTGGAAACCCTCGAGGAATTGCAGCGCCAGCTCGAGGACAGCGAGTAATGGAGAGGGCGCCTGCTGAGTTGCAACGGGCGCCCGACATGTTCTTCCAGCGGCCCATCGGCCGCTGTCGCGCACCGAACCTCCCCACCACCTTCTGACGGACTCCCCTCACTATGGAATGGCTCACAAGTCCTGAAATCTGGGTCGCCTTTCTGACCCTGACTGCCCTGGAAATCGTGCTGGGCATCGACAACATCATCTTCATCTCGATCCTGGTCAGCCGCCTGCCGGCCGCCCAGCAGCCCAAGGCGCGTTTCTTCGGCCTGGCCCTGGCGATGGGTACGCGCATCCTGCTGTTGCTGTCGATCACCTGGGTGATGCGCCTGACCGCCGACCTGTTCACGGTGTTCGGTCACGGCATCTCCGGACGCGACCTGATCCTGTTCTTCGGCGGCCTGTTCCTGCTGTTCAAGAGCACCCTGGAGATCTTCCACAGCCTCGAAGGCGCGGAAGAGGGCGGGCAGCAGGGCGGCAAGGCGCGCGGCTTCATGGGCATCATCATCCAGATCGCGATCATCGACATCGTCTTCTCCCTGGACTCGGTGATCACCGCCGTCGGCCTGGTGCAGCACGTGCCGGTGATGATCGCTGCCATCGTCATCTCGGTCGGCGTGATGATGCTCTCGGCCGGCACCATCAGTGAATTCATCGACAAGCACCCGTCGCTGAAGATGCTGGCGCTGTCGTTCCTCATCGTGGTCGGCACCGTACTGATCGCCGAATCCTTCGAAGTCCACATTCCCAAGGGCTACGTGTACTTCGCCATGGCCTTCTCGCTGGCGGTGGAGGCGATCAACATCCGCCTTCGCGGCGCCATGGCGCGCAAGCGCGGCGAAGAGCCGGTGAAGCTGCGCAAGGATGTGCCGAGCTGATCGGAGTGCCATGACAGAAAGCCCGGCCTAGTGCCGGGCTTTCTGTTTGTGTGTAGGAGCGGGCCATGCCCGCGATCGCGCGCATGGCGCGCCCCTACAGGTCGACTCCTTGCGATGGGAAATGCGTCTGTCGGCAATACTGGGCGGCGCTACGCGACTAGGGCACACTGAGCCTCCGTAACAAATTATTGCGCCTGCCTGGGCGCCGTGAGGTCCGCAATGCTCGCCAGTACCTGGTTCGCCTTCTTCATTGCCTGCTGGCTGATCAGCCTGTCGCCGGGTGCCGGCGCCATCGCCTCGATGTCGTGCGGGCTGCAGTACGGTTTCGCGCGCGGCTACTGGAACGCGCTGGGCCTGCAGTTCGGCCTGGCCCTGCAGATCGCTGTGGTCGCCGCCGGCGTTGGCGCGCTGCTGTCTGCCTCCGCGGTCGCCTTCAGCGCGATCAAGTGGTTCGGCGTGGTCTACCTCGTCTACCTCGCTTACCGCCAATGGACCTCGCCGCCGCAGGCGATGGTCGCGGAAGGGGAGCGCCCCATCGGCCGGCCGCTGTCCCTGGTGCTGCGTGGCTTCCTGGTCAACGCCAGCAACCCCAAGGCGGTGATCTTCATGTTGGCGGTGCTGCCGCAGTTCGTCGATCCGCACCGGCCGATGGCGATCCAGTACGTGATCATGGGCGCGACCATGATCACCGTCGACCTGATCGTCATGGCCGGCTACACCGGTCTGGCCGCCCGTGTCCTGCGCGCATTGCGCTCGCCACGCCAGCAGCGGCTGATGAATCGTACCTTCGCCACCCTGTTCGTGGGTGCCGCCGGGCTGCTCGCCAGCGTGCGCCGCGCCGCGGCCTGAGGGCCTTGCGAAGCATCCGGAGCGCCGTCGTAGACGCTTCGGATGCAGCTTCACGGGACATTATCCTTGCATAGCGGGAAACCTGAGGTGACAATTTAAACTCATTCATTCTCATTTAGCTTCCGCTATGCAACCCTCCAAATTTCTCGTCTGGCTGTTGCCGCTGGTCGGCCTTTGCAGCCTTGGAGCTTATGCCGACACGGCTGTCGACCCCTCTCAAGCCCTTCACCTGCTCAGTTATCTCGCTGCCGACTATCCGCCTACCGTGGCCGACGGCCAGGTCGTCGACGCCAGCGAGTACAAGGAGCAGCTGGAGTTCGTCGGTAATCTCCACGCGCTGATCCTGACCCTGCCGGCCCTTCCGGCGCGCGCTGACCTGGAGCAGGCGGCCGACGCGCTCAAGCAGGCCATCGAGCAGCGCCAGCCCGGTGCACAGGTCGCCCAGCAGGCGCGTCACCTGGAGGCGCGCATCGCTGATGTCTACCAGGTGGTGCAGACCCCCTCGATCACCCCTGATCCGGCCCGCGCCGCCGAGATCTACGCCCAGCAGTGCTCGATCTGCCACGGCGATGCCGGCAAGGGAGACGGCCCGGCGGGCATCGGCCTGGAGCCGCCGCCGGCCAACCTGACCGACCGCGCGCGCCTGGATCACCTGAGCCTGTATGACCTGCACAACGTCATCGGCCTGGGTGTGGCGGGCACCGACATGCCGGCCTTCGCCGACCAGCTCGACGAGCGTCAGCGCTGGGACCTGGCAGCCTACGTCGCGGGCCTCAGCGCCGGCCAGGCCAAGGCTGATCCGGCCCACGCCTACCCGCTGCCGACCTTGTCCACCCAGACGCCGGCGGAAGTCGCCGAGCGCGATGGCGAAGCTGCGGCCGAGAGCTTCCGCGTCCTGCGCGCCCACCCGCCGCTGGAGCACCGTGGCCCGGCGCAGCAGATCGACTACACCACCGCGACGCTGGAGAAGAGCTTCGCCGTGTACCGCACGGGTGACCACGACCAGGCCTACGACCTCTCCGTCGCCGCCTACCTGGAAGGCTTCGAGCTGGTGGAAAGCTCGCTGGACAACGTCGACGCCGACCTGCGCAAAGCCACCGAGAAGCAGCTGATGGCCTACCGTCAGGCGCTGCGCGACGGCCAGCCGGAAGCCGAGGTGGCCCAGCAGCTGGAACTGGCCAAGGCCAAGCTGGCGGCCGCCGCCAAGGCCCTGAGTGGCGACTCCCTGAGCTTCTCCATCAGCTTCATTTCGGCCCTGCTGATCCTCCTGCGCGAAGGCGTGGAAGCGATCCTGGTGCTCGCGGCGATCCTCGCTTTCCTGCGCAACACCGGGCAGGAGCAGGCCGTGCGCGGCGTCCACATCGGCTGGGGCCTGGCCTTCGTCGCCGGTTTCGCCACCTGGGCGGTAGCGGCCTACGTGATCGACATCGGCGGTGCCCAGCGCGAGCTGATGGAAGGCTTCACCTCGCTGTTCGCCTGCGTGATGGTGCTCTGGCTCGGCGTGTGGATGCACGACCGCCGCCACGCTGCCGCCTGGCAGGACTACATCCGCAGCAGCCTGGTGGGCGGCGGTGGCCGCTTCGGCTTCGCCGTGCTGGCGTTCTTCTCGGTGTACCGCGAGCTGTTCGAAGTCATCCTGTTCTACGAAACCCTCTGGTTGCAGGCCGGCCCGGCCGGGCACAACGCGGTGATCGCCGGTGCGGGCAGCGCCGTGGTGATTCTGATCGCCATCGCCTGGGTGATCCTGCGCGGTTCGGCCAGGTTGCCGCTGAAGCTGTTCTTCACCGTCAATGCCGCGTTGCTCTGTGCCCTGTCGGTGGTCTTCGCCGGCCACGGCGTGGTCGCCCTGCAGGAAGCCGGGGTGATCGGTACCCGCCCGGTGCCGTTCTTCGACTTCGACTGGCTCGGCATCAAGGCCGACGCCTATTCGCTGTCCGCCCAGGCCGTGGCGCTGCTGTCGGTGGCGGTGCTCTATGGGCGCAGCTACTTCTCGGAGCGCCGCAAGGCGGCGGAAGTGGCCTCGTCCTGAGGCGATAACCGAGCGACCCGCGACGGCCAGTGCGATACTGGCCGTCGTGCTTTTCGAAGGAAGGTTTTCCCCTGATGCGTATCTGGATCGACGCCGACGCCTGCCCGCGTGCGGCCAAGGAGCTGGTGGCGAAGTTCGCCTTGAAGCGCAAGCTGGAGGTGGTGATGGTCGCCGGCCAGCCCGTGGCCAAGCCGCCGTTCGCCTGCGTCAGCCTGGTGGTGGTGCCCAGCGGGATGGACGCCGCCGACGACTACCTGGTGGAGCAGGCCGAGCCCGGCGACCTGGTGATCTGCAGCGACGTGCCACTGGCCGACCGGCTGGTGAAGAAGGGCGTCGATGCGCTGGACCCGCGTGGCCGCGAGTTCGACGAGAAGAACATGGGCGAGCGCCTGGCGGTGCGCAACCTGTTCACCGACCTGCGCGAGCAGGGGGCGGTGGGTGGCGGGCAGGCGCCCTACGGCGACAAGGACCGGCAGGCCTTCGCCAACGGTCTGGATCGGCTGCTGACGCGCTTGATGCGCGAGGCGGAAGCTCGCAAGCCCTGAATGAAAACGCCCGGCAATGCCGGGCGTTTTCATTCAGGGCTGAGCGTAGGAGCGGACTTCGTCCGCGATAGGTCCGCATCGCGCCGGAAACCATCGCGGACGGAGTCCGCTCCTATGAGGTCAACCCTCAGGCCAGCTCCAGCACCCGGTCGACCGCCTTGTTGATGCCGCTGGCGGCTTCGGCGATGGACTGCGCCAGCATGTAGGCCGGGGTGGTGACCAGCTTGTGCGCCTTGTCTTCGACGATGTCTTCCACCGCGCAGTCGACGTGCTTGGCGCCCATTTTGGTCAGCACCTGGGCGGTGCCCGCGTCGGTGCCAATGGTGCATTCCACGCCGGCGCCATAAATGCGGGCGGCCATGGCTGGGGCGATGCAGATCAGGCCGACCGGCTTCTTCGCCGCAGCGAAGGCCTTGGCCAGGGCCAGCACGTCAGGCTGCACTTCGCACTGGTCGCCCTTGAAGGCGAAGTCGCTGAGGTTCTTCGCGGCGCCGAAGCCGCCGGGGACCAGCAGCGCGTCGAAATCTTCCACCTTGGCTTCGCGGACGTCCTTCACTTCACCACGGGCGATGCGCGCGGACTCCACCAGTACGTTGCGGCTCTCGGCCATTTCCTCACCGGTCAGGTGGTTCAGCACGTGGTGCTGGGCGATGTTCGGGGCGAAGCACTGCACCTTCGCACCGCGCTGGGAAAGGCGCAGCAGGGTGATCACGCTTTCGTGGATTTCAGCGCCGTCGTAGACGCCACAGCCGGAGAGGATGACGGCAACTTTCTTTTGCATGGACTGCTCCTGTTCGGGAATACCGGGCGTGTCGCGATATGCCGCCCGGGTTGTCACCGGCGGTCGGGGCCGGCGATGGGCAAGGGGCTAGGATCAATCATCAGGGCGCGTTGGCCCTGAGGCCTTCCCATAAGCATAACGACTCGGCCGAGCCATGAACTACATCCTCTTCGCGGTACCCTTCTTTTTCCTCCTGATCGCGATCGAGTTGCTCGCCGACCGCTGGCGGGGTGTCAGCACCTATCGACTGAGCGACGCGCTGAACAGCCTCAGCGCTGGCGTGCTGTCCACCACTAGCGGGCTGCTGAGCAAGGGGTTGGGGCTGGTGACCTATACCCTCGCCTGGCAGCATCTGGAGCTGTTCGAGCTGTCCGCCCGGAGCCTTTGGGTCTGGGTGTTCGCCTTTGTCTTCTATGACTTCTGCTACTACTGGAACCACCGCCTGGGCCACGAGCGCAACGTGCTCTGGGCGGCGCATTCGGTGCACCACCAGAGCGAGGACTACAACCTCTCCACCGCGCTGCGGCAGACCAGCACCGGCTTCATCTTCGGCTGGATCTTCTACCTGCCGATGGCGGTGGCCGGCGTGCCGCCGCTGGTGTTCCTCACCGTCGCCGCGCTGAACCTGCTGTACCAGTTCTGGGTTCACACCCGGCACATTCCCAAGCTTGGCGCGTTCGAGTGGATCTTCATCACCCCGTCCAACCACCGGGTGCACCACGCGCAGAACCCGGTGTACATGGATCGCAACTACGGTGGCGTATTCATTGTCTGGGACCGGCTGTTCGGCACTTTCCAGGAGGAGCTGGACGAGGAACCGGTGGTGTTCGGCGTAACCGTGCCGCTGGCCAGCTGGAACCCGCTGTGGGCCAACCTGCAGGTCTACGCGCACCTGTGGAACGATGCGCGCCGTGCCGCCAGCGGTTGGGACAAGCTGCGTATCTGGTTCATGCGCACCGGCTGGCGCCCGGAGGATGTCGCCCAGCGTTATCCGATGGAAAAGCCCGATCTGAGCACCTTCCGCAAATTTGATGTGCCGCTCGGGCGCGGTCGCCAGTGGTATGCGCTCGTGCAGTTCGTCGGCTATGTCCTGGGCGGGACCTGGCTGCTGGGCGTGGGCGGTGGCTGGGAGGCGCTGCCGCTGGTGATCGGCCTGGCCTGGATGGCGTTCGGGCTCTACGCCATCGGCGCCTGGCTGGAGAACCGGACCTGGGCGCTGAAGCTGGAAGTGCTGCGCCTGGCGCTCAATGTGCCGGTGCTGGTGGCGCTGGTGCTGTGCGGGGGCATGGCATGGCCGCAGTGGACGCCCTGGGCGCTGGCGGTCTACACGCTGGGGAGCCTGATCGGGTTGCTGGGCCTGCGGCGCGCCGAGCGGCTACCCCAGGCCGTCTGACGGATCAGGTCTTGCTGGCGTTCTTGAAGCGGCGGTGCAGCCAGAGCAGCAGGCCGATGACGATCAGGCCGCCAAGCACCATCAGCTCGTACTTCTTGATGTTGCCCAGTACGCCTTCGAGCACGCTACCGAAGTAGTAGGCCGCCGAACCCAGCACAGTGGCCCAGACGATGGCGCCGATGCCGTTGAGCAGCAGGTAGCGCGCCGGCGGGTAGCCGGACAGGCCGATGGCCACTGGCATCACGGTGCGCAGGCCGTAGACGAAGCGGAAGCTCAGCACCCACACATCAGGGCGGCGGCGCACATGCTCCAGCGCCTTGTCGCCCATCTGCTGCCAGCGTGGCTTGCGCGCGAGCAGCTTGCGGCCATGGCGGCGGCCGAGGAAGTACCACAGCTGGTCGCCGGCGTAGCTGCCCAGGAAGGCCACGGCAATAACGTATTCCAGCTGCATATAGCCGCGAAATGCCAGGAAACCGGCCAGAACCAGAATGGTCTCGCCCTCGAAGAAGGTGCCGAGGAACAGGGCGATGTAGCCGAAATCCTGCAGGAATTGTTGGAGCATTATCGAGGCAACGCAGCGAAATGAACGCGAAGCCTAACCCGGTTGTCGCTCCGGGGGAAGGCGTGCCAGTCATCACCCATGACCTGGGGCAATTCCCATCCGGCCGTTCGCTGCCAGCCAGCCGGTGCGGCGGGACTCCGCGACCTTGAGTCACTGTTACGCGTTGTTACCAATCGGTCATAATCACGGCCTATAAATGTCACACTGTGCCTGTCGTCCAGGCCCTGGAGTACACCGTGAGCTTCATTCCCGCCGATCGCGCCTTCCCCTTCACCCGACTGCGCCGTAATCGTCGCGACGATTTCTCCCGTCGTCTGGTGCGCGAGAACGTACTGACCACCAACGACCTGATCCTTCCGGTGTTCGTCCTCGACGGCAAGAACCAGCGCGAAGCGGTGCCCTCGATGCCGGGTGTGGAGCGCATGTCCATCGACCTGCTGCTCAAGGAAGCCGAGGAGCTGGTGGAACTGGGTATCCCGGCCCTGGCCCTGTTCCCGGTGACCCCGCTGGAGAAGAAGTCCCTCGACGGCGCCGAAGCCTTCAACCCCGACGGTATCGCCCAGCGCGCCACCCGCGCCCTGCGCGAGCGCTTCCCGGAACTGGGCATCATCACCGACGTCGCCCTGGACCCCTTCACCAGCCACGGCCAGGACGGCATCCTCGATGAAGACGGCTACGTGCTGAACGACGTCTCCGTCGACGTGCTGGTCAAGCAGGCGCTGTCCCATGCCGAAGCCGGCGCCCAGGTGGTAGCCCCCTCGGACATGATGGACGGCCGAATTGGTGCGATTCGCGAGGCCCTGGAGTCGACCGGTCACATCAACACGCGCATCATGGCCTACTCGGCCAAGTACGCCAGCGCCTACTACGGTCCGTTCCGCGACGCGGTCGGCTCCGCCGCCAACCTTGGCAAGGGCAACAAGGCCACGTACCAGATGGACCCGGCCAACGGCGACGAAGCGCTGCACGAAATCTACGCTGACCTCGCCGAAGGCGCCGACATGATCATGGTCAAGCCGGGCATGCCGTATCTCGACATCGTTCGACGGGCCAAGGACGAATTCCGCGCGCCGACCTTTGTCTACCAGGTCAGTGGCGAGTACGCGATGCACATGGCCGCCATCCAGAACGGCTGGCTCAGCGAAGCGGTCATCCTGGAGTCGCTACTGGCCTTCAAACGCGCCGGCGCAGATGGCATCCTGACCTACTTCGCCAAACGCGCTGCAGAACAATTGAAAAAGGGGGGATGACCCCCGTCGACGAGAATTGCGATGAATACCGAAGGCCTTAGCGAAACCGAACTTCTCGAAGCTGACACCACTGAAATCGCCGTGGCCGAGACCACCGAGGCGACGCCACCTCCTCCGGAGGTGGCCGCCCCTGCGATCAACGTGGACGACAGTGCCCTCTACATTCATCGCGAGCTCTCGCAGCTGCAGTTCAACATCCGCGTGCTGGAACAGGCGCTGGACGAGTCCTACCCGCTGCTGGAACGCCTGAAGTTCCTGCTGATCTTCTCCAGCAACCTCGACGAATTCTTCGAGATCCGCGTCGCCGGCCTGAAGAAGCAGATCACCTTTGCCCGCGAACAGGCCGGTGCCGACGGCCTGCTGCCGCACCAGGCGCTGGCGCGCATCAGCGAGCAGGTGCACGAACAGGTCGCCCGCCAGTACAGCATCCTCAACGACATCCTGTTGCCGGAGCTGGCCAAGCACGACATCCGCTTCATCCGCCGGCGCTACTGGACGCCGAAGATCAAGGCCTGGGTCCGTCGCTTCTTCCGCGACGAGATCGCGCCGATCGTCACCCCCATCGGCCTCGATCCGACCCACCCGTTCCCGCTGCTGGTGAACAAGAGCCTGAACTTCATGGTCGAGCTCGAGGGCCTGGACGCCTTCGGTCGTGACTCCGGTCTTGCGATCATCCCGGCGCCGCGCTCGCTGCCGCGGATCATCCGCCTGCCGGAAGAGGTCGCCGGTGCCGGCGACAACTATGTCTTCCTCTCCTCGATGATCCACGCCCACGCCGACGACCTGTTCCACGGCATGAAGGTGAAGGGCTGCTACCAGTTCCGCCTGACCCGTAACGCCGACCTCTCGGTGGACGCCGAGGACGTCGAGGACCTGGCCCGCGCGCTGCGCGGCGAGCTGTTCTCGCGCCGCTACGGTGACGCCGTGCGCCTGGAAGTGGTGGATACCTGCCCGACGCACCTGTCCAACTACCTGCTCAAGCAGTTCGGCCTGTCCGAGAACGAGCTGTACAAGGTCAGCGGCCCGGTCAACCTGACCCGCCTGTTCAGCGTCACCGGTCTGGCCAGCCACCCGGAACTGCAGTACCCGCCGTTCACCCCGGCGATTCCGAAGCTGCTGCAGAAGAAGGAAAACCTGTTCAACGTCCTGGGCAAGCTCGACGTGCTGCTGATGCACCCGTTCGAGTCCTTCACCCCGGTGATCGACCTGCTGCGCCAGGCCGCCAAGGACCCCAGCGTGCTGGCGATCAAGCAGACGCTGTACCGTTCCGGCGCCAACTCCGAGATTGTCGACGCGCTGGTGGAAGCCGCGCGCAACGGCAAGGAAGTGACCGTGGTGATCGAGCTGCGGGCGCGCTTCGACGAAGAGTCCAACCTGCAGCTGGCCAGCCGCCTGCAGCAGGCCGGCGCCGTGGTGATCTACGGCGTGGTCGGCTTCAAGACCCACGCCAAGATGATGCTGATCCTGCGTCGCGAGGACGGCGAACTGCGCCGTTACGCGCACCTGGGCACCGGCAACTACCACGCCGGCAACGCCCGCCTGTACACCGACTACAGCCTGCTGACCGCCGACGTGGCCCTCTGCGAGGACCTGCACAAGCTGTTCAACCAGCTGATCGGCATGGGCAAGACCCTGCGCATGAAGAAGCTCCTGCACGCGCCCTTCACCCTGAAGAAGAACCTGCTGGAGATGATCAACCGCGAGGCCGCCCAGGCTGCCGAGGGCAAGCCGGCGCAGATCATGGCCAAGGTCAACTCGCTGACCGACCCGAAGGTCATCCGCGCGCTGTACAAGGCCAGCCAGGCCGGCGTGAAGATCGACCTGGTCGTGCGTGGCATGTGCTGCCTGCGTCCGGGCGTGCCCGGTGTGTCGCACAACATCCAGGTGCGTTCGATCATCGGCCGTTTCCTCGAGCACAGCCGGATCTACTACTTCCTCAATGGCGGTGAAGAGAAGATGTTCCTCTCCAGCGCCGACTGGATGGAGCGCAACCTCGACATGCGCGTCGAGACCTGCTTCCCCGTAGAGGGCAAGAAGCTCGTGCTGCGGGTGAAGAAGGAGCTGGAGTCTTATCTGGCTGACAACACTCAGGCCTGGGTGCTGCAGGCCGACGGCAGCTACGTGCGCCAGAGCCCCAGCGGCAACCAGAACGCCCGCAACTCCCAGGCGATACTGCTCGAGCGCCTGTGCACGCCGGTGATCAGTTCGCGCTGATCCCTGAGTGCCATCAAAAGCCCTGCCGCTCGCGGCGGGGCTTTTTTATGGGCGCGTGGCCGCCGTTGTAGGAGCGGGCCATGCCCGCGAAGCCGCCGCGCGGAGTCCGCTCCCATGGGGTTGATCGGTGCGGGAGACGCCAGGCGCCCCGGGGGCGCCTATCGCGGGCATGGCCCGCTCCTACAGGGCTCCCACATCCTCGTTGGTCCGCACCAACGAAAAGACCCCGGCGCTCTCGCGCTGCGGCCTGCATGTGAAGCGGCGTAGGTCAGCTCACGCTGAGCGAATACCCCACGCGCAAGAGCCAGCCGGCCTCCTGCTCGAAGTCCGCCTGGGTCAGCGGGTTGGCCGCCAGCCAGCCGTTCGGGAAACGTATGCTCAGGCTCTTGGCGGAGGCCTTCAGGGCCACCGCCGGCATTTCCTGGGTGCCGCGGATGTGGTGGAAGAGGATGGCGAAGCGCAGCACGATGCACAGGCGGATCAGCTTGTCGCCCTCGTCGCCCAGCTCGTTGAACTTGTCCGCCGGGATGTTGCGGCGGTGGCCGCGCACCAGCAGCGCCAGGGTCTGCTGGTCGAGGCGCGAGAAGCCGGCCAGGTCCGAGTGTTCGAGCAGGTAGGCGCCGTGCTTGTGGTAGTGGTAGTGGGCGATATCAAGGCCCAGCTCGTGGACGCGGGAGGCCCACATCAGCAGTTCGCGGTGCCATTCGTCCTTCAGCTCCCAGGCGTCGGCCACCTGGCCCAGCGATTCCAGCGCCTTGACCTCGACGCGGGTGGCCTGCTCCGGATCAACGTGGTAACGCTCCATCAGCGCGCCGATGGTGCGTTCGCGGACGTCCTCGTGGTGGTGACGGCCGAGCAGGTCGTAGAGCACACCTTCGCGCAGGGCGCCTTCGGAGTGGTCCATGCGGCTCAGTTCGAGGGCGTCGAACAGCGCCTCGAGGATCGCCATGCCTGCCGGGAAGATCGGCCGACGGTCGGGCTTGATGCCGTCGATGTCGAGCTTCTCGACCTCGCCGGCCTTGAACATCTTGCGCTTGAGCCAGGCCAGGCCTTCGGGGTTGACCTCGCCATTGCCGTGGCCGCCGGCCTGGATCGCCAGGCAGATTGCGCGGATGGTGCCGGAGGCACCCACCGCCTCGTCCCAGCCCAGGCGGCGCAAGCTGTTCTCGATGCTCATCAGCTCCAGGCGCGCGGAGGTGTAGGCCTGGGCGTAGCGTGCCGGGGTGATCTTGCCGTCCTTGAAGTAGCGCTGGGTGAAGCTCACGCAGCCCATCTGCAGGCTTTCACGCAGCTGCGATTCGAACTGCTGGCCGATGATGAACTCGGTGCTGCCGCCGCCGATGTCCACCACCAGGCGCTTGCCCGGATTGTCCGCCAGGGTGTGCGAAACGCCCAGGTAGATGAGACGCGCTTCTTCACGGCCGGAGATGACTTCCACCGGATGACCGAGGATCTGGTCGGCGACGCGGATGAATTCGCCGCGGTTGCGCGCTTCGCGCAGGGCGTTGGTGCCCACCACGCGTACCGAGCCCGGCGGCATGCCGCTGATGAACTGGGCGAACTGCTTCAGGCAATCGAAGCCGCGCTGCATCGATTCTTCGGTGAGCATGCGGTCTTCGCCGATGCCGGCGGCCAGCTGGACCTTCTCGCCAAGCCGCTCAAGGATGCGTATCTCGCCGTGATCGGCCTTCGCCAAAACCATGTGGAAACTGTTCGAGCCGAGGTCGATGGCCGCGATCAAGGGAAAGGTCTTGGCTGGGGTATAGGGCATGTTTGGAGGTCCGGAGAAATACAGGAGACATCCTGCCATTTTAGGCAAAGAGTGCCAATGAAGAGGGTGTCACCGATCAGCGAATGCCGCATCAGCGATAGATAGACTCAATCAGCTGTGCCTTTCGGTGCGGGCCGAGGCGGGATATGATGACGGACACTTTTTCGCATCCGATTGACGGAGAGAATACATGAGCGAACATATCGTCAATGTTACCGATGCCAGCTTCGAGCAGGACGTACTGAAGTCCGACGGTCCCGTGCTGGTCGACTACTGGGCCGAATGGTGCGGCCCGTGCAAGATGATCGCCCCGGTACTCGACGAGATCGCCAAGGACTATCAGGGCAAGCTGAAAGTCTGCAAGCTGAACATCGACGAGAACCAGGACACCCCGCCGAAGTATGGCGTGCGCGGCATCCCGACCCTGATGCTGTTCAAGGGCGGCAATGTCGAAGCGACCAAGGTCGGCGCACTGTCCAAGTCCCAGCTGGCAGCCTTCCTCGACAGCAACATCTGAGTCGAAGCCTGCTTGAAAAGCCCCGCAAATCAGCGGGGCTTTTTTCTTTTTACCGCTATTTTTCCCTAGACGCTCCGAAACTCGGGTGTTAAATTCGGGCGCACAACGTTGATTTACGTTGTTCCCTGCAAGCCGTCGCCGACGCACTTCCTATTCGAATTCCAAGCGATCCTGTCCGTCATCTACGGCGCGGCTCTTCAAGCATCACGCTTGTTCCCTTTTCCCCTTTCAGCGTATTTACGTCCCCTTCTATGAATCTGACCGAACTCAAGCAAAAGCCGATTGCCGAATTGCTGGAAATGTCCGATGCCATGGGCCTGGAAAACATGGCTCGTTCGCGCAAGCAGGACATCATCTTCGCGCTGCTGAAGAAGCACGCGAAAAGCGGTGAGGAAATCTCCGGCGACGGCGTGCTGGAGATTCTCCAGGACGGCTTCGGCTTCCTGCGCTCCGCCGATTCCTCGTACCTGGCCGGCCCCGACGACATCTACGTCTCGCCCAGCCAGATCCGGCGCTTCAACCTGCGCACGGGCGATACCATCATCGGCAAGATTCGTCCGCCGAAAGAAGGCGAGCGCTATTTCGCACTGCTGAAAGTCGACTCGATCAACTTCGATCGTCCGGAGAACGCGAAGAACAAGATTCTCTTCGAGAACCTGACTCCGCTGTTCCCGACCAAGCGTCTGACCATGGAAGCCGGTAACGGCTCCACCGAGGACCTCACCGGCCGTGTGATTGACCTCTGCTCGCCGATCGGCAAGGGCCAGCGCGGCCTGATCGTCGCCCCGCCGAAAGCGGGCAAGACCATCATGTTGCAGAACATCGCGTCGAACATCACCCGCAACAACCCCGAGTGCCACCTGATCGTCCTGCTGATCGACGAGCGCCCGGAAGAAGTGACCGAAATGCAGCGCACCGTGCGCGGCGAAGTGGTCGCCTCCACCTTCGACGAGCCGCCGACCCGTCACGTGCAGGTCGCCGAGATGGTGATCGAGAAGGCCAAGCGCCTGGTCGAGCACAAGAAGGACGTGATCATCCTGCTCGACTCCATCACCCGTCTGGCCCGTGCCTACAACACCGTGATCCCCAGCTCCGGCAAGGTGCTCACCGGTGGTGTCGACGCCCACGCCCTGGAAAAGCCCAAGCGCTTCTTCGGCGCCGCGCGCAACATCGAGGAAGGCGGTTCGCTGACCATCCTCGCCACCGCGCTGATCGAAACCGGCTCGAAGATGGACGAAGTGATCTACGAGGAATTCAAGGGTACCGGTAACTCGGAACTCATCCTCGACCGCCGCATCTCGGAAAAACGCGTGTTCCCGGCGATCAACATCAATCGCTCCGGCACCCGTCGCGAAGAGCTGCTCACCGGTGAGGAAGAGCTGCAGCGTATGTGGATCCTGCGCAAGATCCTGCACCCGATGGACGAGATCGCCGCGGTCGAATTCCTGCTCGACAAGCTCAAGCAGACCAAGACGAACGATGAGTTCTTCGACTCGATGAAGCGCGGCAAGTAAGCGTCGCCAACAAATCCGTTCTGGCGTTGTTGCCTGGCCTTGCCGTACGAGATGTACTGTCTGCGGCCAGGCGCCTAGCCAGAACCGCTTCGCTCGGATTTGTCAGCGACGCTATGCGCTTCAAGATGCCACAAGGCCGGGGAAACCCGGCCTTCGTGTTTCTGCGAAGTGTTGTTAGCGGCTAAACTGTCGCATCTTCACCTTCGCATCGAGACTCTCATGCAGTATCGCGACCTGCGCGAGTTCATCGCCGCCCTGGAGCAGCGTGGACAGCTCAAGCGCATCCAGGCGCCGGTTTCCCCCGTTCTGGAAATGACCGAGGTGTGTGACCGCACCCTGCGCGCCAAGGGCCCGGCCCTGCTGTTCGAAAAGCCCACCGGCTACGACATCCCCGTGCTCGGCAACCTGTTCGGCACGCCCGAGCGCGTAGCGCTGGGCATGGGCGCCGAGGACGTTTCCGAGCTGCGCGAAATCGGCAAGCTGCTTGCCTTCCTCAAGGAGCCGGAGCCGCCCAAGGGGCTGAAGGACGCCTGGTCGAAGCTGCCGATCTTCAAGAAGGTCATCAGCATGGCACCCAAGGTCCTGAAGGACGCGCCGTGCCAGGAAGTGATCGAGGAGGGCGACGACGTCGACCTGTCGAAGCTGCCGGTGCAGACCTGCTGGCCCGGCGACGTTGCGCCGCTGATCACCTGGGGCCTGACTGTCACCCGCGGGCCGAACAAGGAACGGCAGAACCTCGGCATCTACCGCCAGCAGGTGATCGGCCGCAACAAGGTCATCATGCGCTGGCTCAGCCACCGTGGCGGCGCGCTGGACTACCGTGAGTGGTGCCAGAAGCACCCGGACAAGCCCTACCCGGTGGCCGTGGCCCTGGGCGCGGACCCGGCGACCATCCTCGGCGCCGTGACGCCGGTGCCGGACAACCTCTCCGAATACGCCTTCGCCGGCCTGCTGCGCGGGCACAAGACCGAACTGGTCAAGTGCATCGGCAATGACCTGCAGGTGCCGGCCAGCGCCGAGATTGTCCTCGAAGGGGTGATCCATCCCGGCGAGATGGCCGATGAAGGCCCCTACGGCGACCACACCGGCTACTACAACGAGGTGGACCGCTTCCCGGTGTTCACCGTCGAGCGCATCACCCGCCGGCAGAAACCGATCTACCACAGCACCTACACCGGCCGGCCGCCGGATGAGCCGGCGATCCTCGGCGTTGCGCTGAACGAAGTCTTCGTGCCAATCCTGCAGAAGCAGTTCCCCGAGATCACCGACTTCTACCTGCCGCCCGAAGGCTGTTCCTACCGCATGGCGGTGGTGACCATGAAGAAGCAGTACCCCGGCCATGCCAAGCGCGTGATGCTGGGTGTGTGGTCGTTCCTGCGACAGTTCATGTACACCAAGTTCGTTATCGTCACCGACGATGACATCAACGCCCGCGACTGGAACGACGTGATCTGGGCCATCACCACGCGCATGGACCCCAAGCGCGACACGGTGATGATCGACAACACGCCGATCGACTACCTCGACTTCGCCTCGCCGATCTCTGGCCTGGGTTCGAAGATGGGCCTGGACGCCACCCACAAGTGGCCGGGCGAGACCAGCCGCGAGTGGGGCAGGGTGATCGAGAAGGATCCGGCGGTGACCCGCCGTGTCGATGAGATCTGGGCGAGCCTGGGCATCGACTGACGAGGCTGCCCCCTGTAGGAGCGGGCCATGCCCGCGAACCAGACGCCACTGCGAACCAACGTTCGCGAGCAAGCTCGCTCCTGCAAAACAAAAAAAGAACGAGAACAACGCTTGAAAGTGACCTTGCAACCCTCCGGCGCCCAGCTCGAGCTGAAGCCCGGCGAACGTATCCTCGATGGCGCGCGGCGCCTGGGCTACGAGTGCCCGCAGAGCTGCCGCAACGGCAACTGCCATATCTGCGCGGCGTTGCTGGTGGAGGGGCGTGTGCGCCAGGACGGCGAGGTGCGCGACCATGGCGAATTCTTCACCTGCCTGGCCGAGCCGCTGGAAGACTGCGTGCTGCACTGGGACGGCGTGCTGGCCCCCGGCGAGCTGCCGGTGCGCAAGCTGTCCTGCCAACTGACCCTCTGTGAGCCGGTGGGCGGCGATGTCTGGCGCGTGCGTCTGCGCGCGCCGGCCGGCAAGCCGCCGCGCTACCACGCCGGGCAATACCTGCTGATCGAGCGCGACGGCAGCGAGCCGGCTGCGTTCTCCCTGGCCTCTGCGCCGCAGGAAGGGCGTGACCTGGAGCTGCACATCCTGGCCCGGGAGAACAGCGCCATCGACCTGCTGGCGCAGTTGCAGCGTGACCGCTTCGCCCGCGTGCAGATGCCATTCGGCGATGCCCACCTGGCCGACCTGCCGGACGGTCCGCTGGTGCTGATCGCCGCCGGCACCGGCATGGCGCAGATGCACAGCCTGATCGAATACTGCCGCGCCGCGGGCTTCAGCCACCCGGTGCACCTGTACTGGGGCGTGCGTCGCCCGGACGACTTCTACGAGCTGCCGCACTGGGAACAGTGGCAGGGCGTGCCCAATCTGTATCTGCACAAGATCGTCAGTGATATGTGCGGCTGGGCGGGGCGTTGCGGCCTGCTGCATGAGGCGGTGTGCGAGGACTTCGCCGACCTCTCCGGTCTGCGGGTCTATGCCAGCGGCTCGCCGGCGATGGTCTACGGCACCCTCGATGCGCTGGTCGCGGCGGGCATGGACCCGCATCAGATGCGCGCCGACGTCTTCGCCTACGCGCCGCGGGGCTGATTCGACCGCCTGGCGTCGTTGGAGCGCCTCGCCGTGCTAGTCGCACTGTCTGCGGCGCTCCGCCTAGCCATGCAGCCGACTCAGCCCCGCGGCGCGAGGGGAAAACTCCCCTGTTGTGCCGCGCCACATCACGTCCGCCGCCTGGCGCTTTGTTGGGACACCTCGCCGAGCTGGACGCACTGTCTTCGGCGCTCCGCCTGGCTATTCAGTCGAATCAGTCACGCGGGCCGCGCTGGTGGAAAACTCCTCCTGCAACGCCGCCCGAATCCAGTCCTCGAACCACGCCACGTCGGCGCTGACCGGTCCCGGCGGCAGCAGCAGCTGGTAGCTCTCCAGCGGCACTTCCTCGGCCAGCGGCCGCACCAGGGTGCCGGCGGCGAGCTGGTGCTTGACCAGCACCAGGTTGGCCAGGGCGATGCCGTGGCCGGCCTCGGCCATGGACAGCGCGTGGTCGTTGCTGACGTAGAGCACTTCCGGACTTACCCGCAGGTCGACGCCGATGGTGGACAGCCAGAGGTTCCACCATTCGCCGTCGTCCACGTGGATCAGCTCGTGCTGCGCCAGGTCGCGGGCGCTCGTCAGCGGGCCATGCTCGGCCAGGTAGGACGGTGAGCAGACCGGGAACACCGCCGGACGGATCAGCGTCGCATGGCATTGTGGGTAGATGCCTGGCAGGCCGTAGACGATGCCCAGGTCCGCGCTCTTGCCGTCCACCTCGGTGAAGGTGGGGTTGGGCTCCACCGCCACCTTCAGGCCCGGCCGTTGCTGGCGCAGGGTTTCCAGGCGCGACATCAGCCAGCGCTTGGTGAAGGCCGGCACCGCCATGATCTTCAGCCAGCGCGCCGAGCCACTGGGGGTGAGCTCAACGCCTGCGTCGGCGATCTGCTGCAGGGCTGTGGATATCTTCGCGTAGTAGCGCTGCCCGGCAGGCGTGAGGCTGACCCCGCGCGGAGTGCGTTCGAACAGCTGCACGCCCAGCCAGTCCTCCAGCAGCTTCACATGGCGGCCGATGGCCGGCTGCGTGACGTGCAGGTCCCGGGAGGCCGCGACATAGCTGCCCAGCCGGGCGGCGGCCTCGAAGGCGCGGACGGCGTTGAGCGGCGGAAGGCGCTGGATGGACATCGGCGCGAGTCTCGGTGTGGTTTGAGTTCGTAGGATGGGTAGAGCAGCGCAAAACCCATCGATCCGGTGCCGCAGCAGCATGGGTTTCGCTGCGCTCTACCCATCCTACGCAGCTGTTAGTTTTTTTAATACCGCATGTAAGAAAATTGAGCTTTTCGCTCAACTGCCTTTCTTCGAATATCCGCTTCAGGAGCACCACGATTTTCAGGGCCGAGCATACGGCCAGCGCTGCTTCCAGCGTTTCTCTAGTCCTGCCAGAACAACTACAAGATCCCCCGACCGCCAGTGTGCGGCGGACGGGAAGGATGCGGAGGTTTCACCATGAATGCCCTGCACAGCCTGCAGACGGCGGCGGTTTCCATCCGCTCCGTGCGCAAGGTCTACGGCGACCCGGCCAGCGGTCCCGTCGCGCTCAAATGCGTCGATCTGGATATCCGCGACAACGAGTTCTTCACCCTGCTCGGTCCCTCGGGCTGCGGCAAGACCACGCTGCTGCGGATGATCGCCGGCTTCGAATTCCCCACCGCCGGGGAAATCCAGCTGTACGGCGAGAACATCGCCGACCGCCCGCCGTTCGAGCGCCCGGTGAACACCGTGTTCCAGCACTACGCGCTGTTCCCGCACATGACCATCGCCGAGAACCTGGCCTTCGGCCTGGAATCCCACCCGATGGGCAAGCGCATGAGCAAGACGCAGGTCGCCGAGCGCGTCCGCGAGATGCTTGCCCTGGTGCAGATGGAACGCTTCGCCCAGCGCAAGCCGACCCAGCTCTCCGGCGGCCAGCAGCAGCGCGTCGCCCTGGCCCGTGCCCTGGCGCCGCATCCCAAGGTGCTGCTGCTCGACGAACCGCTGTCCGCCCTCGACCTCAAGCTGCGCCAGGCCATGCGCGAAGAGCTGAAAGCGATCCAGTCCAAGACTGGGATCACCTTCATCTTCGTCACCCATGACCAGGAAGAAGCCCTGACCATGTCCGACCGCATCGCCGTGCTCTCCGAGGGCGAGGTGCAGCAGGTCGGCTGCCCGGACGAGATCTACGAACATCCGCGCAACCGCTTCGTCGCCGACTTCATCGGCGAGACCAACTTCCTCCCGGCGCGAGTCGAGGCCATTGCCGGCGACTGCGCGCAGTTCCGCATTCCCGGTGGCCAGCTGATCCAGGCGGCCAGCCGCGAAGGTCTGAAGGTCGGCGCCGAGGTCACCCTGTCGATCCGCCCGGAACGCCTGCAACTGGTGGCCGAGGACAACCCGTCCGCAACGCCCTGCAGCATCGCCCAGCAGATCTACCTGGGCACCGACCTGCAGTACCAGGTCAGCCTGGCCGACGGCACCCGCCTGACCGTCCGTGCGCCCAACAGCGCCGGCCAGCGTCAGCGCCTGGTGGCCGGGCAACGCGCCGGGCTGCTGTTCGAAACCGGCAGCGCCAGTGTCCTGCTGGACTGAGCGGGGGTGAGCATGAACCAGATATCCACCACCGGCGGTGCGCTGGAGCGGCGCAAGGCGCTGAGGAGCTTCCTCGGCGTGTCGCCCGCGCTGGCCTCCATCGGGCTGTTCCTGATCGTGCCGATCTTCATCGTGATCGGTTACTCGCTGATGCAGGCCAACCCCTATGGCGGGGTCAACCCGCACTTCAGCACCGATGCCTACGTGTCGCTGCTGTTCGAGCGCCAGCTCGATGACAGCCTGGCCTTCGCCGACTCCTACATGGTGATCGCCCTGCGCTCCATCGGCATTGCCGCCGCGACCACCTTCATCACCCTGCTGGTGGGCTTCCCGGTGGCGGTCTGGCTGGCGATGCAGCCGGCGCACCGCCGTGGCCTGCTGATCTTCCTGATCACCGTGCCGTTCTGGGCCAACCTGCTGATCCGTACCTACGCCTGGATCCTGCTGCTGCGCGGCACCGGCGTGATCAACAGCACCCTGATGAGCCTCGGCATCATCCACCAGCCGCTGGACCTGCTGTACACCGACGGCGCCGTGCTGCTGGGCCTGGTCTACACCTACGCGCCCTTCGTGGTGCTGCCGATCTACGCAACCCTCGAGAAGATGGACATGCGCCTGCTCGAAGCCGCCCAGGACCTTTATGCCGGGCGTATCCGCACCCTGCGCAAGGTGGTCCTGCCGATCGCCCGTCCGGGGATTCTCGCTGGCGCCATCCTCACCTTCGTGCCCTGCCTGGGCGCGATGATCGCCCCCGAGCTGCTCGGCGGCGGCACCAAGATGATGCTTGGCAACCTGATCTTCCGGCAGTTCAGCGATGGCCGGAACTGGCCCTTCGGCGCGGCGCTGTCGCTGGTGCTGATGGCTGCGGTGATGCTGGTGCTGATGTTCTACGCGATGCGCGCCGAGCGCCTGCGCATCGCCCGGGGAGGTGAATGATGCTGTCGCTGCTGAGCAAACGCCGTCTGGGCGTGCAGGATTTCCGTGGCTTCGGCGCCCTGAGCCTGCTGTTCTACGTCTACCTCTACGCGCCCATCGTGGTGCTGGTGGTGCTCTCGTTCAACGCCAACCAGTCCGCCACCGTGTGGACCGGCTTCAGCCTCGACTGGTACCGCAGCGCCTTCGCCAACCAGGCGCTGCGCCAGGCCGCCGGCAACAGCCTGTTGATCGCCGTGTGTGCCTGCGTGATCTCCACCGCGATCGCCACCCTGGCCGCGCTGGGTACTTCGCGGGGAGCGAAGTTCAAGGGCCTGCGCCTGTCCATGGGGGCGATCATGCTGCCACTGGTGCTGCCGGAGATCGTGGTCGGCGTCGCCACCCTGGCGCTGTTCTCCACCCTCGGCCTGTCGCTGGGCTACGGCAACCTGATCATCGCCCACACGGTGTTCTGCATCCCGTTCGCCTACCTGCCGATCCGCGCCAGGCTGAACGACATGGACCTGTCCCTGGAGCAGGCCGCCGCCGACCTCTACGCCGGCCCCTGGCGGACCTTCCGCAAGGTCACCCTGCCGCTGCTGACCCCGGGGATTGTCTCCGGGATGATGCTGGCCTTCATCGTCTCGCTGGATAACTTCGTGATCTCGATGATGGTCTCCCAGGCCGGCACCACCACTTTGCCGATCTTCATCTTCGGCCTGCTGCGCATGGGTGTGACGCCCGATGTGAACGCAGTGTCGACCCTGATCCTCGGTGTTTCCGTGCTGTTCGTAACGCTGTCCTACCTGCTTGGCAAGAAGAAAGCCTGAGCCACTTCCGGAGAACAAGATGAGCAAACTGATCGCTGCTGTAGGGGCAACACTGACGCTGGGCCTGGTGGCCAACGTGCATGCCGCCGAGCAACTGAACGTCGTGAGCTGGAGCGGCTACTTCACGCCGCAGATCCTGGAGAAGTTCGAGAAGGAAACCGGTATCAAGGTGACCGTGGACTCCTACGACTCCAACGAAACCCTGCTGGCCAAGCTCAAGCAGGGCGGCACCGGCTACGACGTGGCCATCCCCTCGCACCAGTTCATCCCGATCCTGGTGAAGGAGAAGCTGCTGGAGCGCTTCGATCCGGTCAGCCAGCCGTACTACGCGAACATCGTGGACAACCTGAAGAAGCCCACCTGGGACCCGGAAGGCGCCTACTCGGTGCCCTTCATCTGGGGCACCACCAGTGTGGTGCTGGACACCGCCAAGTACAGCGGCCCGATGGACAGCTACTCGGTGCTGTTCACCCCGCCCAAGGAGCTGCAGGGCAAGATCAACATGCTGGACTCCTCCAGCGACGTGATCGATACCGCCAGCCTCTACCTGGGCATCCCGCTGTGCAGCGAGGACCCCAAGCAGATGCAGCAGGTGCTGACCCTGCTGAAGAACCAGAAGCCCTTCGTGAAGACCTACAGCTCCAAGGCCGGCTCGATCCGCGAGAACCTGGCCTCGGGCGAAGTCGACATGTCGATGTTCTGGGGTGGCTCGTCGATGCGCGCGCGTGAGATGAAGCCGAGCCTGAAGTACCTCTACCCGAAAGAGGGCGTGACCGCCTGGGTGGACAACCTGGTGATCCCGGCCGGCGCCAAGCATCCGGACAGCGCGAAGAAGTTCATCGCCTTCCTGAGCAAGCCCGAGAACTCGGCGATGACCCAGAACTTCCTCAAGCACCAGAGCCCGATCAAGGGTGTGGAACCCTTCCTCGATGCGGGCCTGAAGGATGCGCCTGAACTGCACATCCCCGAAGGCACCAAGGTGGTGTTCAGCCAGACCTGTGGCGAAGGCGCGATCCGCCTGGCTGACCGTGTCTGGACCAACCTGATGCGCTGAGTGCGTTAGCTGGACCCCCGCGTTCGCGGGGGCGACGGGGAGAGTGGTGTGTGTGGTGCTTCCAGGCGCCAGGGCACTGCTCGCCCCGACAAGACGCGTTGCCGATGAGCGCAGCGCTGTCTTTCCCCTGAGCGTCGGCAAGCCCGGCGCCCGCACTGTCCGTGATCCGTCGTCCCCGCGAACGCGGGGACCCAGTAGAACGCAAGGCAACGCCGTATGAGCCAGAACAAGCACAACGAAATCGTCCAGCTCCAGGCCTATGAACTGGCCGAGCGTATCCGTCAGCGCCAGGTGTCCTGCCGCGAAGTGATGCGGGCGCACCTGGCGCAGATCGAGCGCTACAACCCGGCGGTCAACGCCATTATCAGCCAGCTGCCGAGCGAAACTCTGCTCGCCGAGGCGGACCTGCGCGACGCCGAACTGGCCCGTGGCGAGTACCGTGGCTGGATGCACGGTCTGCCCCATGCGGTGAAGGACCTGTCGCTGACCAAGGGCATCCGTACCACCCTCGGCTCGCCGCTGTACCGCGATTACCTGCCCGAGCGCGACGGCATCATGGTCGAGCGCATCAAGGCCGCCGGCGCGATCATCATCGGCAAGACCAACACCCCCGAATTCGGCCTCGGCTCCCACAGCTACAACCCGATCTTCGGTGCCACCGGTTGCGCCTACGCGCCGGACCGCACCGCTGGCGGCAGCAGCGGCGGCGCCGCAGCGGCCCTCGCGCTGCAGATGGTCCCGGTGGCCGACGGCAGCGACATGATGGGCTCGCTGCGCAACCCGGCGGCCTTCAACAACATCATCGGCTTCCGTCCGTCCCAGGGCCGCGTGCCCTTCGACGACAGCGCCGACTTGTTCATCGACCAGCTCGGCTACGAAGGCCCCATGGGCCGCAGCGTGCGCGACGTGGCCCTGCTGCTGTCGGTGCAGGCCGGTGGCGATGCCCGCGCACCGCTGTCCATCGCCCAATCCGGTGAGCAGTTCGCAGGCAAGCTGGAGCGCGACTTCAAGGGCGCGCGCCTGGGCTGGCTGGGCGATCTGGGCGGCTACCTGCCCATGGAGAAGGGCGTGCTGGAGCTGTGCCGCAAGTCCTTCGCCGACTTCGAGGCCATCGGTTGCCACGTCGAGGACACCGCCATGGGCTTCTCCGCCGAACGCCTCTGGGATACCTGGCGTACCCTGCGTCACTGGATGGTCGCCGGCTCCCTGGGCGCGACCTACGCCGACCCGGCCAAGCGCGAACTGCTCAAGCCCGAGGCGATCTGGGAGATCGAGAATGGCCTGAAGCTCTCTGCCGTCGAGGTGTTTCGCGCCTCCGCCGCGCGCAGCGACTGGTACCGTGCGATCAGCCAGCTGTTCGAGCGCTACGATTACCTGCTGCTGCCCAGTGCCCAGGTGTTCCCGTTCGACAAGACCTGGGACTGGCCGAAAGAGATCGCCGGCAAGTCCATGGACACCTACCACCGCTGGATGGAGGTGGTGATCCCCGGCACCCTGTCCGGATGCCCAGTGGTCAACGTGCCGGTCGGCTTCAATGAGCAGGGCCTGCCGATGGGCTTGCAGATCATCGGCAAGCACCAGGCGGACATGGCCGTGCTGCAACTGGCCCATGCCTACGAGCAGGCCTCGCGCTGGTACCAGCGCTGCCCGCCGCCGATGCTGGCGGGAGATTGATCGCTTTATCCACACCGTGAGGGGGACGCATGAATATCAGCTTCTTCCAGGAACTGCTGCAAAGCATCACCGAGCGCGGCCGGCAACTGCTGGAGTCGCGCGAGCCGGCGCCGGGCAATGCCCAGGCGCTGGCGCAGGCTTGCCACAAGCTGATTTCCAGCCACGGCGAAGCCTCGGGGGTCGCCCTGGCGCAGCAGGTGCTGTGTGCCTACCGGGATTGCCCGGAGGCCCAGCAAAAGGCTTTCTTCGACATCCTGCTGAAGGACTTCGCGCCGCCCAAGGAGGCGCTGACCGAAGCCTGCCAGCGTTATCTCGATGACCCGTCGGCGGCGAACATCACCGCGCTGTTCCAGGCCTGCGAACCACCGCGCCAGGAGCTGTTCCGCCGCCTCAACCAGGCGCCCGGTGGCACCGCCGAACTGATCGCCATGCGCCGCCTGCTGCTGCAGGAGCTCAAGGCCAGGCCGGAGCTTGAGGCCGTGGACCACGACCTGCAGCACCTGCTGGCGTCCTGGTTCAACCGTGGCTTCCTGGTGCTGCGGCGGATCGACTGGTCGACACCGGCGTCGATCCTGGAAAAGATCATCAAGTACGAGGCCGTCCACGCCATCAAGGACTGGGACGACCTGCGCAGCCGCCTGCAGCCGGCCGACCGCCGTTGCTTCGCCTTCTTCCACCCGGCCCTGGCCGATGAACCGCTGATCTTCGTCGAGGTGGCGCTGACTCGTTCCATGCCCGGCGCCATTGCTGAGATTCTGGAAACAAAACCGGTGCCGCAGCCCGCGGAAGAACCCGACACCGCAGTGTTCTACTCCATCAGCAACTGCCAGGACGGCCTGCGCGGCATCTCCTTCGGCAACTTCCTGATCAAGCAGGTGGTGGAGGAGCTGGCGCGAGAGATTCCCGGCTTGCGCCAGTTCGTCACCCTGTCGCCGGTACCCGGCTTCCGGCGCTGGCTCGACAGCCTGGGCGAGGACCCGCAACTGGGCGCGGCCGCCGCCGAATTGCTCAAGGCGCTCAAGCCCGACGCGCCGCCACCGCCGCGCACGGAGCAGCCGTTGCTGGCGCTGGCCGCCGAGTACTTCCTGCATGCCAGGAACGGCGGCGGCCTGCCGCTGGACCCGGTGGCGCGCTTCCACCTGGGCAACGGCGCCCGCCTGGAACGCCTGAACTGGCGTGGCGACCTCTCCGCCAGCGGCCTGCGCCAGGCGGCCGGGCTGATGGTCAATTACCGCTACGAACTACGCCAGATCGAAAAGAACCACGAAGCCTACGCCAATCAGGGCGCGGTCACGGCCTCTCCCGAGGTCCGCAAACTGGCCACCCTGTCAGCGAAAACAAAACGCTAGGACCCGCACATGAACCAGAGCCTTTTCGCCGAAGTCGGCAAACACCTGCCCAGCGACCTTTCCAAACCCTTCATCCGCACCCCGGATGGCGGTGGCTACAGCTACGCCGACATGCTGCGCAGCACCTCGCAGTTCGCCCATGCACTGGTGGAGCTCGGCGTGCAGCCGGGCGACCGCGTCGCCGTGCAGGTCGACAAGAGCCCCGAGACAGTGATGCTCTACCTCGCCGTGCTGCGTGTCGGCGCGGTCTACCTGCCGCTCAACAGCGGCTACACCGGCGAAGAGCTGCGCTACTTCCTCGACGACGCCGAGCCTTCGCTGTTCGTCTGCGCGCCGGCCTTCGAGGCTCAGGCCCGCGAGCTGGCGAAAGTCAGCGGCGTGGCCCACGTGGAGACCCTGGGCGATGCGGGCAATGGCTCGCTGATGGACCGGGTGCACGGCAAACCGGGACGCTTCGCCGACGTGGAGCGCGCATCCTCCGACCTCGCTGCGATCCTCTACACCTCCGGCACCACCGGGCGCTCCAAGGGCGCGATGATCAGCCACGGCAATCTGGTCTCCAATGCCCGCGCACTGGTGGGCTACTGGAAGATTTCCAGCAACGACTGGCTGCTCCACGCGCTGCCGATCTTCCACATCCACGGCCTGTTCGTGGCCTGCAACAGCCTGTTGATGGCCGGCGGCTCGATGCTCTTCCTGAACAAGTTCGACGCCGCGCAGATCCTCAAGCTGCTGCCGCAGGTGAACCTGCTGATGGGCGTGCCGACCTTCTACACCCGCCTGCTCGACCAGCCCGGCCTGACCCGCGAGGCGGTGGCGCACATGCGCCTGTTCATCTCCGGCTCTGCGCCGCTCACCGCCGAGACCCACAAGGCATTCTCCGAGCGCACCGGCATGGCCATCCTCGAACGCTACGGCATGACCGAGACCGGTATGAACACTTCCAACCCGCTGGACGGCGAGCGCATCGCCGGCACCGTCGGCTTCCCGCTGCCGGGCGTCGAACTGCGCATCACCGATCCGGGCAAGGCCGAGCCGACCCTGCTGCCCCAGGGCGAGCCGGGGATGATCGAGGTGCGCGGGCCGAACGTGTTTCAGGGCTACTGGCGCATGCCGGAGAAGACCGCCGAGGAACTGCGGGCGGACGGCTACTTCATGACCGGTGATATCGGCTTCGTCGATGATCGTGGCTACGTGCAGATCGTCGGCCGCAACAAGGACATGATCATCAGCGGCGGCTTCAACGTGTATCCCAAGGAGCTGGAAGAGATCCTCGACACCCTGCCGGGCGTGGCCGAATCGGCGGTGATCGGCGTGCCGCACCCGGACTTCGGCGAGGGCGTCACCGCCGTGCTGGTGGCCAGCAAGGGGCAGGCTCCGAGCGAGGCGCAGGTGCTCGCCGCACTGGACGGCAAGCTCGCGCGCTTCAAGCAGCCCAAGCGGGTGATGGTGGTGGACGCGCTGCCGCGTAATGTGATGGGCAAGGTGCAGAAGAACGTGCTGCGCGAGCAGTTCAAGGCGCTGTATTCCTGACTGCAACCCCACGGGAGTAATGGACGTAGGATGGCGTAGAGCGAAGCGAAACCCATCGCTCCCGGGCAGCGGGCTCGAGGACAGCATGGGTTTCGCTTCGCTCTACCCATCCTACGCGCTGACTCGCATGAAAAAGCCCCGCTCATGCGGGGCTTTTTTGTCTTCGTAGGAGCGGAGCTTCTCCGCGAAATCAGCTCCTGCTGGAGATATTAGGTGCATCGGACTCGCGTAGGAGTGGACTTCGTCCGCGATGTGTCTGCCTCGCGCCGGGCTTTCTCGCGTCGCGCCGGCGTGCGCGCTGACTTCTTGTTTCGCCCCCTCGGGCGAGTCACTTCTTCCAAACCAAACGCCGAAGAAGTAACCAAGAAGGCTTGCCCCGGACATCCGGTTTTTCGCTTAGGCGAAAAATTCCCTCGTTAAAGCGCAGTTTCAGGGGCACGCCACGACGGGCCATCCCTGGCCCATCGTGGCTCTCGCGGCATCCATGCCGCTCAACCCCTGAAACTGCGCTTCAACGAGGCCTCCTGAACGGGGCCGTTCGGAGTGCGTGGATGTTTCTCTGGAAATCTCTTTAAAGCCAAAGCCAAAGCCAAAGCCAAAGCCGCAGAAGTGGGGCTCTTCGTAGGAGCGAGCTTGCTCGCGAATCGCCCAACGCCGGAGCGACGCAATGAAAAAGCCCCGCTTGAGCGGGGCTTTTTCATGTCGCCGGCAAGCTATCAGCGAACGGTCACTACCACCTTGCCCACCGCCTTGCGCTGGCCCAGGTGATTGATCGCATCGGCGGCCTTCTCCAGCGGGTAGGTCTGCGACACCAGCGGCTTGATCTTGCCTTCGGCGAACCACTGGAACAGCTGCTGGAAGTTCGCCGCGTTGTCCTGCGGCTGGCGCTGGGCGAAGGAGCCCCAGAACACACCGACCAGCGACGCACCCTTGAGCAGGGTGAGGTTGGCCGGCAGCGACGGGATGGTGCCGCTGGCGAAACCGACCACCAGCATGCGGCCGTTCCAGGCGATGGAGCGGAAGGCTTCCTCGAACAGGTCGCCGCCCACCGGATCGTAGATCACGTCCACGCCCTGGCCACCGGTGATTTCCTTGAGCTTGTCCTTCAGGCTGCCTTCGCTGTAGTTGATCAGCACGTCGGCACCGGCGGCCTTGGCCACTTCCAGCTTGGCCTCGCTGCTGGCGGCAGCGATCACTTTGGCGCCCATGGCCTTGCCGATTTCCACTGCTGCCAGGCCCACGCCACCGGAGGCGCCGAGCACCAGCAGGGTCTCGCCCGGCTGCAGGCTGGCTCGCTGCTTGAGTGCGTGCATGGAGGTGCCGTAGGTCATGCCGAAGGCGGCGGCGCTGGCGAAGTCCATGCCGTCGGGAATCGGCATCACGTTGTAGCCGGGCACCGCCACTTCTTCGGCGAAGCTGCCCCAGCCGGTCAGCGCCATCACGCGGTCGCCGGGTTTTACATGGCTGACCTTCTCACCGACGGCGCCGACCACGCCGGCGGCCTCGCCACCCGGGGAGAACGGGAAGGGCGGCTTGAACTGGTACTTGCCCTCGATGATCAGCGTGTCGGGGAAGTTCACCCCGGCGGCATGCACCTGCAGCAGGACTTCGTTCTTCTTCGGCTCGGGGCTGTCGATGTCTTCCAGCACCAGGGTTTCGGCGGGGCCGAAGGCTTTGCACAGCACGGCTTTCATGGGAGCACTCCACGCTAGGTATCGGAGCAGTGTAGGAGGGCGGGGCGGGTGGGCAAATCACCATGGTCCCGGCTTATGCCCCGATATAGCTTGGGCTGCGGCGCGAGTCTGGCTATCCTTTGGGCCATCGAATCCGGAGACATCGCCTTGAGAGCTTTCCTCGCCCTGTTGCTGGTCCTGTCCTTCAGTCCCTTCGTGGCCGCTTCGGAAGAGGCCAAGCCGGAAGACGCCAACAAGCCCGCCTTCGTCGACCTCACCCCGGCACTGGTGGGCAACTACGGCAGCGGTCCGAAGCTGAAGTACTTCAAGGCCGACATCGCGCTGAAAGTGACCGGCAAGGAAGCGTCGGACAAGGTCTCGCACCACGAGCCGCTGATCCGCAACCAGCTGGTGATGCTGTTCGCCCAGCAGACCGACGACTCCCTCGGCAGCGTCGACGGCAAGGAAAAGCTGCGCCAGGAAGCCCTCAAGCAGGTGCAGGGCGTGCTGCAGCAGGAAGAGGGCAAGCCGCTGGTCGACGACTTGCTGTTCAACAACCTGATCGTCCAGCCGTAAAGGGCCTGCGCATCGGCGATGCTGCGTTGAAAATCAGCGAGGGCTGCTCATATACAGCGAGTAAACTCCGCGCCCTCGCTGATTTTCGCCTTGCCTCACCTTCGCTCGGCGCCTTTCCGCTTACCGATTGAGATTCGTAAAGTCCTACATGTAGGACTTTTCGTCGCACGCCTGACCTGCATCAACCGGCATTCGCCGCTGGTCGCCGAACATCCCTACATGATCCGCTCGAATCGGAGCGCATGGACAAGGGGATACTCGGATGACAGGAAACGCAAAAAGCTGGCGCACCCGCGGACTGGTCGTGGTGGTCGCGGTCGTGCTCGCCGCGCTGGCCTGGCAGACGTTCAAGCCGACCGGCCTGGGCGAAGGCTTCGCCAGCGGCAATGGTCGCATCGAAGCCACCGAGGTGGACGTGGCCACCAAGCTCCCGGGGCGGGTGGCGGAAATCCTGGTGGACGAAGGCGACTTCGTGAAGGCCGGCGACGTGGTGGCGAAGATGGACACCCAGGTGCTCCAGGCCCAGCTCGCCCAGGCCCAGGCCGAGGTGCGCCAGGCGCAGAACGCCAGGCTCACTGCCGAGTCCCTGGTCGCCCAGCGCACCAGCGAGAAGGCCACCGCCGAAGCCGTGGTCGCCCAGCGCCAGGCCGAACTCACCGCCGCGCAGAAGCGCTTCAGCCGCACCGAACAACTGGTCAAGCGCAACGCCCTGCCGCAACAGCAACTCGACGATGACCGCGCGATGATGCAGAGCGCCCAGGCGGCGCTGGCCGCCGCGCGCTCCCAGGTGGTCTCGGCGCAGGCCGGCATAGCTGCCGCACGTTCCCAGGTGATCGAGGCGCAGTCGGCCATCGAGGCCGCTACCGCGAGCACCGTGCGCCTGCAGGCGGACATCGACGACAGCCTGCTCAAGGCACCGCGCAACGGCCGCGTGCAGTACCGCGTGGCACAGCCGGGCGAAGTGCTGGCGGCCGGCGGCAAGCTGCTCAACATGGTCGACCTGGCCGACGTCTACATGACCTTCTTCCTGCCCTCGGGCCAGGCCGGCAAGGTCGAACTGGGCCAGGAAGTACACCTGGTGATCGACGCCGTGCCGCAGTACGTGATTCCGGCCAAGGTGTCCTACGTCGCCAGTGTCGCGCAGTTCACGCCCAAGACCGTGGAGACCGCCAACGAGCGCGAGAAGCTGATGTTCCGAGTCAAGGCGCGCCTCGATCCGCAGCTGCTTGCGAAGTACATCACCTACGTGAAGACCGGCGTGCCGGGCATGGCCTACCTGCGCCTCGACCCGCAGGTGCAGTGGCCGGCTGAACTGCAGATCAAGGTCCCGCAATGAACGCCGCCGACTGCGTGGCCCGTCTGGCTGGCGTCTCGCTGCGCTATGGGCAGACCCGCGCAGTGGACGACGTGACCCTGGAAATCCCGGCCAACCGCATGGTCGGGCTGATCGGCCCGGACGGCGTTGGCAAGTCCAGCCTGCTGGCGCTGCTGGCCGGCGCGCGGAAGATGCAGGACGGCAAGATCCAGGTGCTCGGCGGCGACATGCGCGACGCGCGCCACCGTCGCGCCGTGTGCCCGCGCATCGCCTACATGCCGCAGGGCCTGGGCAAGAACCTCTACCCGACGCTCTCGGTGTTCGAGAACGTCGACTTCTTCGGCCGCCTGTTCGGCCACGACAAGGCTGAGCGCGAGCGGCGCATCGCCGACCTGCTGCACAGCACCGGCCTGGCGCCCTTCGCCGAGCGCCCGGCGGGCAAGCTCTCCGGCGGCATGAAGCAGAAGCTCGGGCTGTGCTGCGCGCTGATCCACGACCCCGACCTGCTGATCCTCGACGAGCCCACCACCGGCGTCGACCCGCTGTCGCGCAACCAGTTCTGGGAGCTGATCGCGCGCATCCGCGCCGGCCGCGAAGGCATGAGCGTGCTGGTGGCCACCGCCTACATGGAGGAGGCCGAGCGCTTCGACCACCTGGTGGCGATGGACGAGGGCAAGGTGCTCGCCACCGGTACACCCGCCGAGTTGCGCGCGCACACCGGCACGCAGAGTCTCGAAGAGGCCTTCATCGCGCTGCTGCCCGAGAGCAAGCGCGCCGGTCACCACAAGCTGGTCATTCCACCTCGGCCGCAGAATGATGGCGCGCCGCAGATCGCCATCGAGGCCGAGGGGCTGACCTGCCGCTTCGGCGATTTCGTCGCGGTGGACCGCGTCAGCTTCCGCATCGAGCGCGGGGAAATCTTCGGCTTCCTCGGCTCCAACGGCTGCGGCAAGTCCACCACCATGAAGATGCTCACCGGCCTGCTGCCGGCCAGCGAAGGCACCTGTGCGCTGTTTGGCCAGCCGGTCAACGCCAACGACATGGAGACCCGCCGGCGCGTCGGCTACATGTCCCAGGCCTTCTCGCTGTACGCCGAGCTGACGGTGCTGCAGAACCTCGAACTGCACGCCAAGCTCTTCCACATTCCGCACGAGCAGATCGAGCCACGCGTGCGGGAGATGCTCGAACGCTTCGATCTGGGCAAGGTCGCGGGCGAGCTGCCCGACAGCCTGCCGCTGGGTATCCGCCAGCGCCTGTCGCTGGCGGTGGCAGTGATCCACAAGCCGGAAATCCTGATCCTCGACGAGCCCACCTCGGGCGTCGACCCAGTGGCCCGCGACGGCTTCTGGGAACTGATGGTGGAGCTGTCGCGCAACGACGGCGTGACCATCTTCATCTCCACCCACTTCATGAACGAGGCCGAGCGCTGCGACCGCATCTCGCTGATGCATGCCGGCAAGGTGCTCGACAGCGATACCCCGCAGGGCCTGATCGACAAGCGCGGCCTGCCGACCCTGGAAGCCACCTTCATCGCCTACCTGGAAGAGGCCGCCGGCAGGGCGCCGGTGCCGGACGCTGCGCCTAGCCCTGAGAAGCCAGCTGAGCCCGCCCGCTACAAGGGCAGTGACCGCTTCAGCTGGCTGCGCCTGTTCAGCTACGCGCGCCGCGAAGCCATGGAGCTGCGCCGCGACCCGATCCGCCTGACCCTGGCGCTGGTGGGCACCGCGTTGCTGATGTTCATCATCGGCTACGGCATCAACATGGACGTGGAGGACCTCACCTACGCGGTACTTGACCGCGACCAGACCACCACCAGCCAGGCCTACGCGCTGAACATTTCCGGCTCGCGCTACTTCATCGAGCGCGCGCCGATCCAGAGCCCCGAGGAACTGGAGCGGCGCATGCGCAGCGGCGAGCTGAGCCTGGCGGTGGAAATCCCGCCGAACTTCGGCCGCGACCTGAAACGCGGCGCCGATCCGGCCATCGGCGTGTGGATCGACGGCGCCATGCCGACCCGCGCCAACACCGTGCTCGGCTACGTACAGGGCCTGCACGCGAGTTACCTGGCCGATCTCGCCCGGCAGACCGGCAGCCCCGCGGTCAGCGCGGCGGCCAGCACCGAGGTGCGCTACCGCTACAACCCGGACGTGGAGAGCTTGAAAGCCATGGTGCCGGCGGTGATCCCGCTGCTGCTGATCATGATCCCGGCGATGCTCACCGCCCTGGGCGTGGTGCGCGAGAAGGAGCTGGGCTCGATCACCAACCTCTACGTCACCCCGGTCACGCGGCTGGAGTTCCTGCTGGGCAAGCAGCTGCCCTACATCGGCATGGGCATGGTCAACTTCGTGCTGATGCTGGCCATGGCCGTGCTGCTGTTCCAGGTGCCCCTCAAGGGCAGCTTCCTGGCGCTGCTGGTCGGCGCCTTCCTCTACGTGGTGACCAGCACCGGGCTCGGCCTGCTGCTCTCGACATTCATGAAGAGCCAGATCGCCGCAGTGTTCGGCACCGCCATCGCCACCATGATCCCGGCCATCCAGTTCTCCGGACTGATCCATCCGGTGTCGTCGCTGGAAGGCGCGGCGCAGGTGATCGGCCAGCTCTACCCGACCTCGCACTTCCTGATCGTCAGTCGCGGGGCCTTCTCCAAGGCGCTGGGTTTTGCCGACCTGTGGGTCTACTACCTGCCGCTGCTGGCGATGGTGGTGGTGCTGACGCTGCTCAGCGTCGCCTGCCTGAAGAAGCAGGAGGACTGAGCGATGAGGAAGCTGGCGAACATCTTCAACCTCGGTATCAAGGAATTCCGCAGCCTGGGGCGCGACTACGCGATGCTGATCCTGATCGCCTGGGCCTTCACCCTGGGCGTCTACAGCTCGGCCACCGGCGTGCCGGAAACCTTGCACCACGCGCCCATCGCCATCGTCGACGAGGACCAGTCGCAGCTCTCCTCGCGCATCGTCAACGCCTTCCAGCCGCCGTATTTCCGTGTCCCGGAAATGATCGACCACGCGCAGATGGACCGCGGCATGGACGTCGGCCTGTACACCTTCACCCTGGACATCCCGCCGGACTTCCAGCGCGACGTGCTGGCCGGGCGGCAGCCGGCGATCCAGGTCAACGTCGATGCGACGCAGACCGGCCAGGCATTCTCCGGCGCCGGCTACATCCAGAACATCGTCGGCACCGAGGTGCGCGAGTTCGTCAGCCGCTACCGTGCCGAGGCGACGATGCCAGCGGCGTTGGCAGTGCGCATGGAGTTCAACCCGAACCTGACCCAGGCCTGGTTCGGCGCGGTGATGGAGGTGATCAACCAGATCACCATGCTGTCGATCATCCTCACCGGCGCCGCGCTGATCCGCGAGCGCGAGCACGGCACGGTGGAACACCTGCTGGTGATGCCGCTGACCGCCTTCGAGATCATGATGGCCAAGGTCTGGTCCATGGGCGCGGTGGTGCTGGTGGCGGCCGCCATCTCGCTGCAGTTGGTGGTGCGTGGCTGGCTCGACGTGCCGATCAGCGGCTCGGTGGGACTGTTCCTGCTGGGCGCGGCGCTGCACCTGTTCGCCACCACGTCCATGGGCATCTTTCTCGGCACCGTGGCGCGCTCGATGCCGCAACTGGGGTTGCTGGTGATCCTCACCCTGATGCCGCTGCAGATTCTTTCCGGCGGCACCACGCCGCGCGAGAGCATGCCGGAGCTGGTGCAGAACATCATGCTGGCGGCGCCGACCACGCACTTCGTCAGCCTGGCCCAGGCGATCCTCTACCGGGGCGCCGACCTGTCCATCGTCTGGCCGCAGCTATTGGCCATAGTCGGGATTGGCGCGGCGTTCTTCGCGGGCGCCTTGTGGCGCTTCCGCCGGACTATCGGGCAGATGGCCTGAACGGACTCCCCCTATAACAGCCGCCGACTTATTCCACCGGCCACACGGACGTCTGGTTCCGACCCTTGTGCTTGGCCGCGTACAGCGCCTGGTCGGCCTGGGCGACCAACTGGTCCGGCTCGGTATCCTGTCCCGGCTTGGCGATGGCCACGCCGATGCTGATGGTCAGCCGTCCCAGTTCGGTGGCCGGGTGTGCGATCGCCAGTTCGGCAATCCGCTGGTGTACCCGCGCGGCTACATGGGTGGCGCCGTCCAGGCCGGTATCGGTGAGGATGATCACGAACTCCTCGCCACCGTAGCGGCAGGCCGCGTCGCCCTCGCGCTGCAGGCAGCTGCGCAGGGCGCCGGCAACCCGGCGCAGGGCATCGTCGCCGGCCAGGTGGCCGAGGTAGTCGTTGAACAGCTTGAAGTGGTCGACATCGAGCATCAGCAGCGCCAGCGGCGAGTCGGAGCGGCGCAGGCGGCGCCATTCGCTCTGCAGCTGGCGGTCGAAGTAGCGGCGGTTGAACAGGCCGGTAAGGCCATCCTGCTGCGACTGCTTCTGCAGCTGGGCCTCCAGTTGCAGGCGCTCGCCGTTGTCGCGGGCCACGGCGATCAGGTACTCGCGCCCGCCCTGGTGGACCAGTTGGGTGTTGATCTCCGCCGCCTGCAGGCTGCCGTCGCGGCGTTGCATCTCGCGCTGGAAGATCATCGCCAGGTTCAGCCGGTCGGCCTGCTGCACCAATTGCAGCCAGGCGAAGAAGCCGGGAATCAGTCGCTCCGGATCGTCGCGCAGCAGCTGGCGGAAGTCCTCGGCGCTGTAGCCAAGGCTGCTGTAGGTGGCGCGGTTCATGTGCAGCAGTTCGCGGGTCTGCAGGTCGAAGATGAACAGCGCATCGCGGCTGGAGTCGGTGAGGTCCAGGACCAGCTGCAGGCGCTCGCGGCTGTCGAGCAGGTGCCCTTCGATTTCCTGGCGTTGTTCGGCTTCCAGGCTGAACAGTCGATTGCTGGCGCTCAGCGCAGCGGCGCGGCGGGCGTTGTCCAGCGCCAGGGCGAGGGCGGCGACCAGCAGCAGGCTGATGGTCACGGCGGTACTGAACACCACGGCCGGCAGTGGCGTGGAGATCGACTGCACCAGCGTTGCGCCGGGGCTGAGCTCCAGCTCGAAGCTATGGTTGTTCAGCAGTTGCAGCGGCAGGCGCAGGGTGTCTTCCGCCCGGCTGTCTGGCTGGGCACGAACGTAGAGCGGCTCGCCGTGCTCCAGCAGGCGTACGCTGAACAGGTGGTTGTCGGCCTGCTCGAGCAGATGGTTCATCAGGTTGCCGACCCGGAAGACGCCTTCCATGAAGCCGTCGAAACGCAGCGTACCGTCGGCGGCGTGCAGGTAGACCGGTGTGTAGAGCACGAAGCCGCGGCCGCCCTGGAGCAGCTCGATGCTGTCGCTCAGGCGCGGTTTGCCGGTGTCGCGGGCGGCCATGGCGGTGGCGTAGCCAGGGCTCATCGGTGTCAGCCAGTAGTTCAACGCCTCCTCATTGCCTTGCAGGGGCTCCACCCAGTGGATACGCATGTCCGCATCGGCCCACTGGATCGACTGGTAGCCGGGGAAGTTGTCGATATAGAAGCGCGCGTTGAGCTCCCACTCCGAGCGCGGGATACGCGCGTGGTGGGTCCAGAGCTGCGCCAGCAGGTTCAGGCCCTGCACCTGTTCGTGCAGGTTGGCTTCCAGTTGATGGGCCAGGGCGCGCGCCTGGTAGTTCAGGCGTTCTCGAACCCGTTGCCGTTCACTGCTGGCCAGCTCATGGCCGAGCCAGGCACTGGCCAGCAACAGGATGCAGAGCAGGCCGCCAAGTCCGAGATAGTTGGCTAGAGAGGACTTCAGGCGGTCCATGCGGTGAGTTCCGTAAACGTTCCTTACCTAATAGCACAGTGATATCGGTCTTTCACTGTCGGGCCTTTTCCATTGTCGGCCCCTGGCCTCATCGAGCCAGGGTCAGCACGATCTGCCATTGCTCCTCGGTCACCGGCATCACCGACAGACGGCTGCCGCGCTGGACCAACGGCATCTCTTCAAGCCCCGCCTGGGCCTTGAGCGCGGCCAGCGGCAGTACCGACCTGAAGGCTTCGACGAAGCCGACGTCGCGGGCGGTCCAGGGATTCTTGTCGTCGCTGGCCTTGGGGTCGTGATAGTGGCTTTGCGGATCGAGCGCCGTGGGGTCGGGGTAGGCCTCGCCCTCGATCTGCGCAATACCGGCGATACCCGGCTCGGGGCAGCTGGAGTGATAGAAGAAGAACAGGTCGCCCGGCTGCATGCTGCGCATGAAGTTGCGCGCCTGGTAATTGCGCACGCCGTCCCAGCGTGCGGTCTTCAGGCGCTTGAGGTCGTGGATCGAGAGTTCATCGGGCTCGGATTTCATCAGCCAGTAAGCGCGTGCCATCGGCGAGGGGCTCCTTGTCTGTGGCGGGTGGGCGGAAGCGGGCGCGAGGTCCGTCCGGTGACTAATGGTAGGTGCTTCCCCTGCGACAAGCTGCCGGCTCGCGGAAGACCCGTCGCAGGAAGAATATGTAGGAAAACGGCATGAACTTTGCCTGAAAGTGCCCGAAGTTTTGGCAGGCGTGCCTCCTCCGACGATCGGTTGGCGTCAGAATTGCGGGAAGCTTTTCATTGTCGGAGAATGCCGCCGTTTTTAGCTTGGCCCGCCGGACGGACAAAAAACCACCGCCGGCCATCGTGGACAGTTTGCCTGGAAGGGGGAGGCAATCGATGAAACGCAAGCCTGATCTTTTGTGGGTTCTGGTAATCCTGTTCGGCCTGGGGGTCGTCACCACTGGTTACACCCAGAGCCTCTGGGAGCGCCAGGGCGGTATTCCTGCCCGGGTCACTCAGCAGCCCTGATCCATCCGCGACGGTTATCGCAGGGAACGCGATACCGCAGCGAGCCGGCCATACCAGCCGCCGTCCGTCACCGTGCCCATCAGCGGTACGTCCCAACTGGCCAGTTCCAGTCGATCGACCTTCTGACACTCGTGCGCCAGGCCCAATAGCGTCGGGGACTGCCAATTTTTGCGCAGGCCCAGATAGGCCAGGGTGCGGTCATAGAATCCCTTGCCCATTCCCAGGCGTCCGCCCAGGGGATCGAATCCCACCAGTGGCAGCAGCAACAGGTCCAGCGCCCAGGCCGGGCGTTGCTGGCCGCGATTGGGCACCGGCTCGGCAATGCCGAAGCGGTTGCGCGTCCAGCGTTCGCCAATGCCGACGCGCTGGAAGGTCATGTGGGTCTTCGGCCAGTGCGACAGCACCGGCAGGTAGGTCGCCTTTCCACGCTTCTGCGCCGCCTTCATCAGCGGACGCGGGTCGATCTCGCCGTCAGCCGGCAGATACAGGGCGATGTGCCTCGCCCGGCGGAACAGCGGATGCTGCGCGAGCTGGCGATACAGGGCCTGGGCGGCGAGGCGTTGCTGAAGGGGAGTGAGCGCGCGTCTGGCCTGGCGCAACTGGCGGCGCAGGGCAGGGCGGGAGAGACCGTCGGATCGGATCATGGAAGGGTAAAGCTCCCCGGACATGCCGCTGTCGGGTTAGCCCTTGAACCCGAGAGTTCAAGGTGGCGGTTGCAGTAGGCTTTAAGGCTTTCCGTCGTGCGGACATGCACACCAGCCCAACTGGCAACCTCCGTTGTTGCAATTATCGGCTCAGGGACATCACCGACTGGCAAACACACCAGGGAACGGGGTGGATTATACCCCAAGGAATTTTCCAGGGTCAGACTTCACCCGGCTCCTTATCGGTGGTAAGGGCGCGGTCCACGCGCTCGAGCAGCTCGCGCACGCGCTCGCGGGTGGAGCTGCTGTCGTGATCCTGGCGCTCCTGCTTGTGCAGCAGGTCGTGGGTGATGTTCAGGGCAGCCATCACCGCCACGCGGTCGGCGCCGATCACTTTGCCGCTGGAGCGGATCTCGCGCATCTTGCTGTCGAGATAGCGCGCAGCGCTTTCCAGGTTGACGCGCTCGTCCGGAGGGCAGGCGATGCAGTACTCCTTGTCGAGGATTTGAACGTTCAGGGTATTCGACTGGCTCATGAGTCCTGCTCCAAGGCTTTGAGTCGCAAAATCATCGCTTCGACCTTCTGCCGAGCCATTTCGTTCTTCTCGATCAGATGGGCGCGTTCTTCCCGCCAGCTTTTCTCGTTCGCCCGCAGCAGCCGGTTTTCGGCCTTGAGCTGCTCCAGGCGCTGGAGCAACTGGTCGAACTTGGCGATCAGCGTGAGCAGGTCGGCGTCTTCCATGGGTTCTCGCTTGGCTCTTTACTCTGAGAATGGGAGTGACCGGAAACTATATAGGACCGCCGCGGGGGCGGGTCAACGCGGCGACCCGTTACATGGTCTTGCACCGGGCGGCGGTGCTAGGATACGGGACCACATTCTATGCGCGGCGCCCGATGGCGCCTAGCTGCCTTACCCCGGGTTCGATCATGTCCACGTCAAGTTCCGCCTATTCCGCCTTTGCCACCCTGCTCGCCGAGGCTGCCCTGCCTATCTCTCCCGCCGAATTGCACGGCCATCTGCTCGGCCGCGTCTGCGCAGGGTCCGGCTTCGACCAGGACGAATGGCTGCAGGCCGCAGGTGAGCTGCTCGGCGGCGAGCCGGGCGAGCGACTGAGCGCGGCACTGGGCGGCCTGCTGGGCATGGTCCAGCAGGACTTCAGCGCCGGTGAGATGGCCGTGGTGCTGATGCTGCCCAACGATGACGCCCCGCTCGCCGAGCGCGCCGCGGCCCTGGGCCAGTGGTGCCAGGGCTTCCTCGCCGGCTTTGGCCTGGCGCTGCGTTCCCCCAGCCTGTCGGACGAAGCCGACGAAGTGCTGCAGGATATCGCCGCCATTGCCCAGGTCCAGGGCGCGCTGGAAGATTCCGAAGACGGCGAGGCCGACTACATGGAAGTGCAGGAATACCTGCGCGTCGCCCCGCTGCTGCTGTTCTCCGAATTCGGCAAGGTGCCGGCACCGGCCGAGAAACCGTCCCTGCATTGAGGTTGCTGCATGATCCGTATCGCCAAGTCGGAATACGCCCGTCGGCGCAAGGCGCTGATGGCGCAGATGGAACCCAACAGCATCGCCATTCTCCCGGCGGCGCCGATGTACATCCGCAACCGTGACGTCGAGCATGTCTACCGCCAGGACAGCGACTTCCAGTACCTCACCGGCTTCCCCGAGCCGGAAGCGGTGATGGCGCTGATCCCCGGCCGCGAGCACGGCGAGTACGTGCTGTTCTGCCGCGAGCGCGATCCGGAACGTGAACTCTGGGACGGCCTGCGCGCCGGCCAGGACGGCGCGATCAGCACCTTCGGCGCCGACGATGCCTTCCCCATCGGCGATATCGACGACATCCTCCCCGGCCTGATCGAAGGCCGCGATCGCGTCTACTACGCGCTGGGCGCCAACCAGGAATTCGACCGCCGGCTGGTGGACTGGATCAACGTGATCCGCTCCAAGGCCCGCCAGGGCGCGCAGCCGCCGAACGAGTTCGTCGCCCTCGACCACCTGCTGCACGACCTGCGCCTGTACAAGAGCGCGGGCGAAGTGAAGGTGATGCGCTACGCAGCCGAGGTTTCCGCCGGCGCCCACGTGCGCGCCATGCAGATCTGCCGTCCGGGGCTGAACGAGTACCACCTGGAAGCCGAGCTGGACTACGCCTTCCGCAAGGGCGGGGCGAAGATGCCGGCCTACGGCTCCATCGTCGCCACCGGCCGCAACGCCTGCATCCTGCACTACCGGGAGAACGACGCGACGATCAAGGACGGCGACCTGATCCTGATCGACGCCGGCTGCGAGATCGACTGCTACGCCAGCGACATCACCCGTACCTTCCCGGCCAATGGCACCTTCAGCCCCGAGCAGAAGGCCATCTACGAGCTGGTCCTGGAAGCCAACGTCGCCGCGTTCGACTACATCGCTCCCGGCCGTCACTGGAACGAGGCCCATGAAGCCACCGTGCGGGTCATCACCGCCGGGCTGGTGAAGCTCGGCCTGCTCAGCGGCGATGTCGACGAGCTGATCGACAGCGAAGCCTACAAGGCCTTCTACATGCACCGTGCCGGCCACTGGCTGGGCATGGACGTGCACGACGTCGGCGAATACAAGGTCGGCGGCGAGTGGCGCGTGCTCGAAGTCGGCATGTCGATGACCGTCGAGCCGGGCATCTACATCTCCCCGGACAACACCGACGTGCCGAAGAAGTGGCGCGGCATTGGCGTGCGCATCGAGGACGACGTGGTGGTGACCAAAACCGGCTGCGAAATCCTGACCAACGGCGTGCCCAAGACCGTCGCCGAGATCGAGGCCCTGATGGCCGAAGCCCGCGCCCAGGCCGCCTGACATGCAACGTACGCAACTGGCCATCATCGGTGGCGGACTGGTCGGCGCGAGCCTGGCGCTGATTCTCCAGACCGGTGCCCGCGAGCGCGGCTGGCAGATCGTGCTGGTCGAGCCCTTCGCCCCCGGCGATGCCTACCAGCCCAGCTACGATGCGCGTTCGTCCGCACTGTCCTTCGGCAGCCGACAGATCTACGAACGCCTGGGGCTCTGGCAGCAGATCGCCCAGCGCGCCGAGCCGATCTCGCAGATTCACGTCTCCGACCGTGGCCGCTTTGGCTCCGCACGCCTGACGGCGGTGGAAGAGGGCGTTCCGGCCCTCGGCTACGTGGTGGAGAACGCCTGGCTCGGGCAGTGCCTGTGGCACGCGCTGGACCCGGAGGTGGTGAGCTGGCGCTGCCCCGCCGAGGTGCGGCGCATGGACGCCCTGGGCGACGGCTATCGCCTGACCCTGGACGACGACACGCAGTTGGACTGCGACCTCGCCGTACTGGCCGACGGTGGCCGCTCCGGCCTGCGCGAGCAACTGGGCATTGGCGTGCGCGCCTCGTCCTACGGGCAGACCGCGCTGATCGCCAACGTCAGCCCGTCCGAAGACCACCGCGGCCAGGCCTTCGAACGCTTCACCGAGAACGGCCCGCTGGCCCTGCTGCCGCTGCCGGATAACCGCTGCGCGCTGGTCTGGACCCGCAACGGTCGCGACGCCGAACGCTTGCGCGAACTGTCCGACGCCGCCTTTCTCGCCGAGCTGCAGGATGCCTTCGGCTATCGCCTGGGTGCCTTCCGGCAGGTCGGTGCGCGCCATGGCTACCCGCTGAGCCTGATCGAGGCCGAGGAACAGATTCGCCCGCACCTGGTGGTGCTGGGCAACGCCGCCCACAGCCTGCACCCGATTGCCGGGCAGGGCTTCAACCTGTCGCTGCGCGATGCCCAGGCCCTGGGCGACCGGCTGCTGCAGGAAGAGGCCGCGCCGGGCGACTTTGCCGTACTGCAGCGCTATCTGGACGGCCAGCGTCTGGACCAGCAGATGACCGTCGGCTTCTCCGACCGCGTCACCCGCCTGTTCTCCAACGCCCAGCCGCTGCTCGCCACCAGCCGCAACCTGGGCCTGCTCGGCCTCGACCTGCTGCCGCCGGCCAAGCGCTGGTTCGCCCGCCAGGCCATGGGCCTGGGCGCCCGCCCGGTGTGACAGCCCCAGTCAATAAGGAAATACGATGCACGCGGATCTGGTAATAGTCGGCGCGGGAATGGTCGGTAGCGCGCTGGCCCTGGCGCTGGAAGGCAGCGGCCTGGACATCCTGCTGCTGGACGGCAGCCCGCTTAGCGTCAAGCCGTTCGACCGCGAGGCGCCTTTCGAACCGCGTGTCAGCGCCTTGTCCGAGGCCAGCCGGCGCATCCTCCAGCGCCTGCACGCCTGGGACGGCATCGCCGCGCGCCGCGCCGAGCCCTACCGCGAGATGCAGGTGTGGGACGGCTCCGGAACCGGGCAGATTCACTTCAGCGCCGCCAGCGTGCATGCCGAGGTGCTCGGCCATATCGTCGAGAACCGCGTGATGCAGGATGCCCTGATGGACCGTCTGCACGACTCCGCCCTCGGTCTGCTGCCTGGCGCCCGCCTGGATCAGCTGCGCCATTCCGGCGACGACTGGTTGCTGACCCTGGCCGATGGCCGGGAAATCCGCACCCCCTTGGTGATCGCCGCCGACGGCGCCAACTCCGCTGTGCGCCGTCTGGCCGGCTGCGCTACCCGCGAGTGGGATTACCTGCACCACGCTATCGTCACCAGCGTGCGCTGCGAGAAGCCGCACCTGGCCACCGCCTGGCAGCGCTTCACCGACGACGGCCCGCTGGCCTTCCTGCCGCTGGCGAAGGAGGGCGATGCGCACTGGTGCTCGATCGTCTGGTCGATCACGCCGGAGCAGGCTGAAAAGATCATGGCGCTGGACGACGAAGGCTTCTGCGCCGCGCTGGGACGGGCCTTCGAGCACCGCCTGGGCGCTATCGAGCATGCCGACCGCCGCCTGTGCATTCCGTTGCGCCAGCGTCACGCCAAGCGCTACGTGGAGCCGGGGCTGGCGCTGATCGGCGATGCCGCGCACACCATTCACCCGCTGGCCGGGCAGGGGGTCAACCTCGGCTTCCTCGATGCCGCCGTGCTTGCCGAGGTGATCCTGCATGCCTACGAGCGCGGCGAGAACATCGCCGAAGAGCGCGTGTTGAGCCGCTATGAGCGCCGCCGGATGCCGCACAACCTGGCGATGATGGCTGCGATGGAAGGCTTCCAGCGCCTGTTCCAGGCCGACCCGCTGGCGGTGCGCTGGCTGCGCAATGCAGGGCTGCGGCTGGTGGACAAGCATCACGAGGCGAAGGGGATGTTCGTGCGGCAGGCGCTGGGGCTTTCCGGCGATCTGCCGACGCTGGCGCGGGTCTGATCACAGCGGCCCCCTCACCCTGACCCTCTCCCAAGGGAGAGGGCTGGGGGGCTCTCGCTCCGAGCCTTACACCCGCCGCGACGCCGGGTCGCACCTTCCCGCAACACCCCGACACACCTGCGTAACCCATTAGCAAATGCGGTTCCTTATCATTTGCGGAATCTCTTCCCCGCAAAGGACACGCCCATGCTCATGCGCAAAGGTCTTCTCGCCACCCTCCTGCTGGCCGCCCTCGGCAGCACCGCCCAGGCCGCCGGCGAAGTGGTGGTCTATTCCTCGCGCATCGACGAGCTGATCAAGCCGGTGTTCGACGCCTACACCAAGGCCACCGGGGTGAAGATCAAGTTCATCACCGACAAGGAAGCGCCGCTGATGGCGCGGATCAAGGCCGAAGGCGCCAACACGCCGGCCGACCTGCTGCTCACCGTGGACGCCGGCAACCTATGGCAGGCGGAGAAGATGGGCATCCTGCAGCCCTTCGACTCGCCGGTGCTGGATGCCAACATCCCGCCGCAGTACCGCTCCAGCACCGACAGCTGGACCGGCCTGTCGCTGCGCGCGCGCACCATCGCCTACTCCACTGAGCGGGTGAAGCCCGAGGAGCTGAGCACCTACGAGGCGCTGGCCGGCAAACAGTGGGAAGGCCGCCTGTGCCTGCGCACGGCGAAGAAGGTCTACAACCAGTCGCTGACCGCCACCCTGATCGAAACCCATGGTGAGCAGAAGACCGAGGAAATCCTCAAGGGCTGGGTGAGCAACCTGGGCACCGACGTGTTCTCCGACGACACCGCGCTGCTCCAGGCCATCGCCGCCGGCCAGTGCGACGTCGGCATCATTAACACCTACTACTACGGGCGCCTGCACCAGGAGAAGCCGGAACTGCCGGTGAAACTGTTCTGGCCGAACCAGGGCGACCGTGGCGTGCACGTCAACCTGTCGGGCATCGGCCTGACCAGGTACGCGCCACACCCGGAGGCCGCCAAGAAGCTGGTGGAGTGGATGACCGGCCCGGAGGCGCAGGCGCTGTTCGCCAGCATCAACCAGGAATTCCCGGCGAACCCGAAGGTGGCGCCGTCGCAGGAAGTGGCGGCCTGGGGCGCGTTCAAGGCCGACAGCATCGCGGTGGAAGTCGCCGGCAAGCGCCAGGCCGAGGCCATCAAGCTGATGGACCGCGCCGGCTGGAACTGATCAGGAGGCCGGCTCTGCCTGGGAGGGCTCGGTCGCTTCGGCTTCGCTGGCGGCCTTGTCGCTGCCGGCGGGTTGTACCTGGTACTGCACGGAGAGAGGCTTGCCGCTCTCCGTCAGCAGGCAGGTGAACTGTCCGGCGACTTTCTCGCCCTCGCGCATCCGCGCCGTCAGTGCCTTGCTGGCGTGTTGGCCAGCGGCTTCCCCGTCATAGGCCTCCTCGCGCAGCGATCCACGCTCCAGCCAGGACTGTTGCCAGCGTTGCTGCATCTGCGGGTCGCTGGCGAAGGTGCGCGAGGCGAGATCCAGGCAGGCTTCGATGGACGTCGGGGCATCGCTTGCAAAGGCCGGTGCGCAGAGGGCGGAGAGGAGCAGGACGGGCAGGGTGCGGCGAGCGGGCATGGGTTTTTTCCTTGGGCAGGGGTGGCAAAGTGGCCGGTTCGACCGCCATACCTTGCGCTTTATCCCAGCCAACTGAAGATCAAGCAAATTCGAGTTCAATGCCGGAAGTTTCCGCACCGAAGTGAACGCTTCCCCTTGAGCAGTTATTGATGTTCTGGAAACACCGCCGCATGTTCGCCAACCGCTGGATTCCCGTTACCTTCCCCGTCGCCGCCCTGGTCCTGCTGCCGATCAGCGTGCTCCTGCTGAGCTGGGCGGAGATCGACCGGGACATCTGGGCGCACCTGTGGGATACCCAGTTGCCGCGCCTGCTGGGCAATACGCTGGTGCTGGTCGGCGGTGTCGGTGCCGGGGTGACTCTGCTGGGCGTGAGCCTGGCCTGGCTCACCAGCCTCTGCGCGTTCCCTGGCCGGCGCTGGCTGGACTGGGCGCTGATGCTGCCCTTCGCCGTGCCGGCCTATGTACTGGCGTTCGTCTTCGTCGGCCTGCTGGACTTCGCCGGGCCGGTGCAGACGCTGCTGCGGGAGTGGTTCGGCAGCGGTCTGCGCTTACCACGGGTGCGCTCCACGGGCGGGGTGATCATTGTCCTGGTGCTGGTGTTCTACCCCTACGTCTACCTGCTGGCGCGCACCGCCTTCCTCGCCCAGGGGCGCGGGCTGACCGAGGCGGCGCGAGTGCTCGGGCTGTCGCCGTGGATGGCGTTCTGGCGGGTCGCCCTGCCCATGGCGCGACCGGCCATCGGTACGGGCCTCGCCCTGGCAGTCATGGAGACCCTGGCGGACTTCGGCACCGTCTCGGTGTTCAACTTCGATACCTTCACCACCGCCGTGTACAAGACCTGGTACGGCTTCTACAGCCTCTCCAGCGCGACCCAACTGGCCAGCCTGCTGCTGTTGTTCGTGATGCTGGTACTGCTCGGCGAGCGCTACAGCCGGGGCCGTACTGGTGTGCCCAGCGAACGGCCACGGGGTGCCGCGCTGTATCGCCTGCACGGCTGGAAAGCCTTCGCCGCGACGGCCTGGTGCCTGCTGGTGTTCGCCTGCGCCTTCGTCATCCCGGTGCTGCAACTGCTGGTCTGGTGCTGGCAAAAGGGCCGTTTCGATCTCGACGAGCGCTACTGGGGGCTGATCCTGCACAGCCTCTACCTGGGCGGGCTCGCCGCGCTGTTGACGGTGGCGGTGGCGCTGCTGCTTGCCTTCGCCCGCCGACTGTCGCCCACCCCGGCGGTACGTTCGGCGGTCGGCCTGGCCAACCTCGGCTACGCGCTGCCCGGCTCGGTGCTGGCGGTGGCGATCATGCTGGCCTTCAGCTGGCTGGACAATCAGGCAGTGATCCCGCTGTCCACCGCCCTGGGCGGCGCCGGCAAACCGCTGCTGCTGGGCAGCCTCGGCGCACTGCTGGTGGCCTACCTGATCCGCTTCATGGCGGTGGCCCACGGCCCGCTGGAGGGCGCCCTGGCGCGCATCCGTCCGTCGCTGCCGGAAGCGTCGCGCAGCCTCGGGGTGGGCGGTGCGGGACTATTCTTCAGGGTCTACCTGCCCCTGCTGTTGCCGGGGGCGCTGAGCGCCGCGCTGCTGGTGTTCGTCGACGTGCTCAAGGAAATGCCGGCTACGCTGCTGATGCGCCCCTTCGGCTGGGACACGCTGGCCGTGCGCGTCTTCGAAATGACCAGCGAAGGCGAGTGGGCGCGCGCCGCGTTGCCGGCCCTGACGCTGGTGCTGGTGGGGCTGTTCCCGGTCATCGGCCTGATCCGCCGCTCGGCGCGCGCGGCCGGTTGCGCCGATCGCTGAGATTCGACTGTCGGACCCGCTGTCCACGGACCGGTCATGCGACTACAATGCGCGCGTTTCGTGCGGGCCGTTCTCGCGCTCCGCACCCGCCTCGCCCGGAAGGAGACCACCCATGGGACAGCGCACACCGCTCTATGATTTGCACGTCGCCCTCGGCGCCAAGATCGTCGATTTCGGCGGCTGGGACATGCCGCTGCACTACGGTTCGCAAGTCGAAGAGCACCACCAGGTACGTCGCGATTGCGGCGTGTTCGACGTTTCCCACATGACCGTGGTCGACGTCACCGGTCCGCAGGCGAAGGAATACCTGCAACGACTCCTGGCCAACGACGTCGAACGACTGCAAACCCCGGGCAAGGCGCTGTACAGCGGCATGCTCAACGACCGTGGCGGGGTGGTCGACGACCTGATCGTCTACCTCGGTGTGTACGGCTACCGCGTGGTGGTCAACGCGTCGACCCGCGATAAGGACATGGCTTGGTTGCAGGCCCATACCGAAGGCTTCGACGTCACCCTGACCGAACGCGCCGACCTCGGGATGCTGGCGGTCCAGGGCCCGAACGCCCGCGAGAAGACTGCTGAGCTGGTCACCCCCTCGCGCGCCGCGCTGATCCGCGAACTCAAGCCCTTCCAGGGCAAGGCCGACGGTGACTGGTTCATCGCCCGCACCGGTTACACCGGCGAGGACGGCCTGGAAATCATGCTGCCGGCCGCCGAGGCGCCGGGCTTCCTCAACGAACTGGTCGGTGCCGGCATTGCCCCAGCGGGCCTCGGCGCGCGCGATACCCTGCGCCTGGAAGCCGGGATGAACCTGTACGGCCAGGACATGGACGAAGACGTCACCCCGCTGGCCGCCAACATGGGCTGGACCATCGCCTGGGAACCCGCCGAACGCGACTTCATCGGCCGCCAGGCCCTGGAAGCGCAGAAAGCGGCCGGAGACTCCTCCAAACTGGTCGGCCTGGTGCTGGAAGAGCGCGGTGTGCTGCGCGCTCATCAAGTGGTGCGCGTCGCCGGTGTCGGCGATGGCGAGATCACCAGCGGCAGCTTCTCCCCGACGCTCGGCAAATCCATCGCCCTGGCCCGCGTGCCGGCGGCCACCGGCGACCGCGCCGAAGTGGAAATCCGTGGCAAGTGGTACCCGGTTCGCGTCGTTCAGCCGAATTTCGTGCGTCATGGCAAAGCCCTGATCTAAATTGCATAGGGTGGCATTGCCGCCCGTCGCCCAGTCACCGAGGAAAAACAACATGAGCAATATCCCCGCCGACCTGCGTTACGCCGCCAGCCATGAGTGGGCGCGCCTGGAAGCCGACGGTACCGTGACCGTGGGCATCTCCGACCATGCCCAGGAAGCCCTGGGTGACGTGGTCTTCGTCGAACTGCCGGAAGTGGGCAAGACCCTCGCCGCAGGGCAGGAAGCCGGTGTAGTCGAGTCGGTGAAGGCCGCCTCGGACATCTACGCCCCGGTAGGCGGCGAAGTCATCGCCGTCAACGACGTACTGGCCGACACCCCTGAAGAAGTGAACAACGATCCGTACGGCTCCTGGTTCTTCAAGCTCAAGCCGAGCAACCCGGCCGAGCTTGAGAAGCTGCTCGACGCCGCCGGCTACCGCGCTGCCAGCGACGCCGACGCGTAAGACACCGCTGTACACACAGGCCTCGACTCGTCGGGGCCTGTTCTTTTAGGGAACGACTTTTTCGAGACCGACGCCATGTCGAACACCCCTTCGCTTTCCCAGCTGCACCAGCCCGACGCCTTCCTCGCCCGCCACCTGGGGCCCGATGCCGCCGAACAACAGGCCATGCTCGACGCCCTGGGCATTGCCAGCCGCGATGACCTGATCGTGCAGACGGTGCCGCCGGCCATTCGCCTGAATCGGCCGCTGGACCTGCCGACCGCCCTGGACGAGCAGGGCGCGCTGGCCAAGCTGAAGGGGTACGCACAGCAGAACCAGCTGTGGACCAGCCTGATCGGCACCGGCTACTACGGCACCCTGACCCCGACCGTCATCCTGCGCAACGTGCTGGAGAACCCGGGCTGGTACACCGCCTACACGCCGTATCAGCCGGAAATCGCCCAGGGCCGTCTCGAATCCCTGCTGAACTTCCAGCAGATGACCATCGACCTCACCGGCCTCGACCTCGCCAGCGCCTCGCTGCTCGACGAAGCCACCGCCGCCGCCGAGGCCATGGCCCTGGCCAAGCGCGTCGCCAAGGCCAAGAGCAACCTGTTCTTCGTCGACGCCCAGTGCCACCCGCAGACCATCTCGGTGGTGCAGACCCGCGCCGACGCCTTCGGCTTCGAGGTGGTGGTCGACGAGGTGGAGAACCTCGGTCAGCACGCGGTATTCGGTGCGCTGCTGCAATACCCCGATACCCGCGGCGAAATCCGCGACCTGCGCAGCCTGATCGATGCGCTACATGCCCGGCAGGCCATCGCCTGCGTCGCCAGTGACCTGCTCGCGCTGCTGCTGCTCACCCCGCCGGGCGAGCTGGGCGCCGACGTCGTGCTCGGCAGCGCCCAGCGCTTCGGCGTGCCCATGGGCTACGGCGGCCCGCACGCGGCTTTCTTCGCCTGCCGCGACGAATACAAGCGCGCCATGCCGGGCCGCATCATCGGCGTGTCCAAGGACGCCCGTGGCAACACCGCGCTGCGCATGGCGCTGCAGACCCGCGAGCAGCACATCCGCCGCGAGAAGGCCAACTCCAACGTCTGCACCTCGCAGGTACTGCTGGCCAACATTGCCAGCCTGTACGCCGTGTACCACGGCCCGCAGGGCCTGAAACGCATCGCCCAGCGCGTGCACCGCCTGACCGCTGTCCTGGCCTCCGGCCTGGCGTCCAAGGGCGTGAAGCTCGTCAACCAGCACTTCTTCGACACCCTGACCCTGGACGTCGGCACCGGCCAGCAGGCCATCGTCGAGCGCGCCCGCGCCGCCCGCGTGAACCTGCGCATCGTCGGCGAAGACCGCCTGGGCGTGAGCCTGGACGAGACCTCCAGCGCCGAAACCCTCGCCAGCCTGTTCGACATCGTCCTCGGCACCGGCCACGGCCTGGACGTCGCCAAGCTCGATGCCGGCCAGGTCGCCGACGGCATCCCCGCCGACCTGCAGCGCAGCAGCGGCTACCTGAGCCACCCGGTGTTCAACCGCCACCATAGTGAAACCGAGATGCTGCGCTACCTGCGCCAGCTCGAAGGCAAGGACCTGGCGCTGAACCAGGCGATGATCCCGCTGGGCTCCTGCACCATGAAGCTCAACGCCACCAGCGAGATGATCCCGATCACCTGGCCGGAATTCGCCACCCTGCACCCCTTCGTGCCGCGCGAGCAGGCCGAAGGCTACCGCCTGATGATCGAGGAACTGGAACGCTGGCTCTGCGCGATCACCGGCTTCGACGCCATCTGCATGCAGCCCAACTCCGGCGCCCAAGGCGAGTACGCGGGCCTGCTGGCGATCCGCAAGTACCACGAGAGCCGTGGCGACGCGCACCGCAACATCTGCCTGATCCCGTCCTCGGCCCATGGCACCAACCCGGCCTCGGCGATCATGGCGAGCATGCGCGTGGTCATCGTCGAGTGCGACAAGGGCGGCAACGTCGACCTGGAAGACCTCAAGCGCAAGGCCGAGGAGGCCGGTGCGCAGCTGTCCTGCCTGATGATCACCTACCCCTCGACCCACGGCGTGTACGAGGAAGGCATCCGCGAGATCTGCGAGGTGATCCACGCCCACGGCGGCCAGGTGTACATGGACGGCGCCAACCTCAACGCCCAGGTCGGCCTGGCGCGTCCGGCGGACATCGGCGCCGACGTGTCGCACATGAACCTGCACAAGACCTTCTGCATTCCCCACGGCGGTGGCGGTCCGGGCATGGGCCCGATCGGCGTGAAGAAGCACCTCGCGCCCTTCGTCGCCAACCACCCGGTGATCCGTATCGAAGGGCCGAACCCGCTCAACGGCGCGGTGAGCGCCGCGCCCTGGGGCAGTGCCAGCATCCTGCCGATCAGCTGGATGTACATCGCCATGATGGGCCCGCAGCTGGCGGACGCTACCGAGGTGGCGATCCTCAACGCCAACTACGTGGCCAGCCGGCTCGACGGCGCCTTCCCGGTGCTCTATCGCGGCCGCAACGACCGCGTCGCCCACGAGTGCATCCTCGACTTGCGCCCGCTCAAGGCACAGACCGGGATCAGTGAGGAAGACGTGGCCAAGCGCCTGATGGACTACGGCTTCCATGCGCCGACCATGTCCTTCCCGGTGCCCGGCACGCTGATGGTCGAGCCCACCGAGAGCGAATCCAAGCACGAGCTGGATCGCTTCATCGAGGCGATGCTGTCCATCCGCGCCGAGATTGCCAAGGTCGAGGCGGGCGAGTGGCCGGCCGAGGACAACCCGCTCAAGCGTGCGCCGCACACCCTGGCCGACGTCACGGGCCTGTGGCAGCGCCCGTACGAGATCGCCGAAGCGGTGACCCCGACCGAGCATACCCGTGCCTTCAAATACTGGCCGGCGGTGAATCGTGTGGACAACGTCTACGGCGACCGCAACCTGTTCTGTGCTTGCGTGCCGGTGGATGACTACCGCGAGTGAGTTGTGACTGGTGAATGAAAGAGCCGCCTTTGGGCGGCTTTTTCGTTGTGGTGATTTCGCTGTTATGGATGGGCCCTTCGTAGGAGCGAGCTTGCTCGCGAATCGTCCCAGCGGCGGGGTCGCCTGTAACCACGTTTCGTAGGAGCGGACTTTGTCCGTGATGCTCTTGTAGGGCGAATAACGCTCCAAGCGTTATCCGCCGACTTGACGTTCGGCGTTTCTGCGCCGCATCGGCGTGCTCGGATGTCTTCTGTTTCGCCCCCTCGGGCGAGTTACTTTGCCAAACGACGCAAAGTAACCAAAGGTCTTGCCCCATCATCCGGCCCCGGCTTCGCCGGGGTTCCCTCCTTCCATCGAAGTTTCAGGGGCCCGCCGCGAAGGGCCATCCCTGGCCCATCGCGGCTCTCGCGGCATCCATGCCGCTCAACCCCTGAAACTCCGATTCCACTCGGCCTCCTGAAGGGGCGCTCCGGTGTGTGCGGATGTTTTTCTGGAAGTCTTAAAGAGCCAGAGCCAGAGCCAGAGCCAGGGCGTGGCGTTCTAGCTCCCGTAGGAGCGGACCTTGTCCGCGAAATCCCACGCGGAGGCCCCGTTGCTACAGGAGAACGTCAGGGTCTTGCGTCTCCGGTGGCGAACCTGGCTGATCTGCCGATGCATCGCGGGCAGGGCCTGCTCCTACAGGGAAGCGGTCAGCACGAGGGAATGACGCTGAGCAAGCGGAACGACCCGATCCTCCCGCCGGCCCCGCCAGCAGGGAACGGCCCGCGGCGAGCGCCAGGGGCCGCGCCGGTGGGGTTCAGTGGGCAGGTGCATCGTTGCCGCGAGCCAGGATGGCGTTGGCCAGTTCCATGTCGCTGCGATCACGCAGGCTGGGGTTGTCACTGCGCAGACGGGTCAATGCGGATTCAAGGTAGGGGCCACGTATCGCGCCATCGCTGGCGACATAGGTGGTGGCATCGTCCTGGGCGGCGACGATCAGTTTGTGGTCGTGCCTGAAGGTCAGATAGAGCGCCGCGGTGGTTGCGCCGGACGAGATGATGTCGCGCCAGAAGTCATCGGCCATGGCCGAAGCGACGGGCAGGGCAAGCAGGGCGAGTACGGTGGCCAGTTTGGCGGTGTGCATCAGAATCACCTCCGGGAGGTCCGTGTACAGGTGAGATGCGTGGGGTTGGCGGGGAGTTCCTCCTTTGCGCCGGGCGGCGCGCGTTGCCTTGGGCCGCGCGCGCCGTCGCGGTCAGCGTTGGCTGGCGAGGAGGGCGCTGGCCAGGTCGGCGTCGCTGGCGTTGGCCAGTGCCGGGTTGCTGGTGCGCATCTGCTGCAGCGCGGCCTCGAGGTAAGGGCCGCGAATGGCGCCATCGGTGGCGATGAAGCTGGCGGCATCGTCCTGGGCCGGGCCGACCAGCTTGTGGTCGTTGCGGCTGGTCAGGTAGCTCGACGCGGTGGTGGCGCCGGAGGTCAGGACCGATTGCCAGAAGTCGCTGTCTTCGGCCATGGCCGAGGCCAGCGGGAGCAGGGTGAAAGCAATGACGGCGGGGATGAAGCGGCGACGCATGGTAACTCCTTGGTTGAATGCGTCTGTCAGAGCTTTCGCCGCTTCCCGAGTTCCCGCCTGCTCGTCGGAAGATTCACTCGCGCTTTAGCGAGGGATCGTCCGGATTCTGTTGTTCCAGTTCCGACAGCAGCATCTGCACTTTCTGCATCTGCCCGGTCTCGCGCAGGTAGCCGATCAGCGCCAGGCGTGCCGAGCGGTTGGCCGGGTGCCGTTGCAGCAGTGCTTCCAGCTCGTGGCAGGCCGCATCGGCTTCGCCGCTGTCGTGCAGCGCGATGGCCAGCACGTAGCGGAACTGGTCGTCGTCCGGCGACAAGCGCACCGCTTCGCGCAGCTCCTTGAGCGCTGCCGTGCGGTCGCCCTGGCGCACCAGGGCGAGGCCGTTGACGTGGTGCAGCAGACCGGCGGATGGATGCTGGAGCAGGGCGTCGTCGAGCAGTTGGCGGGCATCGGCCTGGCGGCTGCTGGCCTCCAGCCACTGGATCAGCGTGACGGTGGCCGGCAGGAAGTCCGGGTTGTGCGCCATCGCCGCGCGCAGGGCAGGCTCCACCTGGTCTGCGTGGCCGATGCGCTGGTAGAGCATGGCGAGGTTTAGGTTCGCCTCGGCGCGTTCGGCCAGGCTTTTCTGAACGTCCTCGTATTCGCGCAGCCCCTTGTCCAGCGCCTCGTCCAGGCCGGGCCGCGCCTGCGGCGGCAACTGCGAGAGCTGCCAGGCGGCGGCGATGCGCACGGCACGGATCGGGTCGGACAGCAGCGGAGCCATCATGGGCGCCAGCACCAGGGCCTGTTGCGGGGCATTGGCGAGGGGTATGACGATGTTGACGGCGGCGGTGCGCACCAGCGAGTCGGTATCCTTCAGGCCTTGCGCCGCCAGCTCCAGCGAGCGGGGGCTGGGGTAGTTGGGCAGTTCGGCCATCAGCGTGGCACGGCGGATCGCCGGCAGCTCTGGCGATGCCAGCAGCAGGTGCAGCGCGCGGGAGGCTCCCGGTTTGCCGCCGCGGGCTTTCCACAGGGTGTCGTCATAGCGCGGCGTGGGATTGCCGGAGGCGTTCGGCTTGGCCGGCTGCTCGCTGGCGTACCACTGGCGGAATTGCTCGGTGATCTTTTTCGCCGGGGAGTCCTTGTGGCAGGCCAGGCAAGCGTCCGGCGCGCCGATGTGCCGCGCATGCGCGGGGTCGGGCAGGCTGAATCCGTGGTCGTGACGGTAGTCGTTGACCATGTAGTAGCGGCCCGGCATGTGACAGGCCGTGCATTGCGCGCCGGGGCTGCCGGGTTGATGGTGATGGTGTTCGGGCGAGTCGTAGTTCTTCGCCTGCAGTCCCTTGCCGTCGATCTGCGGCCGCACGGGCTTGCCGGCGGTGTTGTGGCACTGCAGGCAGACGCCGTTGCCCGGCGCTTTCAGCTGGCCGCTGTGCGGGTTGTGGCAATCGGTGCACCGCACGCCCTTGGCGAACATCTTGCTCTGGGTGAAGGAGCCCCACTCGAAGACTTCGTCCTTGATCTTGCCGTCGATCTCGTAGAGTTCGCGGGTCAGGGTGCTGGGCAGGTAGTCATCCATGAAGCGATGTGTGTTCTGGAAACCGTCGCCCAGCGGTGCGCGACGGGCGTGGCAGCGCGCGCAGGTTTCGACGATGGTGCTCTGGCTGGCGTTCTTGAGTGGCACCTCGAAGCCTTTGTCTGCGCTGCCGTCCGGCTTCTGCGCCCATTCCAGGTGCTTTGACGCCGGGCCGTGGCAGGCCTGGCAGCCGACGCCAAGGCTGTTCCAGTGGCTGGCGAAGCTGTCGGTGCTGGCGTCGTAATTGCGCTTGAAGCCGGTGGTGTGGCACTCGACGCACATGAAGTTGGCGTTCTGCGCGGGGCGGGTCCAGTGCAGCTCGTCCTTGTAGTCGACGCGCTGCCCGGGCATCAGCTGGAACCAGTGGTGCTTGCGGCTATCCCAGGCGACGCCGAGGGCCTGCAGGCGGCCCCCCGGATATTCCAGTAGATACTGCTGCAAGGGCTGGATGCCGAAGGTGTAGGCCACCTTGAAATCCGCCGGCTTGCCGTCGTTGCCGGGGGTGTTGACCCAGTATTCGTCGCCCTTGCGGAAGAAACGGGTGGTCTCGACCTCGCCCTTGAAGGTGACGTCGGCGAAGTCGCCGAGCACGTTGCCTTCGCTGGCCGGTTTCATCGCTTGCTGGTGATGGGAACCCTGCCAGTCCTTGGTCTGTGCCGAGTGGCAGCCTTCGCAGGTGGATTCGGCGACCAATTGCGCGGGTTGCGCGGCAGGTGTCGGCGCTTGCGCAGCGGGTGCGGTGGCCGGGGTGGGCGGGTGATCGCTCGGCAGCGTTACGCCGTTGTCCTGCTGTACCCAGATCCAGGCGCCCAGGGTGACCAGGAGCAGCACCCCGGCAGCGGCCGCAAGCCAGGTACGGCGAGGCGCTGAAGGTTTGGCGGCGGGAGGCGTGGGGCGAGGCTTCTTGGTCTTGTGGGACATGGACATCCGTTGTTTCGCGACGACTCCAGGGGTAAGGGAGCTTCCGTGAGCGGGGGGGGGCTGTCAACGCGGGCGGGCCATTTTCATGGTGCGGTGGCGGCCCGCCACTATCTTGGGTCTGGCGCTATGGCTGGCGAATTTCCGCGACCCGCGCACTGTCGACTTTCACCTCCGGATTACCGAACTGCGCGGTGAGGTAGTTCACCAGCGCGGCGATCTGCTCATCGTTGAGGGTGCCGGCGAAGCCGGGCATGAACAGCTCCTCGTCGCCGACCTTGCGGTGAACGCCGCCGAGCACAACCTGAACCAGGTTGTCCGGCTGCTGGGCCCCGACTGCACTGTTCTTCAGCAGCATAGGGTAATAGCCGTCCTTCACCCCGTCACCGCTCCAGGAGTGGCAGCTGGCGCAGTTGCCCAGGTACAGGCGGGCGCCATCGTCCGGCTGCTGCCCGGCGAAGTCCTGGCCGCGCAGGGTGAGCACATCCTCGGCCGGCTTGCCCCATTGGAAGCGCGCCTTGCGTTCGCCGTCGCTGACCGCCGGGACGCTGCGCAGGTAGGTGGCGATGGCCTGCAAATCCGCCTCGGACAGGTACTGGAAGCTGTGCTCCACCGCTTCGCCCATGGGGCCTGCGGCCTGTGCCTTGCCCGCCACGCGACCGCTCTTGAGGTACTGCACGAGCTCCGCGTCGCTCCAGCCGCCGATGCCACTGTGGGTGTCGGGGGTGATGTTGAACGCGTACCAGCCGCCCAGCGCGGCGCCGGCGAGGAAGCCGGTGCCGCGCTCGTTCGTGGCCTTTTCCTGGAAGGCCATGCCGCGCGGGGTGTGGCAGGTGCCGCAGTGGGTCAGGCCCTGGACCAGGTAGGCGCCACGGTTCCAGGCGTCGCTCTGCTTCGGATTGGCCTGGTAGACCGTATCGTCGTGGAACAGCAGGTTCCAGATCGCCAGCGGCCAGCGCACGTCCAATGGCCAGGCGATGTCCGAGTCCTGGTTGGGCTGCGCCACCGCCTGCACACCGCCATTGAGGAACCAGGCGTAGAGCGCCTTCATGTCCTCGTCGTTGATCTTCGCGTAGGCGGTGTAGGGCATTGCCGGGTAGAGGCGGGTGCCGCCCTTGGCCACGCCATCGCGCAGGGCGTGGGCGAAGTCGTCGTAGCTGTAGCTGCCGATGCCGGTCTTGGGGTCGGGGGTGATGTTGGTGGAGTACACCGCCCCCAGCGGCGTGGCCAACGGCAGGCCACCGGCGAAGGGCTTGCCGCCCGGCGCGGTGTGGCAGGCCGCGCAGTCGCCGGCGCGGGCCAGGTATTCGCCGCGTTGCAGCAGCTCCGGCGGCGCGGTGTCCAGTGCCGTGGCGGCGTGGCCCAGCAGCGGTACGGCGAGCAGGGCGAGAAGTGCCAGGGGCTTCATCCTCAGGCCTCCCGCTTCAGCTGGTCGGCCAGGCGCAGGGCCAGGGCGGCGATGCTCAGGGTGCAGTTCACCGAGCCGACGGTGGGCATCACGGCGCTGCCGGCGATGAACAGGTTGGGGTGGTCGTGGCTGCGGCAATGGCTGTCCACCACTGAGTCCTTCGGGTCGGTGCCCATCAGGGTGGTGCCGGTGATGTGGTTGTTGTTGGCGAAATTGTCCTCGAACACCACATCAGTGCCGGCCAGCAGTTTCGCCGCGTGGGTGTATATCTCGCGGGTGTGTAGCGCGCTCTTGCGCACGTAGTCGTCCATCGCGTAGGTGAGCTCCGGCTTCGGGATGCCCAGGGCATCGCGCTCGCTGGCGCTGGGGACGATGCGGTTCTCCGGGTGCGGGAGGATTTCGTGGAAGCTGTCGAAACGCACGAAGCGCGCGGCGCGGTCGCGGATCTGCGCCTCCAGTTCGCGGCCCAGCAACAGGGGGCCCTTGCGGATCAGCTCGGCGGTCACCTGGTCGGTGCGCGAGAGATTCGACAGGTGGATCTTCTTGGCGGCGTATTCGCTGCGGAATGCACCATCGCGGAAGCCCACCATCGAGGTCATCTCCTGCGGCCCTCGCCCCGGCCAGAGCTTCTCGTTGGCATAGAACTGGACGGCGGTACCGGGGTGGTCCATGAGGTTGCGGCCGACCCTGTCCGAGCTGTTGCCAACCTCGGACATCAGCATCAGCTTGGGTGTCTCGATGCCGTTGGCGGCGAGGATGAAGGTACCGCCTTCGACCCGGGTCTCGTTGCCCTGCGGGTCCTTGTACAGCGCGGCGCTGATCTTGCCGCCGTCACCTTTCTCCAGTTTGAACACCACGGCGTTCTCGACCAGCCGCGCGCCAGCGCGTTCGGCCTTCTCGATGTGGACGATGCCGTTGTACATGGCGCCGATGGGGCAGATCGGCATGCAGTTGTTGTTGCCGCAGCAGGTTGGCCTTTCGTCATAGGGGCGGCTGTTGCGCGCCACCGGCTCGGTGACCACGCGGTAGCCGTTGCCGTTGAGCAGGGTCTTGATGCGCTGTTCGTTCCACGACAGCGGCAGGGGCGGCATCGGGTAGGGCTTGCTGCGTGGCGAGCCGAGCTCCTCCTCGCCCGGCCCCCAGACGCCCAGCTCCTCCTCGGCGCGCTGGTACCAGGGTTCGAGCTCTGCGTATTCCAGGGGCCAGTCGCGGCCCACGCCGTAGAGGCTGAGCAGCTTGAAGTCGTTGGGCAGGAAGCGCCAGGCCGAGGCCGCCCAGTGCCAGGTGGTGCCGCCGACCACGCGCAGGTACTGCACGTCGTACGGGTGCGTGCCCTTCTGGATCAGGTAGTGGTTGTCCGGGTGGAATTGCGGATGCGGGGCGTGCGGGCTTGACGGGTAGGCCGCCTGGTTGTCGGATTTGTCCGCCTGGTTGCGGAAGCGCTCGACGATCTCCCAGCGCGCCATGCGCGGCCCGGCTTCGAGGATCAGCACATCCTTGCCGGCCAGCGCCAGCTGATGGGCGACCAGCGCCCCGGCGACGCCGGAGCCGATCACCACGAAATCCGCGTGCTGCGTATCGGCCATGCTCAGACCTCCCGCTCGGCCGGCTGGGCCGCCCAGAAGCCCGGCTTGTTCGGGCAGTAGCTGCGGATCACCAGCACGTCGTCCACCGCCTTGAACATCAGCGCCTGCTCATAGGTGATGACGCTGGCGCTGGTGGCCTCGCCGATCTGTCCCAGGTACCAGCCGCCGAGGATCTGCCGGGCCAGCCACTGCTGGCGTTCGCTCCAGCTGGCCGGTAAGTCGGCCAGGTGCGCCTGCAATTCGGCCAGGCTCTGCCTGAGCGCTGTATCGCGCTGGGCCAGGGCCTCGAACAGGCGCAGACCGATACGCGGGTCGAGGTTGCTGTGTCCGGTCAGTCGCTGCGACAGGGTCATGAAGCTGGCCAGATCCGCGTCGGCCTGGGGTGTCAGCGCGGCCAGGGTGCGGGCGCTGGGACTGAGCAGTACGCCACCTACCGCTGCGCCGGCGCAGGCCACCGCCAGCAGGCGGCGGCGGGAAAGGGGAAACTGCGGCAGTTGAACGTCGGACATGCTGACCTCTCTGGCACCAGGCAAGGGTGGCGGCGCGCGGTCTTGCGCCGCTTGCGTCGTGTCGTTCGGTACTTGGGGCGGCCACCGGGCCGGCCGGGGTGGCGGGAGTGAGCCGCGCCCCTTAGTATTGCCGCTTGTTCAGATTCTGCAGGCGGGTCGACCCGCCGGCGGTCGATTGCGAGCCGCGCCGCAGAGCCTCACCGGATAAGACAGCATCGATGAAACAGTACCTCGACCTCATGCGCCACGTGCGCGAACACGGCACCTTCAAGAGCGATCGCACCGGCACCGGCACCTACAGCGTGTTCGGCCACCAGATGCGCTTCGACCTGGCCGAAGGCTTCCCGCTGGTGACCACCAAGAAGTGCCACCTCAAATCGATCATTCACGAGCTGCTGTGGTTCCTCAAAGGGTCGACCAACATCGCCTACCTGAAGGAAAACGGCGTCTCGATCTGGGACGAGTGGGCTGATGAGAATGGCGACCTGGGCCCGGTCTACGGCTACCAGTGGCGCTCCTGGCCGGCACCGGACGGCCGCCACATCGACCAGATCACCAACCTGATGGCGATGCTGAAGAGCAACCCGGATTCGCGCCGCCTGATCGTCTCCGCCTGGAACCCGGCGCTGATCGACGAGATGGCCCTGCCGCCGTGCCACGCCCTGTTCCAGTTCTACGTCGCCGACGGCAAGCTCAGCTGCCAGCTATACCAGCGCTCGGCCGACATCTTCCTCGGCGTACCCTTCAACATCGCCAGCTACGCGCTGCTGACCCTGATGGTCGCGCAGGTCGCCGGGCTTGCGCCGGGCGAGTTCATCTGGACCGGCGGCGACTGCCACCTGTACGCCAACCACCTGGAACAGACCGACCTGCAGCTGACCCGCCAGCCGCTGGCGCTGCCCAGCATGAAGATCAATCCTGAGGTGAAGGACCTGTTCGACTTCCGCTTCGAGGACTTCGAACTGGTCGGCTACGAGGCGCATCCGCACATCAAGGCGCCGGTCGCTGTCTGACCTGTCCTCGATGAAGAAAAGGCCGGCGCAATGCCGGCCTTTTTCGTTTCTGAGCAGCCTGATTCGTAGGAGCGAACCCTGTCCGCGATGTGCAACCGGCTTGCTCGGAGCGGCCGGAAATCGATCGCGGATGAATCCGCTCCTACGTGAAGTGATCCTCCGTGCCTGCCCATTCATTCGGTGAATAAGTGTTTCGCCTGGCGGTACAGGGTTTCATGAATCTGCGGCGCGTTGCTATGCTGCCCCGGCTGGCCGCCGACCTGCGGCCTACGGAGTTTCCGCAGTACAACCACAAGACCGGGGACCGTCATGCAGCCTTTCAGCTTCGCCACCACTGCACAGATCCTCTGTGAGAGTGGCTCCGCCGCCCGCCTGGGTGAACTCTGCCGCGAGCGCGGCGCCCAGCGTGTGCTCGTCGTCACCGACCCCGGCATCACCCGCCTGAACATGCTCGACGGCGTGCTGCCCGGCTTCACTGCGACCGGCGTGGCGGTGGAAGTCTTCGACCAGGTGCTGGCTGATCCGCCGGAAAGCGTGGTGCTGGCCGCCGCCGAGCAGGCGCGCAGGATGGCTGCGCAACTGGTGATCGGCTTCGGCGGCGGCAGCTCGATGGACGTCGCCAAGCTGGTGGCGCTGCTGGCGCACCCGCTGGCCTCCCAGGGGCTGAAGGACCTCTTCGGCGTTGGCAACGCCCGTGGCCCGCGCCTGCCGCTGCTGCAGGTACCGACCACCGCCGGTACTGGGTCGGAAGTGACACCCATCGCCATCGTCACCACCGGCGAGACCACCAAGATGGGCGTGGTCAGCCCGTACCTGCTGCCGGACCTGGCTGTGCTCGACGCAGACCTGACCCTCGGCCTGCCGCCGGCGGTCACCGCCGCCACCGGCATCGACGCCATGGTCCACGCCATCGAGGCGTACACCAGCAAGCTGAAGAAGAATCCCCTGTCGGATCTGCTGGCCCGAGAAGCGCTGCGCCTGCTGGCGCTGAACCTCGACGAAGCGGTGCACAACGGCCGCAACCGCGAGGCGCGCCAGGCCATGCTGCTGGGCGCCTGCATGGCCGGACAGGCCTTCGCCAACGCGCCGGTGGCCGCCGTGCACGCGCTGGCCTATCCGCTGGGCGGGCACTTCCACATTCCCCACGGCCTGAGCAACGCACTGGTGCTGCCGGAGGTGATCCGCTTCAATGCACCCCGCGCCGGCTTGCTTTATGCCGAACTGGCGCCGCTGCTGCTGGGCGAACGCTTGCGCAATGATGCCGACCGCACCGAGCAGTTCATCGCCGAGCTGACCCAGCTCAGCCCGCGCTGCGGTCTACCGGCGCGCTTGCGCGATGCCGGCGTGCCGGAAGACAGCCTGCCGCGCCTGGCCGCTGATGCCATGTTGCAGCAACGCCTGTTGGTGAATAATCCCCGTGAAGTCAGCGAAGCCGACGCGCTGGCCATCTACCGAGCCGCCTTCTGAGAGCCCAATGAGCGAACAGCACCCCAGCCGCGCCGACTACGCGCACTTCCAGCCGATCACCACTCGCTGGCACGACAACGATATCTACGGCCATGTGAACAACGTGACCTACTACGGCTTCTTCGACACGGCGGTGAACACCTACCTGATCGAGCGCGGCGGCCTGGATATCCATGACGGCGAGGTGGTGGGCTTCGTGGTCAGCTCCAGCTGCGACTACTTCGCGCCGGTGGCCTTCCCCGAGCGCATCGAGATCGGCCTGCGGGTCGGCAAGCTGGGCAACAGCTCGGTGCAATACGAACTGGCGGTCTTCCGTGCAGGCGAGGATCTGGCCTGCGCCGCGGGGAAGTTCGTGCATGTTTTCGTCGACCGCGCGAGCAACAGCCCGGTGCCGATTCCGGCGCCGCTGCGCGAGGCGATGAAAGAGCTTGTGCGGGGCTGATTCGCTCCCTGTAGGAGCGGGCCATGCCCGCGATCGCGCCCATGGGGCGCTCCTACAGGTATGCGCCGACGTTCCGCTTCCGTAGGAGCGGACCTTGTCCGCGAAATCCTTCGCGGATGGCGCTTCTCCCGAAGGAGCGCGCGCCTGCATAGGAGCGCCCTCCGTCCGCGGTTGGCGCTGCGCATCACCACCCCATCGGATAATGCTCGATCCGGCACGGCCGGCTGTTGCCGTCGCCCTTGCAGATACCGTCCAGGTACTGATAGCGCATCCGTACCCGCTCGCCCGGCCTGGGCCAGTGCTTGCGCGCAATCATGCTCTGGTAGTCGGCGCTCTCCGGGGCAAAGGCGATCACCTCGCCGCGAATCGGGCACTCGGCTGTCGACGTCTGTGCCTGCACCGACTCGACCCGGCCCTTGAGCCCCGGATAGGGTTGGGTCACCTGCTCGGTGATTTCCACCTCCATCCGGCAGATCTGCCAATTCCCCGCGTGAGCGCAGGACACCACGAACAGGGACGGGAGCAGCCAGGCAGCAATCTTCACGTCGAGAACTCCTTGTAGGCGGTGATCATCCATTGCCTGCAAGCCTATATCAGGCGCGCTGAATGGGACTCCGGTGGGCTTGCCCTGCCCGGAGCGGCGGCCTATGCTGGCCACCGGTCGGCAGTTCACCCAGGCGTCGCCGCCTCCGTATGGAGAGCGCTAAACCTGCCGCGCGGTTCCCCGCACCTTTGACGATCCGACACACTTTCCCAGTGCCGCATCGGAATACGGCGACCCCCGATAACCTCCTGCGCGAGGTCTTGGCACGCAACGAGGATTGCACTGTGTCCAGGCAACGCTTGCCCTTCAACGCCCCTGATATTTCCGCCCTGGCGAAATCGCTGACCCGTCAGCTCGACGAATCGCCCGAACGCCCCGGTCATGTCGAAATGCTCAACCTGCTGGCCCGCGCGGTGGGCTTTCGCAACTACCAGGCGCTGCGCGCCAGCCATGAAGCCGAGGCGCGACTGGCCCGCGAGGCCGAGCCCGAGGCGGTGGTGGATTTTCGCCGCGTCGAGCAATGGCGGCGCTATTTCGACGAATACGGCTGCCTGCAACGCTGGCCGAAGAAGCACAGTCACCGCGAGGCCTGCCTCTGGGTGCTGTGGTCGCGGTTGCCGGCGCGCCAGCGCTGGAACGAGCGGGAGATCAACGAGCGGCTTCGCGCCCAGGAACGCCTCGGCGATCACCTGCTGCTGCGCCGGGCCCTGATCGACGGTGGCTGGCTGGTGCGCACCGACGACGGCGGCGAGTACCGGCGTATCGAGCGGCGTCCGCCAGCGGAACTGGGCGCGCTGCTCTCGGTGCTGCCGTCCGGCGCCTGACGCCGGGCCGGAAATGAAAGAGCCCGCCGGAAGGCGGGCTCTTTGCTCAGCGTTGCATCACTGGTCGTCGTTGTCGTCGTGATGCTTGTGCTTGTGTTTGTGGTGGCCTTTGCCCTTGTGATAACCGCTGTCGTGGTAGTGGTCATCGTCGTCGCTGTTGTTCTTGTCGGCCATGTGGTTGCCCAGCGCGCCGCCTGCGGCACCGCCCAGGCCCGCACCGATGGTGCCGCCAGTGGAGCCGCCGACCTTGTTGCCGATCACCGAGCCGCCAGCGGCGCCCAGACCGCCACCGATGGCTGCTTCGGTCTTGTTGCCGTTCTTCGCGCCCATCGCGCCGCCGGCTGCACCGCCGACGCCAGCGCCGATGGCTGCTCCGGTGGAGCCGCCCAGGGCGCCACCGACCACGTTGCCCAGGGCACCGCCCACGCCGCTGCCAATGGCGGCTTTGGTGTCATCGGCCATGGCGTGGCTGGCCAGGAGGGCCAGTGCCAGAACAGAAAGAGTCTTACGCATCTTACGAACCTGAATGTAGGAAAGGGGTGAGGGAATTGTCCCGCACAGAAAACAGCCGGGCAACGCAGGCCCGGCTGTCAGTCATCGTTTCCGTGGACTGATCGCGGTTTGTCTGCCGCGGATCAATCGTCGTCCCAGTGGCGATGATGGTGCTTGTACCAGCCACGGTGACGGCCATTGTCGTGCCAGTCGCCGCGATCGTAGTAGCGAGCGCGACGGTAGCCGTCGTGGTGGTGGTAGTCATTGTCGTCGTCGCGGTTGTTGTCGGCGTAGTGGTTGCCCAGTGCGCCGCCCGCGCCGCCGCCCAGGGCCGCGCCGATCAGGCCGCCGGTGGTACCGCCCATCTTGTTGCCGATCACCTGGCCGCCGGCTGCGCCCAGGCCGCCGCCGATGGCGGCTTCTGTCTTGTTACCGTGGCGGGCACCGACCGCACCACCGGCCGCACCGCCGAGACCACTACCAATGGCGGCGCCGGTGCTGCCACCGACCGATTGGCCGATGACCGAACCCAATACCCCGCCCAGGGCGCCACCGACGCCGGCACGGGTGTCGCCGTCCGCAAAGGCGGTGCCACCGACCAGCGCAAGAGACAACAGGAGCATCGAGGAGTACTTCATAGAGAGCATCTCTCTGTGTGGATGTTGGAAGTGATCCTCGGTTCGTGCGAAGGCTCTGACAAGATACTTCCGACGAATAACACGACTTTCATCAAATAATGCAAGTATTTGATTTAAGGTCAGAACTTTTTCGATTTTGGGTGGTCTGAGTGTTATTCCAGGGTTCCATTTTGCGTGTGCTTTTGCCGCAGAGTGCCATTGCAATGATGGCTTTTCACGCGATTCCCAGGTGCCCTTTGGAGTTTACCTTTCATCCCCTTCCTACGTGACGAGATTCCAGCGGATTTTTCGCAGGACGTAGTTTCGTGTGCGCGTGGAAATGCTGCGCGAAGCGCTTTCGTAGGCGCGGATCTTATCCGCGAAATGTGCCAGAGCGCGGCGGGGTGACGGTGCCCGTGCCCGCTCCCGCTCCTACAGGTAATCCGGTCCGTGGGATGGCGCATGAGCTGCGCGGAGGGCGCAAAAGCATACGGCGCCCTGGACGGGGCGCCGCAAGGGGCCTCACACGATCCGCACGCTCGGGCGCGCCTTCTCGAAGCGGATGGCGACGAACTTGGAGGTCGGGGTGTAGCTGCCCACGCCGTGGCTTTCCAGCGCTACCAGTGGGTTGGTCTCCGGGTAGTAGGCCGCCGCCTGGCCGCTGGGAATGTCATAGGCCAGCAGGGTGAAGCCGCTGACCCGGCGCTCCACGCCGTCCGCCCAGAGCGACACCATGTCCACCTTCTCGCCTGGCTCGAAGCCCAGGCGGCGGATGTCCGCTTCGTTGGCGAACACCACCTCGCGCTGGCCGCGTACGCCGCGGTAGCGGTCGTCCAGGCCGTAGATGGTGGTGTTGTACTGGTCGTGGGAGCGCAGCGTCTGCAGGATCAGGTGCGGCTCCTGGCCGGTCTTGCGCACCTTCTCGTGGACCAGGTCCGCCGGCAGCGGCTGGTCGTGGAAGTTGGCCTTGCCGCTGACGGTGTTCCAGCGCCGCTCGGCGGCGGCGTTGCCCAGGTGGAAGCCGCCCGGGTGCGCCACGCGGCGGTTGAAGTCGGTGAAGCCGGGGATGGTGTCGGCGATCAGGTCGCGGATGCGGTCGTAGTGGCCGATCATCGCGTCCCAGTCCACCGGGTGGTTGCCCAGGGTGGCCTTGGCGATGCCGGCAATGATCGCCGGCTCCGAGCGCATCTGCTTCGAGGAGGGCTCAAGCTGGCCGAAGGACGCGTGGATCATGCTGAAGGAGTCTTCCACGGTCACCGCCTGCGGGCCTTCGGCCTGGCGATCGATATCGGTGCGGCCCAGGCACGGCAGGATCAGCGCATCGCCGCCCACGGTGAGGTGGCTGCGGTTGAGCTTGGTGCTGATCTGCACAGTCAGCGCGCAGCGTTGCAGGGCGCTGTGGGTGCGCGCGCTGTCCGGCGTGGCCTGGGCGAAGTTGCCGCCCAGGCCGATGAAGACCTTCGCCTCGCCCTTGAGCATGGCGTTGATCGCCTCGACCGTATTGTGGCCATTCCTGCGCGGAACCTTGAAGGCGAAGCGGCGTTCGAGGGCGTCGAGCAGCGCCACCGGCGGGCGGTCGTTGATGCCCATGGTGCGGTCGCCCTGCACGTTGCTGTGGCCGCGCACCGGGCACAGGCCGGCGCCGGGACGGCCGACGTTGCCGCGCAGCAGTTGCAGGCTGACCAGTTCCTGGATGGTCGGCACCGAGTGGTGGTGCTGGGTGATGCCCATGGCCCAGCAGACGATCACGCGCTCGGCGCGGCGGTACATGATCGCCGCCTGCTCGATCTCGTCGAGGCTCAGGCCCGACTGCTGGACGATGTGGTCCCAGCTGGTGTCGTCGACCACGGCCAGGTAGGCATCGACACCCTGGGTGTGTTCAGCGATGAAGGCATGGTCGAACACTGCCGGCTCGCCCTTGGCCTGGGCCTCACGCTCCCACTGCAGGAGGAACTTGGCGATGCCGCGCACGGCGGCCATGTCGCCACCCAGCGCGGGGCGGAAGAACGCGGTGTTCAGTGGTTCGGAGCCGTTGGTGAGCATCTCCAGCGCGTTCTGCGGGTGCTGGAAGCGCTCCAGGCCGCGCTCCTTGAGCGGGTTGAAGGCGACTACCTGGGCGCCGCGCTGCACCGCTTCGCGCAGCGGCTCGAGCATGCGCGGGTGGTTGGTGCCGGGGTTCTGGCCGAAGACGAAGATCGCATCCGCGTGCTCGAAATCATCGAAGGTCACGGTGCCCTTGCCGACGCCGACGCTCGCCCCCAGGGCGACGCCGCTGGCTTCGTGGCACATGTTCGAGCAGTCGGGGAAGTTGTTGGTGCCGAAGGCGCGGACGAACAACTGGTAGAGGAAGGCCGCCTCGTTGCTGGCCCGGCCGGAGGTGTAGAACTCCGCCTGGTCGGGGCTTTCCAGGGCGCGCAGGTGCTGGGCGATCAGGGCGAAGGCGTCATCCCAGGTAATCGGCAGGTAGCGGTCGGTGAGCGGGTTGTAGCGCATCGGCTCGGTGAGGCGGCCCTGGTATTCGAGCCAGTAGTCGCTCTGTTCACGCAGCGAGCTGACGCTGTGGCGGGCGAAGAAAGCGGCGTCCACGCGACGCTTGGTGGCTTCCCAGTTCACCGCCTTGGCGCCGTTCTCGCAGAACTTCACCCGGCCGTCTTCGGGCGAGTCGCCCCAGGCGCAGCCGGGGCAGTCGAAGCCACCGTTCTGGTTGGTCTTGAGCAGGGCGCGCAGGTTCTTGAAGGGCTGCTTGCTGTCCAGCCAGAAGCGCGTGACGCTGATCAGCGCGCCCCATCCGGCGGCGGCGCCCTTGTAGGGTTTGTAGCGGGGATTCTCTTGTTGCAGGCTCATGAAGACTCTTTCTTTCAGACGGCTTTCGGCGCCGGGCTGTAGACCCGGGGGGCGTTGCGATGGGGCAGGTGGATCAGGTTCAGGTTCTGCCGGCGGGCCCACTGCACGGTGAGGGCAGTGGGCGCGGAGAGGCTGACCAGGGTCGAGAGCCCGGCGCGCACGGCTTTGTGGATCAACTCCAGGCTGCAGCGGCTGGTGACCACGGCGAAACCGTCACGGACGTCCAGGCGCTGGCGCTTGAGGGCACCGATCAGCTTGTCGAGGGCGTTGTGCCGGCCGATGTCCTCGCGGCACAGGCGGATCTCGCCGCTGCCGTCAACGAACAGTGCGGCGTGAACGGCACCGCTGCGGCGGGCGATTTCCTGGGCGACATTCACCCGCTCGCGCAGGCCGGCCAGATGGGTGGCGGGCGGCAGCGGGGCCGACGGCAGCACCGGCAGGTCCGGCAGCGCCTGGTCCAGCGCCTCGACACCACACAGGCCGCAGCCGGTATTACCGGCCAGCTGGCGGCGCTGTTCCTTGAGCGCCCAGAAGGCACGGCTGCTGACCTGCACTTCAGCGGCAATGGCATCGCCGTGGGGCGTCAGGCGAATGTCATAGATATCGTCGATGGATTCGATGAAACCCGCGCCCAGGCTGAAGCCGTGGACGAAGTCTTCCAGGTCGTTCGGCGAGACCATCATCACTGCCTGGCTAAGGCCGTTGTAGGCGATCGCCAGGGCAATTTCGTCGGCCAGCAGGGCGCTGCCGGTGTCGCTTTCCGGGGTGAGTTCGACGTAGGCGTAGCCTTCGGCGGGCACGTCGGGAGCCCGGTCCTCGGCGGCGGCCGGGCGGGCGATCAGGCAAGGCATGGGCGGAGCCCTGATTTCTAGTAATAGCGCCAGACTAGGCCGATATGGTGGGGGCGTCTAATGGGTAGTTTCGATGCCGTGATCGACGCCATCTATCACTCGTTCGGGGCATCGTCCAGAAGCCTGGCTGCTTCGCGGAAGCAGGCTTCGGCCAGGGCCGAGCGTGGTTCGCTGCGACGAATGATCAGCCCCAGCGGCGAGAGGGTGCGGGCGTCCTCTATCGGGGTGAGGGCGAAGTGCTCGCGGTGGGTGTCCAGCCCGCTGCCCAACGGCATGATCGCGCAGCACAGGCCGCGTTCCACGGCTTGCAGCAACTGGTGCACGGCGTCCGTTTCCAGACGCGGCTGGGGTGTCAGGCCACGGCTTCGGAAGCCGTGGTCAATGGACTGACGAAAGTGCATGCCGGTCGAGAGCAGGCCCAGGGGCAGGTCCACAAGCGCGTCCCAGCTCAGGGTCGGGCTGTCGATCTGGAAGTGCCGGCGGTCGTGCAGCAGCCCCATGCGCGTGGCGGCCAGTTCCAGCCCCTCGAAGTGCGCGCGGTCGATGCGGTCGAGGTAGGACAGGCCGAGGTCCAGCTGGTTGCGACCAAGGCCTTCGAGGATGTTCTCCGAGCTCAGCGCGTGGAGCTGGAAGCGCAGTTCAGGATGGCGCTGGGCGAACAGTTCGATCAATCGCATGGGGTCGAACCCCGCCAGAGGCACCAGTCCCAGGCGCAGGGTGCCGACCAGTTGGCCACGGCAGGCTGCAGCTTCGGCGTACAGGCCGTCGTGGGCGGCCAGCAGGCTGCGCGCCCAGGCCAGCACGCGCTCGCCGGCCTCAGTGAACCCTTCGAAGCGCTGCCCGCGCCGTACCAGTTCCAGACCCAGCTCTTCCTCCAGGCTGCGCAGGCGCATCGACAGGGTCGGCTGGGTGACGTGGCAACGCGCCGCCGCCTGGCCGAAATGCCGCGTCTCGTCGAGGGCGCAGAGGAACTTGAGCTGTTTGATGTCCATCGGCGGATGGCTCCGGGAAGCGGCGTTCTGTCGGATGAAGAGCGGTTGGGAATAATCCGGCGAGCGTTGCCGATCTTGCCGACTGGACTCCAACCCCTTGCGGTCCGCCCAATGCCGGCCGCCTGTCACTGTAACCGTAGGGAGGTTGGAAATGGGCATTTTTGCGTTCGTGAAGGAAGCCGGCGAGAAACTCTGGGAAAGCATCGTGGGCCAGGAGGCGCAGGCCGCCGAATCGCTCAAGGATCACATCGCCAAGGTCGGTCTCGGCAACCCGAACATCCAGGTCAGCGTCGAGGGCGACAAGGTGATTGCCAGCGGCGAGGTGGCCAGCCAGGAAGAGAAGGAGAAGATCCTGCTTACCCTGGGCAACGTTGCGGGCGTCTCCGGCGTCGAGGACCACATCAGCGTCGCGGCTGCCGCAGTTCCTCTGCCGGAAGCGCCCTTCGTCACGGTGAAGAAGGGCGACACCCTGAGCGCCATCGCAAAGGCCGAGTACGGCAATGCCAACGCCTACATGAAGATCTTCGAGGCGAACAAGCCGATGCTCAGCCATCCGGACAAGATCTATCCCGGCCAGGTGCTGCGGATTCCGGCGTAATGTCCCGGAGCCCGGCCAAGTGCCGGGCTCTGTCGTTTTTGATGCCCTGGAATCAGAGCCCTTCGATCAGCGTCCGGTAGCTGTCCTGGGCGGCGAATTCCTCGGTGTCCTTGGGCGCGCCGCGGCTGTCGGGCTGGCGCACCGCCAGCAGATGGCCGACACCGAACTGCCGCGCCGCGCGCAGGATCGGCAGGCTGTCGTCGATGAACAGGCTGCGCGCCGGGTCGAAGCCGATATCGGCGTGCAGCGCCTGCCAGAACTGCGGATTCTCCTTGGGGTAGCCGTAGTCGTGGGAGCTGATGAGGCGGTCGAACCAGGGCGCGAGTTCGACTCGCTCCAGCTTCAGCGACAACGAATCGCGGTGGGCGTTGGTGATCAGCACCGCGCGCTTGCCGTGCAGGCGCAGCGCAGCGAGGAACAGGTCGGCGTCCGGGCGCAGGGCGATCAGGTGGGCGACTTCGCGCTTGAGGTCGCGAATCGACAGTTTCAGCTCGCGGCTCCAGAAGTCCAGGCAGTACCAGTTGAGTTGTCCGGCATGGTCGCGGAACAACGGCAGCAGCTCGGCGTCGGCCTGCTCACGGCTGATGCCGTGGTGCTCGGCGTAGCGCCGGGGCAGGTGTTCGAGCCAGAAGTGATTATCGAAATGCAGGTCGAGCAGGGTCCCGTCCATGTCGAGCAGGACGGTATCGATGGCTGACCAGGGCAGGCTTGGCATGGTGGGCTTTCGTAAAAGGGTGTCGCAATTGCGCAGCGGATCGGAAGTCCTTGCGCAACATCCAACACGGATAATCGGAGAAGGCGGGTTATCATAGCCGACCCGGCCACCCCCAGGAGTTGCCCCATGCGTCAGAAACCCACGGTGCTCGCCCGCGAGATCGTCGCCAAAAGCCGACTGTTTGCCGTCGAGGAGCTGCAATTGCGCTTCGCCAATGGCGTGGAGCGCACCTACGAGCGTCTGGTGGGCAAGGGGCAGGGCTACGGCGCGGTGATGGTGGTCGCGATGCTGGACGCCGAGCATGTGGTCCTTATCGAGGAGTACTGCGCCGGGGTCGACGAGTACCAGCTGTCGCTGCCCAAGGGGCTGGTGGAGCCGGGCGAGGACATCCTCGCCGCCGCCGACCGCGAGCTCAAGGAAGAAGCTGGCTACGGCGCCCATGAGCTTGAGTACATCACCGAGCTGTCGCTGTCGCCCGGCTACATGAGCCAGCGCATCCAGGTGGTGCTGGCGCGTAACCTCTATCCGGAAAGCCTTCCCGGCGATGAGCCGGAGCCGATGCGGGTGGACAAGATCAGTCTGCGAGAGCTTTCCAGCCTCGCCCAGCATGCCCAGTTCAGCGAAGGACGCGCACTGGCCGCGCTCTACCTGGTGCGCGACCTGTTGACCCAACGAGGAGAATACAAACCGTGATGCATGCCTTTCTTCCCGCAGTAATCGACCTGGTGCACAAGGCCGGCGACGTGATCCTGCCGTTCTGGCGCGGTGATCTGAACGTCGAGCAGAAGGCCGACGAGTCGCCGGTGACCGCCGCCGACCTGGCCGCCCACCGCCTGCTGGCTGACGGCCTGCGCGCACTGGCGCCGGAGATTCCGGTGCTGTCGGAAGAGGACTGCGACATCCCGCTTGCGCAGCGGGCGCAGTGGACCCGCTGGTGGCTGGTGGACCCGCTGGACGGCACCAAGGAGTTCATCGCCGGCAGCGAGGAGTTCACCGTCAACGTGGCGCTGGTCGAGCGCGGCCGCGTGGTGTTCGGCGTGGTCGGTATCCCCGCCAGCGGTCGCTGCTACTACGGTGGCAGCGGGCTTGGCGCATGGCGCGAGGAGCGCGGTGGTGAGCCGCAGGAGATCAGCGTACGGGTCAGCCCGCCCGAAGCCTTCACCGTGGTAGCCAGCAAGCGCCATTCGAGTCCCGCCCAGGAGCGCCTGTTGGCCGGTCTGGCGGAGCGTTTCGGTGACCTGACGCTGGCCAATATCGGCAGCTCCCTGAAGTTCTGCCTGCTGGCCGAGGGTTCGGCGGACTGCTATCCGCGTCTGGCGCCGACTTCGCAGTGGGATACGGCGGCGGCCCAGGGTGTGCTGGAAGGCGCCGGCGGCGAAATGCTCGACCTGCATGGCCAGCCCTTTACCTATGAGGCTCGGGAATCGCTGCTCAATGAGTCGTTCCTTGCCCTGCCGCAGGCCGCGGAGTGGCGCGGGGAGCTGATCCAGCTGGCGCGCGCGCTGGACTGAGTCGTCCTGTCGTCCACGCCCATCGCATTTCGTAGTAGCGGACTCTGTCCGCGATGTTCCTGCGCCGGGGCCATCGCGGACGGAGTCCGCTCCTACAAGAGTACCCACGCCCACCTTGGGAGCACGCAATGCCGGAGCGGCTTTCGCGCGAGGTATTTGCGTGTAGGCACATTCGCGAGCAAGCTCGCTATTACAGAAACTCTTCCGCCGTAGCGATCCATGCCTGAACTACCCGAAGTCGAAACCACCCGCCGGGGCATCGCGCCCTACCTCGAAGGCCAGCGCGTCAGCCGCGTGATCGTCCGCGAGCGCCGCCTGCGCTGGCCGATCCCCGAAGACCTCGACGTGCGTCTTTCCGGGCAGCGCATCCTGCAGGTGGAGCGGCGCGCCAAGTACCTGCTGCTCAATGCCGAGGCTGGCACGTTGATCAGCCATCTGGGAATGTCGGGCAGCCTGCGCCTGGTCGAATGCGGGCTGCCGGCTGCGCGGCACGAGCATGTGGACATCGAGCTGGAGTCCGGCATGGCGCTGCGCTACACCGATCCCCGGCGTTTCGGCGCGTTGTTGTGGAGCCAGGCGCCACTGGAGCACGAATTGCTGCGCCACCTGGGGCCGGAACCGCTGACCGACGACTTCGAGGGCGAGCGCCTGTACCAGATGTCCCGTGGCCGCAGCATGGCGGTGAAGCCCTTCATCATGGACAACGCGGTGGTGGTGGGTGTGGGCAACATCTACGCCACCGAGGCGCTGTTCGCCGCCGGCATCGACCCGCGTCGCGAGGCCGGCTCCGTTTCCCGTGCCCGCTACCTGAAGCTGGCGCAGGAGATCAAGCGCATCCTGGCGATCGCCATCGAACGCGGTGGCACCACGCTGCGCGACTTTGTCGGCGGCGACGGGCAGCCGGGTTACTTCCAGCAGGAACTGTTCGTCTACGGACGTGGTGGCGAGTTCTGCAAGGTCTGCGGCTCGACCCTGCGCGAGGTCCGTCTCGGCCAGCGTGCCAGCGTTTACTGTCCGCGCTGCCAACGTTGACGCTGCCCGCCAGCGTTAACCTGTCGTCCTCCAACCCATAACAACAATGGCCCCTACACAGGGGGCCACCAGGTGATTCATGTCCGGCAATTATCTGCCCCGCAATCCGCTGGCCGAGGCGCTCGGCCGCGCCATGCTGCGCTGCGCGGGCTGGCGCATCGAGGGTTCGCTGCCCGCCCTCGACAAGTTCGTGGTGATCGGCGCTCACCACACGTCCAACTGGGACTTCATGCTGTTCCTGGCCGCCAAGTTCGTGCTGCGCCTGAATGCCCGCTGGTTCGGCAAGCACACGCTGTTCCGTGGCCCCTGGGGCGGGTTGATGCGTCGCTGGGGCGGTATTCCGATCCAGCGGCACCTCAAGCTCAACACTGTCGACCAGGCGGTAAAGGCCTTCAACGAGAGCCGCGAGATGATGCTGATCCTCTCCCCGGAGGGCACGCGCAAGAAGGTCGAGCGCTGGAAAATGGGCTTCTACCACATCGCCCGGGGCGCGGGTGTGCCCATCGTACTGGCGGCGCTGGACTATCCGGGGCGGCGCATTGTCATCGGCGAGCCCTACTGGCCGACGGGCGATGAGGCGGGTGATTTGCGGCGGATGCTGGATTTCTACCAGCCGTTTGTACCGAAAAAGCCTGAATACGCATTCTTCGGCGATTGAAGGCTGTCACGCGACAAGTCACGGAGCGCTGTTATAGTTAATGGCAGTCTGCCTGCCCAACTACATAAAAAGGACTTCTCTCCATGAACCTGTTTCGCACCACCGCCGTTGTCCTGGCTCTGACCTGCGGACTGTCGTCGATGCCGGCCGTCGCCGAAGAAGTGGTGGCCTCCAGCGCCAGCGGCGACCCGATCTACACCGTCGAGGCACCGCCAGGCTACGCCATGATGGGCGACCTGCTCTTCGCCCGTCCGCTGCTGATCGCCGCCACCGTGGTAGGTGCTGCCGCGTTCGTGGTGACCCTGCCGTTCAGCGCGCTGGGTGGCAACGTCAAGGAAGCCGGCGAGGCGCTGGTGGTCGAGCCGGGCAAGTCGGCCTTCGTCCGCTGCCTGGGCTGCACCAAGAGCGGCTACAAGCAGGACTGAGTTCTGCCCGTATGGGGCGGTCGCCATCGGGCCGCCCTGTGATAGCGGACGCATCCTGGCCGATGCGTTGACTCCAGCAGGTAACGTATGGACACGCCCCGGCTGAAGAAGCACCTGCGTCCAGTGCTTCTGCTGCTGGTTGCCGTAGGCCTAGGTTATAGCTTCTGGTCCAGTGCCGGCCTGCTGCAGTTGGGCGCCGGGCTGGCGCTGTTCCTGTTCGGCATGCAGTGCCTGGAAGAGGGGCTGCGCGACCTGGCCGGCAGCCAGCTGGAGCGCTGGCTGGAAAAAAGCACCGCCACTCGCGGCAAGAGCCTGCTGTTCGGCCTGTTCGGCACCTTCCTGCTGCAATCCTCCACCCTGGTCTCCCTGCTCACCATCGCGTTCATCAGCACCGGGCTGATCCAGCTTGCCGGTGGCATCGCCATTCTCTTCGGCGCCAACCTCGGCGCTACCAGCGGTATCTGGCTGCTCGCCCTGGCCGGGCAGAACCTCAGCCTGAGCCCGCTGGCCCTGCCGCTGCTGGTATTCGGCGTGCTGATGGGTTTCAACGGCGCCAAGAGCAAGGCTGCCGGGCGCATCCTGCTGGGTATCGCCTTCATCTTCCTGGGCATCGACCAGATCAAGGAGGGTTTCGGAAGCTTTGGCGATGCCCTGGACACCCGCGAGTTGCAGGCCGAGGGCATGCTCGGTGCGCTGCTGTTCGTCACCTTTGGCATGCTGATTACCGTGGTGCTGCAGTCCAGCCACGCCACCCTGATGCTCACCCTCGCGGCACTGGCCGGCGGACAGCTGGAGCTGGGCCAGAGCCTGGCGATCGCCATTGGTTCCAACATTGGCAGCAGCGTCACCACGGCCTTCGTCGGCTCCCTGGGCGGTAACCGCAGCGGGCAACGGCTGGCGCTGGCACACGTGCTGTTCAACGTGGTGACCGGGGTGCTGGCGTTCTTCCTGCTCTCGCCGCTGACCTGGCTGGTACACGCGCTGGTGACGCCGCTGGGGTTGGCGGACAACCCGATGATCCAGCTGGCGCTGTTCCACACGCTGTTCAATGGCATGGGCGTATTGTTGTTCTGGCCGCTGCAGGGAGCCTTGGCCACGGCGCTGGTGCGCTGGTTGCCGGAGGTGGAGGAGCCGCCGGTACTGATCACCGATTTGGCGCCCGCCCTGCCGACCATCGAACGCACCCATGCGCGCTACCTCAACGAGCGCGCACTGGATTCCGCCGACGCAGCGGCCAGCGCGGTCCTGCAGGAGCTGCGCCACCTCGGCCGGCTGAGCATCGAAGTGATCTGCCACGCGCTCTACCTGCCGGTGGAGATGCTGACCCAGCCCCGTGTCGACGAGAGTCCGTTGCGGGCCGCCCCCGATAGTCACGCGTTGGGCGCGGAGGTCCTCTACCAGCGCCATATCAAGGGCGTCTACGGCGACTTGCTGAGCTTCATGGGGCGCCTGGAGGTGCCACTGGACGAGGAGCACCAGCGCTTCTGGCTGTCCTGCCAGGTGGTGGCGCTGCAACTGGTGGACGCGGTGAAGGACGCCAAGCACCTGCAGAAGAACCTCGGTCAGGCCTTGCAGGGCGAGCCCTCAACCACCCGCGAGTCGTACGTGGAGCTGCGCCGCCACCTGCTCGGCATGCTGCGGGAAGTTCGGGCGCTGGGGGCGCTGATCGGTGGCGAGCTACCGGGAACCGCGCTCCTGGCGCGCCTGCAATTGCTCGACGAGAGTGCGGCGGCCTTCGACGCGGCCTTCCGCCAGCGCCTGTTCGCCGCCGTGCGCCAGCAGGAGCTGGACGGCCTGCAGACCAGTTCGCTGATGAACGACCTGGGCTACGTCAGCCGCATCATCCAGAGCCTGCGCAACGTGCTGCAGCTGGGCACCGAGCACGGCCTGTTCGAGCCGCAGGACGACGACGTGCCGGCCCTGCTCCAGCCCTGAACAGCCCGCCCTGATCAGCGCAGCGGTGCCGCGAGCTCCGTGGCCAGGCCGATACCGCGCGGATCGCTCGCCGACTGCACCTCACCGGACTTCTTGTTCCACAACAGCACCTGCTGGTTGCCGTAGGCGCGGCCGACGTCCTTGAGCGTATAGCCGCGGCGGTTCAGCTCGGCCATTTCGCTGCCGCTGAAGGCGCGCGGCTCGTGCTCGATCACGTCGGGCAGGTACTGGTGGTGATAGCGCGGAGACGACACCCATTGCTGGATCGGCTTGCCGTCCAGGTAGTCCAGCATCGACAGCAGCACCATGCTGGGAATGCGGCTGCCGCCGGGGGTGCCGAAGGCCGCCAGCTCCGTCGGGCTCTCGATGAAGCTCGGGCTCATGCTCGACAGCGGGCGCTTGCCGGAGGCCACGGCGTTGGCCTGGCTGCCGGCCAACTGATAGGCGTTGGCGCCGCTGACGTCGGTGGCGAAGTCGTCCATCTCGTCATTGAGCAGCACACCGGTGCCGGGCACGGTGAAGGCGGCGCCGAACGGCAGGTTGACCGAGAGGGTGGCGGCCACCGCGTTGCCGTCCGCATCCATGACCACGAAGTGAGTGGTGTGGTCGCCCTCGCGCCAGGCGGCTGCCGCCGGCAGGGAGGAGCTGGGGGTGGCGCGCTGCGGGTCGATGCCGCTGGCCAGTTTCTTGAGGTAGTCCGGGGCGAGCAGCTGCGGCACCGGGTTGGCTACGCGGTCCGGGTCGCCCAGCAGGCCGCGATCACGGTAGGCGCGGCGCAGCGCTTCCACCACGTAATGCACACGCTGCACCGGGTCGGCCTTCTGCCACGGCAGTTGCTGCAGCATCCCCAGGCTCTGGGCCAGGGCCACGCCGCCGGCGGAAGGCGGCGGGGCGCTGATCAGCTCGCGTCCGTCGTTCAGCGGGAAGCGCAGTGCCTGGCGCTCGACGGTGCGGTAGCTGGCCAGGTCCTCCGAGCTCCAGAGGCCGCCGGCGGCGCGGACGCCCTGCACCAACTTGTCGGCGGTCTCGCCTTCGTAGAAGCCGATGCGCCCGTAGCGCGCCAGCCGTTCCAGGGTGCGCGCCAGTTCCGGTTGGCGCAGCAGGTCCCATTCCTCGGGCAGGTTGCCCTGGGCCAGGAAGATGCGCGCGGTTTCGCGGTCCTTGCGCATGGCATCCAGACGCCAGGACGCACGGTCGATGTAGATGCGATCGATGGAAACGCCGTCGGTGGCCAGGCGAATCGCCGGCACCAGGTTATTGGCCAGGGTCTTCCTGCCGTAGCGGCTGGTGATGTCGGCCAGTGCGGCGGGAAGGCCGGGGATGCCGGCGGCCAATGCACCGTTGAGCGACAGCTGCGGGTCGACCCTGCCATTGCGCTCGTACATCTGCGCGTGGGCGGCCAGCGGAGCGCGCTCGCGGGCGTCGATGAAGCGGTAGGTCGGCGGGTTGCCGGCCTGGCGCAGCAGGAAGAAACCGCCGCCGCCCAGGCCCGAGCCGTAGGGCTCGACCACTGCCAGCGCGGCGCTGATGGCCACGGCGGCATCGAAGGCGTTGCCGCCGTCGGCGAGGGTTTCCAGTCCAGCCACGGTGGCGGCCGGATGGGCGGTGGCGACGCTGGCCTGCGCCGGGTGTTCCGCGGCGTGCAGGGCGGCACTGAGCAGCAGGAGGCTGCAGAAGCCGAGCAGGGACGCGCGGGAGCGGATATTCAACAGGGACATGGCATCTCACGAACCGCCGGCAGCGCCGGCTGGAAAACCTAATGGGGCGAACTAGGGAGGATAGACAATCCCGCGGCCCAACGGTTTGTGAGAGCTCAATGAAAAAATGTCGAAATGCGCCGGATCAGGCCTTGCCGGTGAGCTTCTTGTACTTCTCCATCAACGCTTCCTTGCTCTCGACGTTGTTTTCGTCGAGCGGGATGCAGTCGACCGGGCAGACCTGCTGGCACTGCGGCTCGTCGTAGTGGCCGACGCACTCGGTGCACAGGTTCGGGTCGATCACATAGATCTCCTCGCCCTGGGAGATCGCGGCGTTGGGGCACTCAGGCTCGCAGACGTCGCAGTTGATGCAATCGTCGGTGATTTTCAGGGACATCGAATAACTCCGGCCATGCCCTCGAGCATGGCTGTCAGCAACAGGAATGCTGGAATTGTGCCGCATCGGGGGCTTCGGCGCACCTGCTGGCTGACAGGGCAACCGCCGAAGAATTCGCAGGAATGCGCAAAGCGCCGCAGGAAGCTGAAAGATCGACGGCCTGCGGCAGCCCTAGTCTGGCGCTGAACCGAACCCGACCGCCGGGTTCTTCGGACTCAAGCCACAGTCGTCAGAAAGGAAAGCGCGCCATGAATGCTCTTGAACACTTTGCTCGGCTCAGCGGTTGCCAATGGATCGACGGCCAACTGCGCCCATCCTCCGGCGCTGCCAGCCAGGATGTCCTCGACCCGGCCACCGAGCAGCGCATCGGCCAGATCAGCGACGCCAGCCGCGAGGAGGTCGAGCGCGCGGTCGCCGTGGCCAATCGCGCGCAGCAGCTGTGGAACCGCAGCAACGGCCTGCACCGCGCCGAGGCCCTGCATGCGGTCGCCGCGGAAATCCGCCGGCAGCAGCCGCTGGTGGCGGAAATGCTGACCCGCGAGATCGGCAAGACCTACAAGGAGTCGTTCGACGAGGTCTCCTGGTCGGCCACGGCGGTGGACTACTACGCGGAACTGGGCCGCCATGAGATCGGCCGGGTCACCGGTCCGGTGGTGGACGGGCAGTTCAACTTCTCGCTGAAGGAACCGCTGGGCGTGGTGGTGCTGATCCTGCCCTTCAACTATCCGCTCTGCCTGCTCTGCTGGCAGGCCGCCGCGGCGCTGGCGGCGGGCAACTCGGTGATCATCAAGCCCTCCGAGCTGACGTCGCTGACCACCCTGCAGTTTGTCCAGGCCTTCGCTGCGCTGGGCGAGGGGGTGGTGCAGGTGCTGACCGGCGGCGCCGAGGTCGCCCAGCAACTGGTACGGCACCCCAACACGCACATGGTGGCGTTCACCGGCGGGATCGAGACCGGGCGCATCGTCGCCCGCGAGTGCGCCGGGCTGTACAAGCGCACCCTGATCGAAACCTCGGGCAACGACCCCTTCATCGTGATGCCCTCGGCACCGCTGGACATCGCCGCGCGTGGCGCCGCCTTCGGCGCCTACCTCAACTGCGGGCAGGTATGCGCCTCGTCGGAACGCTTCTACGTGCACGACGCGGTGTACGACGCCTTCGTCGAGCGCCTCGCGTACCATGCCGGGCGCATCCGCGTCGGTAACGGCCTGGACAAGGTGGACATGGGGCCGCTCGCCTCGCGGGTGCAGCGCGAGCGCTACGAGCGCATTCTCCACCGCGCCATCGAGCAGGGCGCCCGCGTTGCGGCCGGTGGTGGTCGCCCGCGCGGCCTGGAGCAGGGCTGGTTCGCCGAGGCGACCGTGCTGCGCGACGTGCGCCCGGAGATGGACATCATGCATGACGAGAGCTTCGGCCCGGTGGCGCCAATCTGCCGGGTCGAAAGCCTGGACGAGGCGCTGAAGCTGTCCAACGACTCGCGCTACGGTCTTGGCTCGACCATCTACACCACCGACCTCGAGGAAAGCATGCGCGCCGTGCACGCACTGGAGGCCGGCATGGTGTGGGTCAATGCGCCGCTGCTGGACAACGACGCGGGCCCGTTCGGCGGCCGCAAGCAATCGGGGATGGGGCGCCAACTGGGGGCCGAAGGCCTGGATACCTTCCGCCACAGCAAGTTCGTGATGATGGACCCGGCGGCCTCGGCGCAGGACTTCTGGTGGTTCCCGTTCCGCGACGAGGAAGCCTTCCCGGGAGCGCGCTGAGTCAGCAACCGATGCAAACACTTCGCCGTGCCGGTAGGCGCGGCGGACCTTTCTGGATGAGGGCCGAAAAAATGCAAGAACAAACGGGCGAACTGGAAAGACGTCTGCGGTTGCTGGAAGACCCGGATGAGCAGGGCGACGACTTCGATGCGATGAGCTGGTTCTGGCTGCTCCTGCTCGGGCTGGTCCTGCCGGTGGTGGCGCTGGTAGCGGGGTGGTACGCATGAACGGACAAGTATCCACGGCCTCGACGGCTGCACGGTCCGCCGCCAGCGCCGCCGTCGAGGCGGACAAGAGCGCCCTGCCGCTGCTGCGCGGGGAGCGCACCTGGGGCAGCTGGAAACTGGGCATCTCGCTGGCCACCGCGGCGGCGGCGACCTGGTGCTATCTCATCGGCGGCTACGTTGGCGCCTACCTGCCGTTCCTGCGCGGCTCGATCTCCCTCAGCGCCGGCTGCATGATTGGCATGCTGCTGGTGGCACTGGCCGTGGTGCCGGTGTGCATGCGTTTCGGCGTCGACTCGATCGCCTCGGTCAAGCCGCAGTTCGGCAACCGCGGCTGGGTGCTGGTCAGCGCCATGCAGTTCATCTCGATCGTCGGCTGGAACTCCCTGCTGCTGATCTTCTTCGCCAAGTCGACCACCCAGTTGCTGCTGGCGCTGGGCGTGATCAAGGACGGCAGCGGCGCGTTGCTGGTGCCGATGACCATACTGCTGGCCTGCTCGCTGGTGTTCTGCTTCCTGCTCAAGGGCTCGAGCGGAGTCGATCGGGTTGCCAAGATCCTGGTGGTGCACGTCCTGGTGGGCTTCTGGATGCTCTACATCATCGTCAGCCAGCGCTGGGACGAGCTGGCCAGCGCGGTGCCGGCGTCCGCCTCGCCGGACCGCCTGTGGAACTACACCACCGGTGTCGAGATCGGCATCGCCTCGCTGCTGTCCTGGTGGCCGTACATGGGCGCCATGGTGCGGATGGCGCCTAAAGGCCGCACGGCAGCCTTGCCGATCATGCTCGGCATGTCGGCGCCAGTACCGGCACTGAGCCTGATCGGTATCGCTGGAGTCCTGGTGCTGCAGGTGTCCGACCCGTCGGAGTGGCTGCGCAGCATCGGCGGGCCGACCTATGGCATCGTCGCGCTGCTGTTCGTCGCCGCCGCCAACCTCGGCACCGCCGTGGCGGGGGTCTACGCCTCGGCCATCGGCCTGCAGCACTTCAAGGCGCTGGAGCGCCTGTCCTGGCCGGCGATCCTGCTGATCACCATTCTGCCGGTGGCACTGGTCGGGCTGATTATCCCGGAGCTGTTCTTCGCCAACTTCGGCACCTTCCTCGCCTTCATCGGGGTCGGCTTCGCGCCGCTGTGCGGCATCCAGATCGCCGACTACTACCTGATGCGCCGGCGCCGGATCGTGGTGCGCGCACTGTTCGACAACGGTCCGGCCAGCCCCTACCGCTTCTGGCTCGGGGTCAACCCGGCGGCGGTGCTGGCGATGGCGGCGGGGTGCGCGACCTATGTCGTCCTGCTCGATCCGCTGACCTACGAAAGCCATGGCCCCTACGCCTTCACCACCGCGTCGCTGCCGTCGGTGCTGGTCGCGGCGGTGGTGTATTGCCTGCTGACCCGGCTCTGGATCATGCCGGCGGGCAAGGGCGGCTATCGCTGAGCCTGCGCACGGAGCCCGCTCGCCGGGCTCCGGCTGTCAGTCGCCGGTGCGCTGGCGGAAGCGTCCGGGCGTTTCCTGGCAGGTGCGGTGGAAGCACGCGGTGAAGTGGCTCTGGCTGGAGAACCCTGTGGCCAGGGCCACGTCGCTGATGCGCGCGTCGGTTTCCCGCAGCAGCACCTTGGCGCGCTCGATGCGCCGTTGCAGCAGATAGTGGTAGGGCGACACGCCCATGGCCTTGCGGAAGGTGTGGGCGAAGTGACAGGGGCTGCTGTGCGCCGCCGTGGCGATGTCTTCCACCGAGATGTTCTGCGCCAGGCTCGCTTCGACGAAGTCCAGCGCCGCCTTGAGCTTGTGCGGCGAGAGCGCCAGGCGCTCGTCCTGCTCCTCGGCCAGGAGATTGCAGTGGCCGCGCAGCAGTTCCAGGCAGAAGGTCTGGGTCAGTGCCTGCACGTAGGCCCGTGAGCCGGGCTTGTTGCCATGCAGCTCGTCGAGCAGGCCCAGGCCGATGTTGTAGATCGCCGGGTTCTCCAGGCCGATCCCGTCGGTCAGTTCGAATGCCGGGAAATCCGATTCGCGCGCGGTGCGGCGCAGTACCTGCGGGTCCAGGCAGACATGCAGGGAGTCGATCGCCGACGACCATTCCCAGGCGTTCTCCTGGTTCGCCGACATGATCGAGATCTGCCCTGGACGACTGTGTCCGCGCAGCCACTGGCCATTGAGGCGGACGCCGAGATCGCCGGGGGTGTCGAGGTGGATGACGATGAAGTGCGCGGCCAACGGTGGCGGCTCGATGTGCCCGCGGGTGGGGTGCAGATGGCGGCGGGCGGTGATCGACGACCAGCCGTGGCTGTCGCTGGAGGTTTGCGCGGGGGTGGGCATGAAGCTCGCCCACTCCTGCGGTGAAAGCGCATCGGGGTGCTGGCTCTTGCGGAGCATGGCCTCGCCTCTTGTTGTTCTTCTTGAGGAGACGTGTCCGTGTCGTTCGGCGGATGGTGCCCCTTCGGGCCGCAAGGTGCGGCGGGGCTCTGCAGTTCTAGCAGAAAAGCCGGGCCTGGGGGAGGCCCGGCATGCGCTCGGGGATCGCTGGCGCGGTCAGCGCTTGAAGCGCTCGGCCAGGGCGCCGGCGACCGCGGGATGGACGAACTTGGTGATGTCGCCGCCCAGCGCCGCGATTTCGCGCACCAGGGTGGAGGAGATGAAGGAGTACTTCTCCGACGGGGTGAGGAACATGCTTTCGAGGTCAGGGGCGAGCTGGCGGTTCATGTTGGCCAGCTGGAATTCGTACTCGAAGTCCGACACCGCGCGCAGGCCGCGCAGCAGGATGTTGGCGTTCTGTTCCTTGGCGAAGTGCGCGAGCAGCGAGGAGAATCCGACGACTTCGACATTGGGCAGGTGCGAGGTGACCTGGCGGGCCAGCTCGACCCGTTGCTCCAGCGGGAACAGCGGATTCTTCTTGGGGCTGGCGGCGACGGCAATGATTACCTGGTCGAACAGTCGCGAGGCGCGTTCGACCAGATCGGCATGGCCTTTGGTGATGGGGTCGAAGGTACCCGGGTACAGCACTCGATTCATCGCGGCGTCCTGGTCGGCTCTTGTTGGCAGGCTGGGCATCAGCGGGGCGGATGGTAACGCAGCACGTCCGTGGGGCCAAGCGACCTTGGTAGTGCTTCCGCGCGCGGACTACCTGAGTTTATAGGCGGCGGACCGGGCAGTCACGCGCAGGCCCCGTTCCAGAGCCTGTGCGTGGGTTTTTGCCGGTTGCCGTGGAGATTTACGCCTTGCCCAGGCGCTCGGCCAGTGCGGCGGAGAGTTGCGCGGTGAGGCCGTAGACCGACAGCTGCGGGTTGGCGCCGATGCTGGTAGGGAACAGCGAGCCGTCGTGGATCGACAGGTTCTGCAGCTGGTGATGGCGACCGAGGCTGTCGCACACCGCCTGCTTCGGGTCTTCGCCCATGGCGCAGCCACCCATCACATGGGCGCTGCCCAGGCGAGTGCGGTACAGCTCCAGGCTCAGGCTGTCGATCAAGGCGTGGGCTTCCTTGGCGGTCTTCACATAGTCGGCGTCGGCATGCATCGGCAGCACGGCCTTGGCGCCAGCGGCGAACTGGATGTCGGCCATGGTGTGATAGGCGCGGCGGATGCCGTCCCAGGTGTAGTCGGTCATCTGGTAGTCGAGCACCGGGGTGTCGTCGCCGCGCAGGCTGACGGTGCCCACCGCGCTGTCCGGGTGGAAGCCGTCGCGCATCAGCGCGAGGATCACGTTGGTGTGCGGCAGCTGCTCCATGCGCAGGGCGTTGTCCTCGCCGAAGCGTCCGAGCAGGGTGGCGCTCAGCGAGGGTTGCAGTGGCGGCACTTCGAGCTTGTAGGACATGCGCCCGGTGGCGCCGTCGTCCCACTGGAAGTGGTCGGAGTAGATCGACTGCGGTGCGCCATAGAACGGGTTGATCACCTCGTCGAACAGCGCGGCGCTGAAGTTCACCACGTGCAGGAAGGTGCGCTTGCCGACGCGTCCGTTCGGGTCCGGCGCCTTGGAGCGCATGAGGATCGCCGGGGTGTTGATGCCACCGCCGGACAGCACGTAGTGACGTGCCTTGACGGTGATCTTGCGGCCGGTGGGGGCGACGCAGCGCTCGTCCATGGCCAGGCACTCCAGGCCGCTGACCTTGTCGCCGTCGATCAGCAGGCGGTTGGCGCGGACGAGATAGAGCAGCTCGCCGCCCTTGTCGAGGGTGGCCGGAATGGTGGTCACCAGCATCGACTGCTTGGCGTTGGTCGGGCAGCCCATCCCGCAGTAGCCCAGGTTCCAGCAGCCGCGCACGTTGCGTGGGATGACCTTCCAGTGCAGGCCGAGCTTGTCGCAACCCTTGCGGATCACGTCGTTGTTCGCGTTCGGCGGCAGTGCCCAGGGCGCGACGCCCAGGCGCTGTTCCATCTTCTCGAACCAGGGCGCCATCTCGGCCACGCTGTGGCCCTTGACGCCGTGCTCCTTGGCCCAATGATCCAGGGTCAGGTCCGGCGTGCGGAAGCTGGACGTCCAGTTCACCAGGGTGGTGCCGCCCACGGCGCGGCCCTGGAGGATGGTGATGGCGCCGTCCTTGCTCATCCGGCCGATACCTTCCTGGTACAGGGTCGGATAGGCGTCGGCTTCCTGCATCTTGAAGTCGGAGCTGGTGCGCAGCGGGCCTTCTTCCACCAGCAGCACCTTGAAGCCGGCGGCGCTGAGGGTTTCGGCGGTGGTGCCGCCACCGGCGCCGGTGCCGACGATCACCACGTCGGCTTCGAGGGTCAGGTCGTTTTCCAGGCGGGAGCCGTCATGGACTTTCCAGCCACCGGCGAGGCCAGCGGCGAACAGATCGGGTACAGGCATCGGGATTCTCTCAGGCTAATTCTGGTTGTTCTGACGGGCTCAGACCTTCGGCGGTCCGGGGTAGCCGCAATGGCCCCAGGACTCCGGTCGGCCGTACCAGGCCATCAGGACCAGTTGCAGCAGCGAGCTGTGGCCCATCTTCAGCAGCGAGATCGAGCTGTTCTGCCAGCGTTCGAGGAAGTGCTTCACGTCGGCGGCGCTGGCGTTGTCCCAGCTGCCCCAGATACCGGTCAGCGGACCGCGAGTGATCGGCAGGGCGAGCACGTCGAACAGCTGGACAGTGAGCTTGAGCATCTCCGGGGAGAGACGGTTGAGGCTGAAGTCGAGGCTTTCCAGGGTGCCCTTGACCGCGTCTGCCATGCGCTCGGCGGGCACGGCGCCGGCCAGCATCACCGGGATCAGGGCGCGCAGGAAGGGCATGTCGGAATCGCGCAGGACCTTGTAGCCATTGGCCGGGGCGCTGGCCGAACAGCCGCTGAGAGTGGCGGTGACGCCGGCGGTGGCAAGGAAGGCGCCACCGAGCAGGCCGACTTTGAGAACGCCACGCCGGGACAGGCCCGGTGCGCTCAGGGAGGTGTCTGTCATTCTTGTTCTTTCACCTGTGTGGAACGCCGCCGGGGTTGCCGGCGGTCGGGGAGATCAGCGGATGAACAGCTTGTACACCAGCTTCTGCAGCGACTTGCCGTAGGGCGGGTAGATCACCCGCGCGGCGTTGAAGCGCGGCTTGCTGAACACGCCCTTGGCCTTGCTGAAGGTCAGGAAGCCTTCATGGCCGTGGTAGTGCCCCATGCCCGACGGACCGACGCCGCCGAACGGCATGTCGTCCTGGGCCACGTGCAGCAGGGTGTCGTTCAGGCACACGCCACCGGAGTGGGTACGCGCCAGCACGTAGTCCTGCTCGCGCTTTTCGTAGCCGAAGTAGTACAGCGCCAGCGGACGGTCGCGCTCGTTGATGTAGCCCAGGGCTTCGTCGAGGTTCTGGTAGGGGATCACCGGCAGCAGCGGGCCGAAGATCTCTTCCTGCATCACCTTCATCTCGTCGGTCACGTTCAGCAGCAGCGCCTGCGGCAGGCGGCGGCCCTGGGCCTGCGGGAACAGCGGGATGACCGTGGCGCCGCGTGCCTTGGCGTCGGCCAGGTAGCCGTTCAGGCGCGACAGCTGGCGCTCGTTGATGATCGCGGTGTAGTCCGGGTTGTTCTCCAGTTTCGGGAAGAAGCCCTGCACCACCTGGCGGTAGCTCTCGACGAACTCGTCGACGCGGTTGTGCGGCACCAGTACGTAGTCCGGCGCCACGCAGGTCTGCCCGGCGTTGAGCGACTTGCCGAAGGCGATGCGCTCGGCGGCGTCTTTCATCGGCACGCTGGTGGAGACGATGGCCGGCGACTTGCCGCCCAGTTCCAGGGTCACCGGGGTGAGGTTCTCGGCGGCGGCGCGCATCACGTGCTTGCCGATGCTGGTGGCGCCGGTGAACAGCAGGTGGTCGAAGGGCAGCTTGGAGAAGGCCACGCCAACCTCTACCTCGCCTTCGACGACCGCCACCATGTCCTCGGGGAAGATCTTGGCCAGCAGCGCCTTGAGCATGCGCGCGGTGGCCGGGGTGGATTCGCTCATCTTGATCATGACGCGGTTGCCGGCGGCCAGGGCGCCGGTCAGCGGGCCGATGGCGAGGAACAGCGGGTAGTTCCACGGCACGATCACGCCCACCACGCCCAGCGGCTGGTAGATGACCTTGGCCGAGGCCGGCTGGAACTGCATGCCCACGCTGCGCCGGGACGGCTTCATCCATTTCTTCACGCGCCTGGCGGCGTAGTGCACGCCGTGCAGGGCGGGCATCACCTCGGCCAGCAGCGTCTCGTCGGCCGAGCGGTTGCTGAAGTCGCTGTTGATCGCTTCGATGATCGCCTGCTGCTCGGTGACCAGCAGGTTGGCGAGGCTCTTCAGCCAGGCGATGCGCTGGCCGGCGTCGGGCATCGGGTTGGCGCGATAGGCCTGACGCTGGCGTTCGAGGAGGGATTCCAGCTGGCTGATCTGCTGCTGGCTCTGCTGCAGGTAGGCGATGTCGGCGACCATGACGGGCTCCTTGGCGGAAGCGACTGGGAGAAGCGTCCGGTGGGTAGGCGCTTCAGGTTATTGTGCTGTCGCTGGATTTTTAGAGCAATTACTCTAGACTGTCAATCAGCATGCCGCGTCCGCGTCGTCACGCCCAGCCAACGAAAAGTTGGGCTGTGCCTGCCCAGGTGTTACGCGGTAGCAATAGGTGTACCTTTGCCCCGCAATCCGTCTTCACGAGTTCCGCGAATGGCCCCACGCATCAAGACCCGCGAGCGCATCGTCCAGGCCAGCCTGGAGCTGTTCAACGCCCAGGGTGAACGCAGCGTCACCACCAACCACATCGCCGCGCACCTAGGGATTTCGCCGGGCAACCTGTACTACCACTACCGCAACAAGCAGGCGATCATCGCCGAGCTGTTCGCCGAGTACGAAGGCTACGTGGACCAGTTCCTGCGCGTACCGGAAGACCGCGCGCTGACGGTGGAAGACAAGATCTACTACCTCGAGTCGCTGCTGGAGGCGATGTGGCGCTACCGCTTCCTGCACCGCGATCTTGAGCACCTGCTCGACGCCGACCCGGAGCTGGCCGCCAACTACCGTCGCTTCGCCCGGCGCGCGCTGGTCAACGCCAAGGCCGTCTATCGCGGCTTCGTCGACGCCGGCATCCTGCTGATGGACGACACCCAGCTCGAGTCCCTGACCCTGAACGCCTGGATCATCCTCACCTCCTGGGTGCGCTACCTGTGCACCACCCGCGAAGCGGCCGGCGACCTCAGCGAAGCCCAGCTGCGTCGGGGGCTCTACCAGGTGCTGGCGCTGGAAAGCGGGCATATCGCCCCGGATGCGCGCGAGGCGGTGGCGGCGGTGTTCGACCGCTTGTACGTGCCGCTGGAAGACTGAGCCAGCGGGGGAGTCCGTCGGCGGCCCCGCGTAGGGCGCATAACGCGCCGGCGTTATCCGCCGCCTTGCCCGAGCCTGACCTTCACCCATCCGCCTTGCGCGGCCCCGGCACCCGGGGCCGGCGCAGTGCAATGCCGTGGCGCACGAAGAAGGCTTCCACGCCCTCGGTGGCATCGGTGTAGAGCGTGCGTTGCGGATGGTCGGCGAGGAAGCGCGCCATCAGCAGGCGCCCCACGCCGCGCGACTGGAAGCCCGGCAGCACGGCGATCTCCGCCAGCCAGGTGGTCTGCGCCGTCTCGCTCTCGGCCCGCAGCAGGCCGATGACCTGCTCGCCGTCCTGGGCCAGCAGGGTGTAGCTGGAGAACTCGTAGAGCTCGCGCAGTTCGAGCGTCGTACCGGGCGAGCCCCAGCCCACCGCACGGTAGAGCGCGGCGATCCCGACGCACTGCGCATCGCTCAATGCCGGGTTATGCAGAATCGTCAGCGCCGTGTCGGTCATGGCATCACTCCTGTCCGGCCTTCCCTTCCTGGGTGCACCTCCAGTCTGCCCCATTGCCGTCCCGGCCGGCTGATCCAGGACAGTCAGGCGCCGTGCCGGTGCTGCAGCCACTGGGGGATGCGGCGTTCCAGATAGTAATCCGGCCGGCCCGGCAAGCCGCCGATGAAACCGACATGCCCGCCGTGGGCCAGCAGTTCCAGTTCGGTGGAGGCTGACAGTTCGTCGGCCTGCGGAATGCTCCGGGCGTGGATGAAGGGGTCGTCACTGGATTGGATGACCAGGGTCGGCACGTGGATGCCACTCAGGTAATAGCGGCTGGACGCCCGCCGATAGTAGTCGTGGACATCGGCGAAGCCGTGCAGCGGTGCGGTCACCCGGTCGTCGAAATCCCAGAAGGTGCGCATGCCGTCCAGCGGGCCGAGGCGCTCCAGCGCGGCGAGGTTCTCCGCATGGCCGCCGGCGGCGAAGGCCTTGCGCTTGGTCTGCACATAGGCCACCAGCTCGCGCATGAAATGCGCCTGGTAGACCTTGGAGAAACCGATGCCGATGCGGTCGGCGCACTGGTCCAGGCGGAATGGCACCGATACCGCCACGGCGCCGCGCAGCGGGCAACTGGCGGAGGACTCGCCCAGGTACTTGAGAAGTACGTTGCCGCCCAGCGAGTAGCCCACGGCGTAGAGTGGCGCCATCGGCCGCTTCGCCCGCAAATGGGTGACCACGGCGGCGAGGTCTTCGCTGACGCCGGAGTGATAGCCGCGCGGCAACAGGTTCGACTCGCCCGAGCAGCCGCGCCAGTTCAGCGCCACGCTGGCCCAACCCTGGGCCGCCAGTTGTTGCTGCAAGCCGAGGATGTAGTGCGACGACGAGGAGCCGGTCAGCCCATGCAACGCCAGCACCAGCGGCGTATCGGCCTCGTGCGGGCCGTGCCAGTCGAGGTCGATGAAGTCACCGTCCTCCAGCCACAGCCGCTCGCGGCTGCGATCGAGTGTCGGTGCCTTGCGCAGCAGCGAGCCGTACAGGGTCTGCAGGTGCGGACCGGGGAGCCACCAGGCGGGTTTGAAGGGGGCGTTCATGAATGGGGTATGCGGCAAGTGGAAGGCCAGTTTAGCGCCATCCACTTGCCGGCGGAGCGCCGGGTTTCAGGCTTCCCGCTGCCATAGTGCGTAATGCACTGCCCCGGCTTTCTTCTCCCGGTGCAGGCGCCAGTTAGGCGGCAGCCCGAGGCTGGACGGCACGGCTTCGCTTTCGGTGTAGATCCACGCGTCCTTGGCCAGCCAGCCGCGTTCTTCCAGCAGACGGCAGGTGTTCTGCAGCAGATCCTGGTGGAAGGGCGGGTCGAGGAACACCAGGTCGAACGGGGCGGCCGGTTGGCTCTCCAGATAGCGCAGGGCGTCGGTCAGCAGGACCTGGCCGCTAGTGCACTGGAGGGTGGCGAGGTGGCTGCGCAGGGCGGTCGCCGCCTCGGCGTTGGTGTCCAGCGCCAGGCCCGCGCTGGCGCCGCGCGAAAGGGCTTCGAGGAACAGCGCGCCGCTGCCGGCGAAGGGGTCCAGTACGCGGGCGCCGGGCACATAGGCCGCCAGCCAGTTGAACAGGGTCTCGCGCACCCGGTCCGGCGTCGGGCGCAGGCCCGGACCGTCGGGGAAGGCGAAGCGCCGGCTGCGCCATTCGCCGCCGATGATGCGCAGCTGGCCCTGGCCGCCATGGGGACGTTGTGCGGCGCGCGGGGCGCCGCCAGGACGTTTGCTCATCAGTGCTCCGGTACGCCGGCGGGCTGCTCGGCGGGCTTGTCGGTGGGCGGCGGCAGCGGCTTCTGCGGCACGGTGGGGCCAGCGGTGACGATGACGAAACCGTCGGCGGTGACGTGGCGGCGCATGGCCTGCTGCACCTGCTCGACGCTCAGCGCCTGCACCTGGCTGAGGAAGGTTTCCAGGTAGTCCAGCGGCAGGTCGTAGAAGCCGATGGCGCCCAGCTGGCCGACGATGTCGGCGTTGCTCGCGGTGGACAGCGGGAAGCTGCCGGCCAGCTCGCGCTTGGCGTCGTCCATCTCCTTCTGGGTCGGGCCCTTGTCGAGGTAGTCGCGGACGATGTCCTGGACCAGCTTGAGGGTGCCTTCGCTCATCTCGGCACGGGTCTGCAGGCCGATGGTGAACGGTCCGCGCGCCTGCATGCCGGTGAAGCCGGAATAGACGCCGTAGGTCAGGCCACGCTTCTCGCGCACCTGGTCCATCAGCCGGGTGCCGAAGCCGCCGCCGCCGAGGATCTGGTTGCCCAGGTAGAGCGCGGCGTAGTCCGGATCGTTGCGGGTGATGCCCAGCTGCGCCAGCATCAGCTGGGTCTGCTTGGACGGGAACTCGATGTGGGTGACACCGGCCTTGGGCGTCTGCGGCTCGGCAGGGGCCGGCAGGGCAGGGCCCTTGGGCAGCGACTGGGACACACGGTTGGCGATGCTTTCGGCCTGCTCGCGGGTCAGGTCGCCGACCATCGCGATGACCACGTTGCCGGCGGCGTAGCCCTTCTGGTGGAAGGCGCGTAGCTGAGCGGTGGTGATCTTCGGGATCGACTGCTCATTACCATCGCTGGAGTGGGCGTAGGGGTGGTCGCCATACAGCCGCTTGAACAGCTCCAGACCCGCCAGTTTGCCGGGGTTCTGCTTCTGGTATTCGAGGCCGGCCAGCACCTGGTTCTTGATGCGCACCAGGGCATCCTCGGGGAAGGTCGGCTGGCCGATCACCTGGTCGAACAGCGCCAGCGCGGCGTCGCGCCTGGTCGGCTCGCTCAGGCTGCGCAGGCTGGCCACCGCCATGTCGCGATAGGAACCGTTGCCGAAGTTGGCGCCCAGGTCTTCGAAACCGGCGGCGATGGCGCTGGTGTCCTTGCCGGGCACGCCTTCGTTGAGCATGGCGTTGGTCAGCATGGCCAAGCCGTAGGCGTCGCCGTCCTGGCTGCTGCCGGCGGCGAAGGTCAGGCGCAGGTCGAACATCGGCAGCTCATGGGCTTCGACGAAGAGTACGCGGGCGCCTTCGGATGTCTTCCACTGCTGGATGTTCAGTTTGCGGTGGCTGGGGGCCTTGCCGGCGGCTTCGGCGAGGGATTGCAGGCCGGTGGGCGCGCTCGGCTCGACGGCCGGCTTGGCTACGCCGGTATCGGCGGCGGGGCGGGAAACGAACAGCACCAGTCCGGCGATCAGCGCGATGACGATCAGCCCGACCAGGCCGTAGCGCAGGCCATTGCGTTCACTCATGGCTCGGCTCCTTGTCGGTGGCGACTTCCGGCAGGACCTGGGCGAGGGTCAGGCGGGAGCGGGTGAAATAGGTGCGGGCGGCTTTCTGGATGTCCTCGGCGGTGACCGCCTGCAGGGACTCCAGGTCCTGATCGGCCACTTTCCAGGACAGGCCGACGCTTTCCAGTTCGCCGATGTTGCTGGCTTGGCTTGCGATGGAGTCGCGCTCGTAGACCAGCCCGGCGATGACCTGGGCGCGCACGCGCTCCAGCTCTTCCTGGCTCGGCGGGTTCTTCTTCAGGTCTTCCAGTTGCTGCCAGAGCGCGGCCTCGACCTGGTCGAGGGTCTTGCCGGTCTGCACGTTGGGCGTTGCGGAGAGGAAGAACAGGCTGTCGCCACGGGCGAAGGCATCGTAGGAGGCGGAGGCACCGGTGACGATTTCCGAGCCACGCTCCAGGCGCGAGGACAGGCGGGCACTGTAGCCGCCGTCGAGGATCGCCGAGAGCAGGCGCAGGGCGTTGACCTCGCGCGGGTTGTCGGTGCTGCCCAGGCTAGGCACGTTGAAGCCCATGATCAGGCTCGGCAACTGGGTGCGCACGTGCATGGTCAGGCGGCGCTCGCCGGGTTCGGCCAGCTCCAGCGGCTTGCGAGCGGCGGGCAGGTCGCGCTTGGGAATCTCGCCGAAGTACTTCTGCGCGAGGGCTTTCACCTCGTCGCCGTTGACATCGCCGACCACCACCAGGGTGGCGTTGTTCGGCGCGTACCAGGCCTGGTACCAGCGGCGCAGGTCCTCGATGGTCATGCGCTGCAGGTCGGCCATCCAGCCGATGGTCGGGGTGTGGTAACCGCTGGCGGGGTAGGCGGCGGCCTTGAAGCGTTCGAAGGCCAGCGCGTTGGGCTTGTCGTCGGTGCGCAGGCGGCGTTCCTCCTTGATCACCTCGATCTCGCTCTTGAACTGGTCGGCGGGCAGGGCGAGGTGGGCCATGCGGTCGGCTTCCAGCTCCAGCGCCACCGACAGGCGGTCGCGGGCCAGCACCTGGTAATAGGCGGTGTAGTCGTCGGTGGTGAAGGCATTCTCTTCCGCGCCGAGTTCGCGCAGCACGAGCGACGCCTCGCCCGGGCCGAGCTTGCGGCTGCCCTTGAACATCATGTGCTCCAGGGCGTGGGACAGGCCGGTCAGGCCGGGCGTCTCGTAGCTGGAGCCGACCTTGTACCAGAGCTGGGAAACCACCACGGGGGCGCGGTGGTCTTCGCGGACCACGACCTTCAGGCCGTTGTCCAGGGTGTATTCGTGGGTGGGCTGTGGTTCTGCGGCAACCGCCATCAGCGGCAGCAACAGAGAGCCGAGCAGCAGGCCGGCGTGGCGGCGTGCAAGGGTTTTCATCGTCGAATGAACCTTTCGGGCTATCCGCAGGGTCTATGCAGGCTGGCGGCCAGCCTCTTAACCCCGGCGGGCGAGGAGATGCTAGGATACCCATCCGTTTTCCGGGCGGCCACGTTCAGGGCTTCTCAAAGCTGTTTCGAGGCTTTTTTGCTGCCTGTCTCCGTGGCGTCCCCTAGAGATTCGATCCCTACATGTTTGGTTCCAACGACGACAAGAAGGCCCCGCCCGCCGGGGAAAAGAAAGGTCTGTTCGGCTGGTTGCGCAAGAAGCCGCAGGCCGTCGAACAGCCCGTTGCCGAGGCCGAGCAGCAGGTCCAGGCGCCTGCCTCGCATGAACCGGCCGCGCCTGAATCGGTCGGTGCGCCCGTCGCTTCGCCGGTTGCCCAGGCCGAGCCCGTCGCGCCGCGCGTCGAGCCGATCCCCGAGCCGGTGGCCGACGTGGTGTCCGCCAGTGTTCCCGTCGAGCCGGCAAAGCAGCCCGAGCCGCAGCCGACGGCCGTCGCCGAAGCGCCGCAGCCGGTCGTCGAACCCGTACAAGTCGTACAGCCCGTCGAGCTGCCGCCGGTTCCGGTCGCAGCTCCGGTGCAACTCACCCCGGTGCAGCCGGCGCCTGTAGCGCCCGTCGTGACGGTCCAGCCAGAGCCGCAAGCCGAACCCCAGGCGCAGCCCGAACCGCAAGCACAGCCGGAGCCGCAAGCCAAGCCCGCTGCCGCAGAACCGGCCAAGATCGGCTTCTTCGCCCGCCTCAAGCAGGGCCTGTCGAAGACCAGCGCCAGCATCGGCGAGGGCATGGCCAGCCTGTTCCTGGGCAAGAAGGCCATCGACGACGACCTGCTCGACGAACTGGAAACCCGCCTGCTGACCGCCGACGTCGGCGTCGAGGCCACCACCACCATCGTGCAGAACCTGACCAAGCGCGTGGCGCGCAAGGAACTGGCCGACAGCGAGGCGCTGTACAAAGCCCTGCAGGAAGAGCTGACCGGCCTGCTGCGCCCCGTGGAGCAGCCGCTGGCCATCGAGGGCGGCAAGCAGCCCTACGTGATCCTCGTCGTCGGCGTGAACGGCGTCGGCAAGACCACCACCATCGGCAAACTGGCGAAGAAGCTCCAGCTGGACGGCAAGAAAGTCATGCTGGCCGCTGGCGACACCTTCCGCGCCGCTGCCGTCGAGCAGCTGCAGGTGTGGGGCGAGCGCAACAACATCGCGGTAATCGCCCAGCACACCGGCGCCGACTCCGCCTCGGTGATCTTCGACGCCGTGCAGGCCGCCAAGGCCCGTGGGGTGGACGTGCTGATCGCCGACACCGCCGGTCGCCTGCACACCAAGGACAACCTGATGGAAGAGCTGAAGAAGGTGCGCCGCGTGATCGGCAAGCTGGACCAGACGGCTCCCCACGAAGTCCTGCTGGTGCTGGACGCCGGCACCGGGCAGAACGCCATCAACCAGGCCAAGCAGTTCAACAACGCCGTTGAGCTCACCGGCCTTGCCCTGACCAAACTGGACGGCACCGCCAAGGGCGGGGTGATCTTTGCCCTGGCCAAGCAGTTCGGCCTGCCGATTCGCTACATCGGCGTCGGCGAAGGCATCGATGATCTTCGAACCTTCGAAGCCGACGCTTTCGTCCGCGCACTCTTCGAGACCCGGGAGATCGCATGATCCGTTTCGAGCAGGTCGGAAAACGCTATTCCAACGGCCATGTCGGCCTGCACGAGATTTCGTTCCGCGTACCCCGCGGCGAGATCATGTTCGTTACCGGCCACTCCGGCGCGGGCAAGAGCACCCTGCTGCGCCTGATCCTGGCGATGGAGCGGCCCACCTCCGGCAAGCTCCTGCTGGGCGGGCAGGATGTGTCGCGTATCTCCACCGCGCAGATTCCCTTCCTGCGCCGGCAGATCGGCGTGGTGTTCCAGAACCACCAGCTGCTCAGCGACCGCAGCGTGTTCGACAACGTCGCCCTGCCGATGCAGATCCTCGGCCTGCCCAAGCCCGAGATCGCGCGCCGCGTGGAAGAGGCGCTGGAGCGGGTGAACCTCAAGGAGAAGGCCCAGGACCTGCCGTCCGACCTCTCCACCGGCCAGCAGCAGCGCGTCGGCATCGCCCGCGCGGTGGTGCACCGTCCGGCCCTGCTGCTCGCCGACGAACCCACCGGTAACCTCGACCCGCGCCTGGCCTCGGAAATCATGTCCGTGTTCGAAGATATCAACCGCCTGGGCACCACCGTGCTGATCGCCAGTCACGACCTGGCGCTGATCGCGCGGATGCACCACCGGATGATCACCCTGCAGCGCGGCCGCATCATCGCCGACCGTGAGGAGACCGCCTGATGAGCGCCAACGACCTGCCCCACGGCCCGGAAGAGGGCACGCCGCAGCGCAACACCCGCGAGCGCCCGGACGAGCACGAGAACCAGGACCAGAGCGCTTCGCTGGCCGCCTATGCAGAAAACCACCGCGCCAGCCTGGCCGACAGCCTGCATCGCCTGTTCAGCCATCCCCTCGGCAGCTTCTTCACCTGCCTGGTGATGGGCATCACCCTCAGCCTGCCCATGGGCCTGTCGCTGCTGCTGCACAACGTCGAGCGCCTCGGCGGCTCGTGGCAGCGCGCCGCGCAGATTTCGCTGTTCCTTGATCTGAAGACCAGCGAATCGAAGGGCCAGGACCTGCGTGAGCAGATCGAGAAAATGCCCGACGTGATCGAGGCGCAGCTGATCAGCCGCGACGATGCGCTGAAAGAACTGCAGGAACAGTCCGGTCTTGGCGAGGCTTTGAAGGAACTGCCTGACAACCCGCTGCCGGCGGTGATCTCGGTGACGCCCAAGCAGATCGACAAGGCGCAGCTGGATGCCTTGCGTCAACGGTTGTCCGAATTGCCGGGTGTACAACAGGCGCAGTTGGACCTGGTCTGGGTCGAGCGGTTGTCGGCAATCCTCAAGCTGGGCGACCGCTTCGTCTTCGGCCTGACCATCCTGCTGGTGCTGACCCTGCTGCTGGTCATCGGCAACACCATCCGCCTGCACATTGAAAATCGCCGTAACGAAATCGAGGTGATCAAGCTGGTCGGCGGGACGGACGGTTATGTGCGCCGCCCCTTCCTCTATATGGGGGCCTTGTACGGCCTGGGCGCGGGCGTCCTGTCCTGGGCCTTGCTGGCGTTCGGCCTGAACTGGCTGAACGACGCAGTGGTCAATCTGGCCGGGCTCTACGGCAGCGACTTCGGCCTCGCTGGCGTGCCGGTGGACGACGGCCTTTCGCTCACCGTCGGCGCCGTGCTGCTGGGCTGGATCGGCGCCTGGCTGGCCGTGGCGCGCCACCTGCGGGAGCTGGCGCCGCGCTGAAACCCCCGGAATTTACGGGGGTCAAGTGGGTGTAAAGGAACTTTTACACCCGCTTGCAGTCAGATTTCGCAGTGCTACACTGCGCGAGTTTCGTGAATCGGAGGATTCGCATGACCACTTCTCTGCAACCTGTTTATGCCCTGGTTCCCGGTGCAAACCTGGAATCCTATGTGCACTCCGTGAACAGCATCCCGCTGTTGTCGCCGGAGCAGGAGCGCGAACTGGCCGAACGCCTCTTCTATCAGCAAGATCTGGAAGCGGCACGGCAAATGGTTCTGGCGCACCTGCGCTTCGTCGTGCACATCGCCCGGAGTTATTCCGGGTACGGCCTGGCTCAGGCCGATCTGATCCAGGAAGGCAACGTCGGCCTGATGAAGGCCGTGAAGCGCTTCAACCCGGAAATGGGTGTGCGCCTGGTGTCGTTCGCCGTCCATTGGATCAAGGCGGAAATCCATGAGTTCATCCTGCGCAACTGGCGGATCGTGAAGGTCGCGACCACCAAGGCGCAGCGCAAGCTGTTCTTCAACCTGCGTAGCCAGAAGAAGCGTCTGGCCTGGCTGAGCAACGACGAAGTGAACAGCGTCGCCGAAAGCCTGGGCGTCGAGGCCCGTGAAGTCCGCGAGATGGAAAGCCGTCTCACCGGGCATGACATGGCCTTCGATCCGGCGGCCGACGCCGACGACGAGAGCGCTTACCAGTCTCCGGCGCATTACCTGGAAGACCATCGCTACGACCCGGCGCGCCAGCTGGAGGAAGCGGACTGGAGCGACAGCTCCACCGCCAGCCTGCACGAGGCGCTGGAAGGCCTGGACGAGCGCAGTCGCGACATCCTCTACCAGCGCTGGCTGGCCGAGGAGAAGGCAACGCTGCACGACTTGGCGGCCAAGTACAACGTGTCCGCCGAGCGTATCCGTCAGCTGGAAAAGAACGCGATGAACAAGCTCAAGGGTCGCATCGAAGCCTGACTGGCTTCGACGCACCCCGGCGAGTCCGAGAACCGCACCCCTGGTGCGGTTTTTTTCTGCCCGCGCAACCGGAGAGCTCCATGCCGCGCATTCGCCCCGTCTACGGGATGTTCTTCCTCGTCATTGCCGTGCTGGCGTTCGCCCTGGGCTCCTGGGTCGCCCGCACCTCGGCGCCGCCCATGCCGCCGCTTTGGTTCGGGGAGTGGGAGGATCAGCTGTTCGAGCCGCTGGCCGATGACCGCCTGACGTTGCGCGAAGTCCATGCCCGGCTGCCGGGCGAGCTCTGGCTGACCGCCAACCAGGACGGGCCGCAATTGTTCTATCGCGGCCAGTTGCACACCGACGAAGGACTTTGGCATGTCGAGGCGGAGTTGGAGCTGAGCAAGGCGGAACATGCCAGCCTGGCCAAGGCCACTGGAGTGCAGCCTGGCAGCAAGGACCAGCCATTGAGCGCCGAGCTCATGCGTCAGCTGGAAAACAAACCGGTAGCCGAGTTGGCACTGGCGCCGCAGGAGGAACTGGCCGTTGGCCGTCTGGCGGTCAGCCTGGGTGATCCCAGGGTGCGACTGCAGACCGATGCCGGCGAGGCCTGGGTCTACCCCGAGCGGGGTCTGACGCTGATGCACAAGGATGGCCTGCTGCAATGGGTGCGCGTGGCGCCGCGCAGCACGTTCGAGAAGACCCGGCCGCATTGAGTCGCTGGCCGAGGCTGGCCCGCACCCGGCGGGGTCACAGCCGATCGAGGTAGTCGCCGCCGCCCAGTTGCCACATCTGCTGGCGAATCCAGGCGGCGCGCTGGCGCACGTAGGCGCCGGGGCGGCTGGCGCTCCATTTGCGCGGGTTGGGCAGCACGGCGGCGAGCAGGCTGGCCTGCTGTTGCGACAGGCGCTTGGCGTCGACGCCGAAGTGATGTTGCGCGGCGGCCTGGGCGCCGAACACCCCGGAATCCCACTCAGCGCTATTCAGGTAAACCTCGAGAATCCGCTGCTTGGACCAGAAGGTCTCGATCAGCAGGGTGAACCAGGCCTCGAAGCCCTTGCGAATCCAGCTGCGGCCGGACCAGAGGAAGACGTTCTTGGCTACCTGCTGGCTGATGGTGCTGGCGCCGCGCACGCTGCCGCCGCGCTCGTTATGCGCCAGGGCATTCTGGATGGCCGGCAGGTCGAAGCCATGGTGTTCGGCGAACTTCTGGTCTTCGCTGGCGATCACCGCGACTTTCAGGCTCTCCGGCAGGTCGTCCCAGGCGCACCAGCTGCGCTGCAGGTCGATCGGTTCGCCGTCGAACCAGGACTCGATCTTGCGCTCGACCATCAGCATGCTGCCCGGTGGCGGCACCCAGCGCAGGACGATGACCAGCGCCACGCTGCCGGCGACGAACCAGAGGGCGAACTTGAACAGGCGGCGGAACAGGTTGCGCATGCGGACTTTGCCGGGACGGGTGAGCGGGCCATTATAGCGGCAGTCATCTGTCTGGAGCTTTCGCATGCTGCGTATCTTCCTCATGCTCGCCGCCTTTTTCGGCTTTACCGGCGTAGCCCTCGGCGCGTTTGCCGCCCACGGCCTGAAAAACCGCCTTACGCCGGAGTACCTGGCAGTGTTCCAGACCGGCGTGCACTACCAGATGCTGCATGCCCTGGCGCTGCTGGGCGTGGCGCTGCTCTCGGTGCAGGTCGGCGGTGCGCTGGTGAAATGGGCTGGCTGGGCCTTCGCCATCGGTATCCTGCTGTTCTCCGGTAGCCTCTACCTGCTGACCCTCGCCGGCCTGGGCGTGGGCATCGTCACCCCGATCGGCGGCCTGTTCTTCCTCATCGGCTGGGCCCTGCTGTTTGCCACGGCCGCGCGCCTGGGCTGACCCGGACGTCAGAAAAGCGGGGCTGCGGCGCCCGATACCTTGGTCATCGGGCGCGATCGGGCTAGAATGCCGACCCCTCCAGCAACGACCGTCCCGCCCATGCGTATTCAGTTGAATGGCGAATCTTTCGAGCTGCCCGACGGCCAGACCGTCGCCAACCTGCTCGAGCGTCTCGACCTCACCGGCAAGCGTGTCGCGGTCGAGCTCAATCTGGACATCGTGCCGCGCAGCCAGCACGCCGCCATCGCCCTGAGCGAAGGCGACCAGGTGGAAGTGGTGCATGCCATCGGCGGCGGCTAGAGTCCGTCGCCACATCTTTCAGGCCCCGCAAAGCTTTCCCAATTCCTGAGGAGTGATCCGATGAGCCAAGCTTCCTCCACCCTGCCAGTCGACAAGCCCTTCACCCTGGCTGGCCGCACCTACAATTCGCGCCTGCTGGTCGGTACCGGCAAGTACAAGGACCTCGAAGAGACCCGCGTGGCCATCGAGGCCTCCGGCGCCGAGATCGTCACCGTGGCCGTGCGCCGCACCAATATCGGCCAGAATCCGGGCGAACCGAACCTGCTGGACGTGATCCCGCCGGATCGCTACACCATCCTGCCGAACACCGCTGGCTGCTACGACGCGGTCGAGGCCGTGCGCACCTGCCGCCTGGCCCGTGAGCTGCTGGATGGCCACAACCTGGTCAAGCTGGAAGTCCTGGCCGACCAGAAGACCCTCTTCCCCAATGTCGTCGAAACCCTCAAGGCCGCCGAAGTGCTGGTCAAGGACGGCTTCGACGTCATGGTGTACACCAGCGACGACCCGATCATCGCCCGCCAACTGGCCGAAATCGGCTGCATCGCGGTGATGCCCCTGGCCGGCCTGATCGGCTCGGGCCTGGGCATCTGCAACCCTTACAACCTGCGCATCATCCTCGAAGAAGCCACCGTTCCGGTGCTGGTGGATGCGGGTGTGGGCACCGCCTCCGACGCCACCATCGCCATGGAGCTGGGCTGCGAGGCCGTGCTGATGAACACCGCCATCGCCCACGCGCAGAACCCGGTGATGATGGCCGAGGCCATGAAGCACGCCATCGTCGCCGGTCGCCTGGCCTACCTGGCCGGCCGCATGCCGCGCAAGCTCTATGCCAGCGCGTCGTCGCCGATGACCGGCCTGATCAACTGACGATCTGCTGCGCGTCGGCGGAACGTTGTTGAAAAATGGTGCGGGTCGCTCATTTACTGCGTGTAAACTCCGCTCCCGCCCCATTTTTCGCCTAGTTCCGCTCTAGCTCGCGAGATCGTTGGCAGGCATTCAATAGACACCCGCGCGCGGGCCGGTTTGCCTCTGGTAACCGGCCCGCGTGTGCATTTACCCGCAAGGTCCGAGTCATGAGTGATATTCCCGAGAACCAGCCCGACGCCGAAAACCGGCCGATGCGCACCATCAAGAGCTTTGTGATGCGCGCCGGGCGCATGACCGAGGGCCAGCAGCGCGGCCTTGACCAGGGCTGGCCGAAGTACGGTCTGGAACTGGCCGACGGTCTGCGGGACTTCGACCAGGTCTTCGGGCGCAAGGCGCCGCGTACCTTCGAGATCGGTTTCGGCATGGGCCACGCCACCCTGGAGATGGCTGCCGCTGCGCCGGACCAGGATTTCATCGGCGTGGAAGTGCACCGTCCGGGTGTCGGTGCGCTGCTCAACGGCATGCTGACCGATAACCTCAGCAACATCCGCGTCTACAGCTGCGACGCCCTGGAAGTGCTGCGCGACTGCGTGGCCGACGCCAGCCTCGACCGCCTGCTGCTGTTCTTCCCCGACCCGTGGCACAAGTCGCGTCACCACAAGCGTCGCATCGTGCAGCCGGCCTGGGCGGAGCTGGTGCGACAGAAGCTCAAGGTCGGCGGTGTGCTGCACATGGCCACAGACTGGGAACAATATGCCGAGCACATGCTGGAAGTGATGAATGCCGCACCCGGCTATCGCAACCTTTCGGCGGATAATACTTATGTGCCGCGCCCGGAAGAGCGTCCGGTGACCAAGTTCGAACGGCGCGGCGAGCGCCTCGGTCACGGGGTCTGGGACCTCAAGTTCGAGCGCGTCGACTGAGCCACCCGAAGGCCTGCCAAGCAGGCCTTTTTCATGGATGAGCATCGATTAGACCGGGACCACCCGGCGGCCAGGAAGGCCACCCTCACCTCCTGACATAAGCGGCGCCCGCCGCGGACGAAAATAAGAGTGGCGGACAGGAGTCCGTCGCAAAGGAGTCTGCTGTGTTGAAGAAACTTGCTGTACTGCTGGTGGCGGGGGTGTGGGCCCTGCCGACACAGGCGAAAGTCGATGCCGCGCAAGCGGCAAGGCTGGGCCACGACCTGACGCCAATGGGGGCGGAGAAAGCCGGCAACGCCAATGGCACCATCCCGGCCTGGAGCGGTGGCGTCACCACGCCGCCGGCCGGTTACCAGCCTGGCACCCACCATGCCGACCCTTATGCTGGCGACGCCGTACAGTACAAGGTCGACAGCAAGAATCTGGCGCAGTACCAGGCCCAGCTCACCCCGGGCACCCAGGCGCTGCTGCAGGAGAATCCGGATTACTACCTGCGCGTCTTCCCCAGTCGCCGCAGCGCATCCTTGCCCCAGCGCATTTACGAAGCCACCCGTTTCAATGCCGAGAACGCCGAACTGATCGCCGACGGCAACGGCGTGCAGGGCGCCGCTGCCGGCGTGCCGTTCCCGATTCCGAAGAACGGCCTGGAGGCGATCTGGAACCACATCATGCGCTACCGTGGCGAGCAGATTCACATGGTCACCAACCAGGCCGCCGTGCTCGCCAACGGCAGCTACAACCTGCTCAAGCTCGACCGCTACGTGTACTTCAACTACGGCCGCGAGGGCATGACCCCGCAGGACCTGAACAACACCCTGTTCTACTACAAGTACAACGTTGTGGCCCCGGCCAAGCTGGCCGGCTCGGCGCTGGTGGTGCAGGAGACCCTCGACCAGGTGCTGTCGATCCGCAAGGCCTGGCGCTTCAACCGTGGCGAGCGCCGCGTGCGGCGTCTGCCGAGCCTGGCCTACGACAGCCTGCAGCCGGACACCAATGGCCTGGCCACCGCCGACACCGTGGACGTCTACAACGGCGCGCCGGACCACTACGAGTGGCAGCTGCTGGGCAAGCGCGAGATGCTGGTGCCGTACAACAGCTATGCGGTGCACCAGAAGGGCATTCCCTATGCCGATATCCTGCGCACCAAGACCCTCAACCCCGAGCTGCTGCGCTACGAGCTGCACCGGGTCTGGGTGGTCGAGGCGACCCTGCGCAAGGGCATGAGCCATCCGTTCGCCAAGCGTCGCTTCTACCTGGATGAAGACAGCTGGCAGATCCTCGCCAGCGATATCTACAACCAGGACGGCAAGCTGATCCGTGCCCAGGAAGTGCACCCGATCAACTACTACGACGTGCCTGCGGTGCTCAGCACCCTGGAGGCGCTGTACGACCTGGAGGGCGCGCGTTACTTCGTCGACGGCCTGGACAACAACGAGCCGATGTACGACTTCAAGGCTCCGCTGGGACCGCGTGACTTCACCCCGCAGGCGCTGCGCCGCGAGGGTAACTGAGTCAGACAAAGGCCGCCGCGAGGCGGCCTTTGTCTTTGTGCGGTGTGGAATGTCGTTGCTGACGCAACGCATCGCGGGCATGGCCCGCTCCTACGCCAAGGTGCCGCCCGTAGGAGCGGGCCATGCCCGCGAGGACCGTCCGTAGGACGGTGAGTCAGAATCTACTCGATCAACTCCGCTCCCAGCACCGTGGTCTCCGGCATGCGCATCGGAGCCGGGCTGATCTGCAGGTATTTGATGCTGGTGCGGGGAATGATCAGCAGGTCGCCGTCCACCTCGATGGCGATGGCTGGCGACTCCATCTGCTTGCGGATGCCACGGGCCACTTCGGCGGGGTCGTCGCTCTGTTGCGGGAAGCGCAGCGCCAGGCGCTGGCCGTCGGTGAAATGCAGGTAGAGGTGCTTGATCGGCTTCATGGGTCCTCCGGCGGTGGTGGTGGATGACCGCCGGAGGCAGCGCGATCAGCTGCGGTCGGCGATCATGCCAATCACGAAGAACACTAGCAGCAGGATTGGCGCCAGGGTGTAGTTGTTGAAGTAGCCCAGGCCCTTGGCCAGCCACGGGGTGACGAAGACCATCGCCAGGCCGTAGCCCACGGCACAGATCAGCACGAACAGCAGGGTGCGGAAGACGAAGTTCAGGCTGCCGATGCGCTGCTGTACCCAGGCGTTGATCGCCGGGCCGAACAGCACCAGCACGGTGGCCATGATTGCCAGGGCGATGTCGGACAGGTGGCCGCGGCACCAGCGGGAAACGTTGGCAATCAGTTCGAGCGCGAAGTCCATTGGGGCTCCTAGGGATCGAGGGTCGCCGGGGAGTGTACACGGGCGGCGCCAGCGGCGTCGCCCGGTGGGGCGGTCAGGGCAGGAAGCGCTGCAGCAGGTCGTTGAGGAACAACTGGCCACGCTCGGTGGGCGCCAGGCGCTGCGGGTCGTCGACCAGCAGGCCGTCGGCGCGGGCCTGGCGGCAGGCGTCGTCGATGGCGGCCAGCGGCAGGCCTGTACGCTCGGCGAACAGGGCCGCCGGAACGCCATCGGTCAGGCGCAGGGCGTTCATCATGAACTCGAAGGGCAGGTCGTCCGCCGGAAGCTCGCGCTCGCCGGCCTGGAAGGGCTTCTCCGGGTTCAGATAGTCCTTCGGCAGGCGGGTCTTCCAGGTGCGCAGGATGCGGCCTTCCGGGGTGCTCAGCTTGGCGTGGGCGCCGGCGCCGATGCCGAGGAAGTCGCCGAAGGTCCAGTAGTTCAGGTTGTGCCGCGCGCGCTTGCCGTCATGGGCATAGGCCGAAGTCTCATACTGGAGGTAGCCGGCCTGGGCGAGCAGCGCCTGGCCAGCCTCCTGGATTTCCCACAGCTGGTCGTCCTCGGGCAGCTCCGGCGGCTGGCTCCAGAACACCGTGTTCGGCTCCATCGTCAGCTGGTACCAGGACAGGTGCGTCGGCGCCAGCGCGATGGCTTGCTCGAGGTCGGACAGGGCATCGGCGACGCTCTGCTCCGGCAGGCCGTGCATGAGGTCCAGGTTGAAGTTGTCGAAGCCGGCGCGGCGGGCCATCTCGGCGGCGCGTATGGCTTCGTCGCCGTCGTGGATGCGGCCCAGTGCCTTGAGCTTCTCGGCCTGGAAGCTCTGGATGCCGATGGACAGGCGGTTGATGCCCAGTGCCCGGTAGTCGGCGAACTTGGCCTGCTCGAAAGTGCCGGGGTTGGCTTCCAGGGTGATCTCGATGTCGCTCTCGAAGCCGACCTGGCGTTCCAGGCCGTCGAGGATGCGCCCGAGCGCCTGGGCCGAGAACAGACTCGGCGTGCCGCCGCCGAAGAAGATCGAGGTCAGCTTGCGGCCATGGACATGCGTGCCGTCAGCGGCCAGGTCAGCCAGCAACGCCTCGACATAGGCGTCTTCCGGCAGCTCGGGCCCGGCAGCGTGGGAGTTGAAGTCGCAATAGGGGCATTTGCGCACGCACCAGGGAATGTGAACGTACGCGGACAGCGGCGGCAGGCGGAAGCCGGAAACCACCGGCCCTGCGTCGAGCCCGTGGCTTCCTGCCTGGCTCATAGTCCCAGCCGCTGCTTCAGCAGGGCCATCGCGCGGGCGCGGTGGCTGAGCTGGTTCTTCTGCTGCGGCGGCAGTTCGGCGCTGGAGCACTCGGCTTCCGGCACCCAGAACAGCGGGTCGTAGCCGAAGCCATGCTCGCCGCGCGCTTCGTGCAGGATACTGCCGTGCCAGAGGCCTTCGCAGAGGATCGGCAGCGGGTCGTCGGCGTGGCGGACCAGGGCCAGCACGCTGACGAACTGGGCGCCGCGCTCATCGTCCGGTACGTCCTTGAGGGCGTCCAGCAGCTTGGCGTTGTTCGCCGCGTCACCCTTGCCATCGGCATAGCGCGCGGAGTAGATGCCCGGCGCGCCGCCGAGGTAGTCCACCGCCAGGCCCGAGTCGTCGGCCAGCGCCGGCAGGCCGGAGATGCGCGCGGCGTTGCGGGCCTTGAGGATGGCGTTCTCGACGAAGGACAGGCCGGTCTCTTCCGGTTCCACATCGCTGAACTCGCCGATCGAGCGCACCTTCACGTGGGCGCCGAGCATGGCCTGGAGTTCCTTGAGTTTGCCGGCGTTGTGACTGGCCAGCACCAGTTGTTCGAGCTTGATCATTCGTCGGGGAAGATTTCCTGCATGAAGTCGAAGCTTTGCGGGGCTCCGCCTCCGGACTGTACCTGGATGGTGAAGGTCAGGGTTTCGCGGCCTTCGATGGGGAACTGCGCCAGGTTGTAGACGGCGCCTTCCTCGACCACGCGCTTGAAGGTCAGGGGAATTTCCTGGCCCATCAGGTTCTTCGCGGAACCTGCGACGGTGGCGTTGGCCGGCTTGCCGTTAGCGTCCAGCGGCACGATGTTGACCACGCCCTGGGCCTTGCTGCGCACCACGCCCACGGCCTGGGCGACCTTGGGCTGGAGGAAACTGGAGTTGAACACGCTGTAGTGGACCTGGAGGTCGCCCAGGCGTTTGACCTGCTCGGCGAAGGCGGGCAGGGCGAGGGCCAGGCAGGCGATGAAGGTAAGCAGGCGGCGCATGATAGTTCTCCTGGGGTCGATCAGATGGCAATGCGATGGTCCTGCACGCCAGGGCCGCTGACCCGATAAATGCCGATCTCACCCAACAGATTAGGCCAGATTCGCGAAGCCCAGCCATGCTGGTGCTCGCGGTCCACCGCCAGGTGGTCGAGAACCTTCACCTGCAACTGTCGGCACAGGGCCTCGAAGTCGCGGAAGGTACAGAAGTGAATGTTCGGCGTGTTGTACCAAGTGTACGGAAGGAAGTCCGACACCGGCATGCGACCGTTGCGCGCGAGGTACCAGCGGCAACGCCAGTGACCGAAGTTGGGGAAGGTGATGATGCAGGTCTTGCCCACCCGCAGCATTTCCGCCAGCACCTTGTCCGGGTAGCGCAGGGCTTGCAGGGACTGCGTCATCACCACCACATCGAAGCTATTGCTGGCGAAGTTGCCCAGGCCCTTGTCCAAGTCCTGTTCGATGACGTTGACGCCACGTTCGATGCACTTGGCGATTTTTTCGGCGTCGATCTCCAGGCCGTAGCCGCTGACCTGCTTGTGGTCGCGCAGCCAGGCGAGCAGTTCGCCGTCGCCGCAGCCCAGGTCGAGTACCCGACTGCCGGCGGGGATCCAGTCTTGGATGATGTCCAGGTCGGCGCGCATGGCGTTCCTTCTTATACGCTGATGCGGTTCATGTAACCGCCAAAGGCTTGCAGGTAGCGTGGAATCGGTATCAGGAAGGCGTCGTGACCTTGCGGTGCGTCGATTTCCAGATAGCTGACGTTCTTCTTCGCCGCCAGCAGGGCGTCGACGATTTCCCGCGAGCGCGCCGGGGAGAAGCGCCAATCGGTGGTGAAGGACATCAGGCAGAAGTCCGCCTTCACCCCGGCCAGGGTCCGCGCCAGGTCGCCGCCGTGGGCCGCGGCCGGATCGAAGTAGTCCAGCGCCTTGGTCATCAGCAGGTAGGTGTTGGCGTCGAAGCGGGTGGAGAACTCTTCGCCCTGGTAACGCAGGTAGCTTTCCACCTGGAACTCCACGCTGTGGAGGTCGTAGTTGAGCTTCTCCGATTTCATGTCGCGGCCGAACTTGGCGCCCATGGCGTCATCGGAGAGATAGGTGATGTGCCCGACCATCCGCGCCAGGCTCAGGCCGCGGCGGGGAATCACGTCGTGTTCCTGGAAGTGGCCGCCGAAGAACTCCGGGTCCGTGAGAATTGCCTGGCGCGCCACTTCGTTGAAGGCGATGTTCTGCGCCGACAGCTTGGGGGCGCTGGCGATGCACAGGCAGTGGCGTACGCGCTCGGGGTAGCTGATGGTCCACTGCAGGGCCTGCATGCCGCCCAGGCTGCCGCCGATGACCGCCGCCCACTGGGTGATGCCCAGGCGGTCGGCCAGGCGCACCTGGCTGTGGACCCAGTCTTCCACGGTGACCACCGGGAAGTCCGCGCCGTAGGTCTTGCCGGTGGTCGGGTTGAGGCTGGTCGGGCCGGTGGAGCCGTTGCAGCCGCCCAGGTTGTTCAGCGAGACGACGAAGAACTTGCGGGTGTCGATGGGCTTGCCCGGGCCGATGCAGCTGTCCCACCAGCCCGGCTTGCGGTCATCGATGCTGTGGTAGCCGGCGGCGTGGTGATGGCCGGAGAGGGCATGGCAGATCAGCACGGCGTTGCTGGCCGTGGCGTTCAGCTCGCCATAGGTCTCGATCACCAGCTGATATTCGGGCAGCGTCTTGCCGCAGGCCAGGGGCAGCGGTTCGCTGAACTGCAGTGTCTGGGGGGAGACCAGACCGACGGAATCTTCGGGGAAGACTGTAGGCATCGACCCAGCTCAAGAATAAAAAAGGAGGGTCAGTCTAAAGAGCGCCGCCCCTAGCGGCAAGCGCTGGGGCGGGGTTCAGGCGCGCTGCGAGCCGGGCAGCGTAACGACCTTGGCCTGGCGTTGCAGGGGCGAGGGACGGCGCAGCTGGCGGAGGACCTCGGAGGCGTCGGCGAGCTGCTTTTCCAGTTCTTCGGTGTAGCGCCCCAGCAGCAGCGAGCGCTGGCGCGCCTGCTGGGTTTCCTGGGCCAGGGCCTTGAGCCGCAGCATGTGGGTTTCCAGCAGCTGCTTGTGCTCCAGGCTGTACTGCATCAGCGGCATCAGCGCGTCGGTGGCCCACTGCTCGGCCTCCTCGCGCAGGCGCAGGTGCAGGCCGATGACTTCCTGGGCCACGGTGGCGAAGAAGCGCCGGGTGAGTACGCGTTGCTCGGTGAGCAGGGTCTTCAGGTGCAGGCGGAAACGGTCGGCCTTCTCCTGCAGGGTGGTCAGTTCGCGCAGGTAGCGCTCGACGCGGAATTGTGGCGCATCCAGTGCGTTGAGCGGGTTTTCCTGGTTGTGCCGCTGGTAGATGGCCGCGACCATGCGATTGGCCGTCTCCGCCTCGTGGTGCAGGTTGATGAGGTCGCCCTGCACGGTGTCGAAGAAGTGCAGGATGGCCTGGTTGATGCCTACCGTGGTCCAGCTGCCGCGCAGCTTGTGGTGGACCCGCTTCAGGTGCAGTTCCAGTCGCTCGGGGTGCAGCGCTTCGCGCAGCTGCTCGCCCTGGTGGCGCAGCAGGCGCTGGTTGGTCTTCAGGTTGAGCAGGCGTTTGTGATGCTGGCTGTGGTCTTCCTTGGTCCTGGCGGTCAGTTCGAACAGCAGTTGGCCGCTGTCGTGCTGTTGGCTGTCGAGCAACGCGTGTTGCTCCTTCACCTTCTCCAGGCGCACGCGCAGGGTGTGCTGGGTGTTGTTCACCAGCGCCAGCACCTGGCCGACCACGGCGCTTTCGAGCAGGCGTTCCTTTTGCGTGACGATGCGCTCGCAGAGCAGGTCTTCGAGGCTTTCCATCTGGCTGCGGGCGAGCAGTTCGCGGTCGCCGCGCACCTTGGCCAGCAGCGCCTGCTTGGCCGAGAGTGGCAGCACGTCGTCACGGGCGATGCCCAGCTGGCGCGCGGTGGCGTCCTGGATCCGGCGGATGGCGTTCTGCACGAAGCTCTCGCCGGCCAGGTCGTCCCACAGCACGTCGATCTTGTTCAGCACCGCGTAGAGCGTGGTGTGGCTGTCCTCGCCCAACTGGTGGATGTGGTTCTGCCAGATTGCCATGTCGGAGGCGGTAACGCCGGTGTCCGCCGCCAGCAGGAAGAGGATCGACTGGGCCGCAGGCAGCATCGACAGCGTCAGCTCGGGCTCGCTGCCCAGCGCGTTCAGGCCGGGGGTGTCGAGGATGCGCAGGCCCTGGCGCAGCAGCGGATGGTCGAAGTTGACCAATGCGTGACGCCAGGCCGGCACCAGCACCATGCCGGGCTTGTCGGTGGCATCCAGCATGTCCGGGTGGAAACCCAGCTGGATCGCCTGCTCCACCGGCAGTGGCTTGGTCTTGGCGACCTGGGCGAAGGCCAGGGCCATGTTGGCCGGGTCGGAGGTGTCCAGCGGGATGTTCACCCAGTGCCGGGGGATGCGCTTGAACTGCGCGACGCTGGCGTCGGCCATGCGGGTCTCGATCGGCAGCAGGCGGATATAAGGACGCTCCGAGCGCGGGTCGAAGAACAGCTCGGTGGGGCACATGGTGGTGCGCCCGGCGTGGGACGGCAGCATGCGCCGGCCGTAGTCCGCGAAGAACAGGCTATTGATCAGCTCGGTCTTGCCGCGCGAATACTCACCGACGAAGGCCAGCGTGATGTGGTCGACGCGCAGCAGGCGCAGGGTGCGTTCGAGTCGGCTCTCGATGTCCGGCGTATTGAGCCGGCAGCGCTCCAGCAGGCTGCGATAACGGGTGATCTCCCGGACCAGCTCGCGCTTCCAGGTAACGTAGGCATCGATCTGCTGACTGAGACGTTCCATGCTCATTCAAGCGTTCCTTAGGCTGGCGCATCCTGCGCGGGGATGGATACCTTGAATTATGCGATGGCGCGCAATAGCGTCAATTGGCCTTCATCACAATACCGAACGTAAGGTCGGCCAAGGTTACCGAGCGGTAATCCCCAACTCCGCCGGGAATTTCGTCGGCCGTGGGATGCGCACGCGCTTCTGGCGGTTCAGCTCACCGCTTTCCAGCTTCACCTGGCTTTTCGGGACGCCGAAGGCCTTGCCGAGGAACGCCAGCAGGTGGGCGTTGGCCTTGCCCTCCACCGGCGGCGCGGTGAGGCGGATTTTCAGACGCTCACCGTGCAACCCGGCGAACTCGTCGCGGCTCGCCTTGGGTTGCAGGTGGCAGTCGAGGATCAGGTCCTCGCCGTCCCAGTGGTAGAACGGCATGTCTGATTACATGAAAGGAGAGAGGATCTGCGGCATGCCGGTCATGGCTGCCAGGTTGCCGATCACCAGCATGTCGATCAGCTTCAGCGCGATGAAGGCGAAGATCGGCGAGATATCCAGGCCACCGAGGTTCGGCAGCAGCTTGCGGAACGGTGCCAGGAACGGCTCGCAGATCTGGTTCACCAGCTGGGCGCCGGGGTTGTAGCTGCCCGGAGCGACCCAGGAGAGGATCACGCTGATGATCAGGGCGAAGAAGAACACCTTGAGGAACAGCGAGGTCACCGCGATCACCGACCACACCAGCAACTGCAGGATGTAGCCGCCGACGCCGTAGCCCATCAAGGTCAGGGTGACGATCATCAGCACCAGCTGGACCAGGATCGCCAGCACCAGCGAGGCGAAGTCGACGCCGCCAAAGCCTGGGATGACGCGGCGCAGCGGATTCAGCAGCGGCTTGGTGGCGCGCACGATGAACTGGCTGAGCGGGTTGTAGAAGTCGGCGCGCACCAGCTGCAGGATGAAGCGCAGCAGCACGATCAGCAGGTACAGGCTGCCAAGTGTCTGGATCACATAGATGGCGGCTGTGGAAAGTCCGGTCATTGGGCGGTCCTTGGTAAACGTTGGGCGCCGGCGCGCAGGGCCGGGCGAATCGGGCGGTCAGTCAACGACGGCGCTGTAACGCCATACTGTAGGGAATTCATCGTCGCCGGTCGCGTGTAAGTGTGTTTCGTCACGTGCAAATTCAACCCCGCTTGGCCATCAGGTCGGGGCCGTTGCATGCCGGGTCAGCAGTCCGGCTCAGGCCCAGCAGGGTGAAACCGTTGGATTCCTGGCGGATGCTGACGTAGCGCTGGTTGCCTTCGGCCAGTGGCTGCGGGCTGTCCAGCTCGATATCCACCTGGAAGCGCGCGGGGTCGGCCTTGCAGCCGCGTACCGCGGTATAGGCCAGAGTGACGCCGCTGCGTTTGTTCAGGCCAGTGAGTTCTTCGCGAGCTGCCAGGGCCTTGTCGGCCCCGGACGGATCGGCCCAGGCGCGGGCCAGATCGGCGTCCACCCGCAGCCATTCATCGACGAAGCCGCGGCCATTGGACGCGGCGGGCTGGATGCGCTGGAAGGTTTCGCCGTCCTGGCGATAGCGGAAGATGCCGGGACGGGTCAGCAGGTCGCCGTCCAGGCTGCCGACCTCGGCGCGCCACTCGAAGCCGTCGGGGCGGGCCTTGAGCTGTACCTCCTGTTCATCGCGGACGTAATCGTGCTCGGTATGCAGCAGGGTGCGCTGGGCCTGATCAGCCGTGGCCGGGCGGATCACCTCCACTGCCAAGTGGCTCCAGCGCGAGGTACACCAGGGCGTGCCGTGCATCAGCGCGATGTCGCCGTTGGACAGGCGCTCGTACAGGTACAGGTCGCCGTAGGCGCCGGAGATGTCTTTATAAGGGCCGCTCTGCCAGTCCAGCGCACGCACCCAGGCATCGCCGTCGCGGCGATAACCGCGCAGGACGTTGTCGCTGCCGCAGGGAATGGCGAAGCCGCCGCTGACCAGCAGCAGCGGGGTAGGGCTGTCGCTCAGGCTGACGGCGATCTCGTTCTGGTCGGGCAGCGCGACTTCGTCGTCGCTGACCGGCTTCGGCGCGGGCAGCAGGCGCTGGCGCAGGTCGGCCTGTAGGGCATTGAGGTCCGGTGTGGCCTGGGCGCAGGCGAGGTGGGCGTCGAAGGCGTCGGCCAGTGTCTGTTTATAGTGCTCGATGGCCTGGCTGAGCGCTGGCGCGACGGTGTTGTCAGCGTCGTCGGCGAAACCGCTGGCCATGGCCTGCTGCATGGCCTGATAGGCAGTCCGTGCGGCCTCGTCTATGGGCGCGGCAACTGGACATTGCGCCGCCTGGGCGGCGGCGCTGGCCAGCAGGAAACAGACAGCGAGGGGTAGTGCGACCTTCCCTGGTCGCCGGGCGGCGTGCGTCATCGCAATCAGCGACCCAGTTGTTCGGCCAGCTCGGCGGAGCGGTGGTCGGCGGCGCCTACCGCCTTCTCTACCAGCGCTTCGAAACCGTTGGCCTGGAAAGTCTTGATTGCAGCTTCGGTCGTGCCATTGGGCGAGGTCACGCGGCGGCGCAGTTCGGCCGGGTCGACATCGCTGGTGGTGGCCATCTGCGCGGCGCCCAGGGCGGTCTGGCGGGCCAGCTGGCCGGCGACCTCGCGGGACAGGCCGAGCTTCTCGCCGGCAGCGGTCATGGCTTCCATCAGCAGGAAGAAGTAGGCCGGGCCACTGCCGGAGACGGCGGTGACCGCGTCGATCTGCTTCTCCGCGTCCAGCCACAGGGCGATGCCAACTGCGCTCAGCAGTTTTTCCGCCTGTTCGCGCTGGGCGGCGCTGACGCTGGCGTTGGCATACAGGCCGCTGGCACCCAATCCGACCAGTGCCGGCGTGTTGGGCATGCAGCGGACGATGGCGCGCGGCCGGCCGTCGACGGCGCCCAGCCAGCGTTCGAGGCTGGCGCAGGGAATGCCGGCGGCGATGGAGACGATCAGGGCGTTGCCGGACAATGCCGGGGCCAGGGCCTGGCAGACGTCCTTCATGACCTGCGGCTTGACCGCCAGGACCACCACGTCGGCGCCGCTGGCTGCGCTGGCGTTACTTTCGACGACTTCGATGCCGTGCTCGGCGGCGATCTTCGCGCGCTGCTCGGCGCCCGGGTCGCTGGCACGGATGTCGGCGGCGGCGACGCCCTTGGCGCGCAGGCCTCCGATGAGACTGGCGGCCATGTTGCCGGCGCCGATGAAGGCAATGCGGGTGCTGCTCATGGAGTCTCTTCCTTTATTCAGTGCGAGGCGCCGTAGTCGCGGGCGCCGAACAGGGCGGTACCGATCCGCACCCAGGTGGCGCCTTCGTCGATGGCGGCTTCGAGGTCGTGGCTCATGCCCATGGACAGGCTGTCCAGGCCGAGGTTCAGGGCGTGCATCGCCTCGCGCAGGCGGGCGAATGCGGCGTGCTGTGCGGCAACATCTTCAGTCGGTTCGGGAATCGCCATCAGGCCGCGCAGCTTCAGGTTGGGCAGTTGCGCCACCGCCTGGGCGAGGGCGGGCAGTTCTTCGATGGAGCAGCCGGACTTGCTGTCCTCGCCGCTGACGTTCACCTGCAGCAGGATGTTCAGCGGCGGCAGGTGCCCGGGGCGTTGCTCGGACAGGCGCTGGGCGATCTTCAGGCGGTCCACCGAGTGCACCCATTGGAAGTGTTCGGCAATCGGCCGGGTCTTGTTGGACTGGATCGGACCGATGAAATGCCAGGTCAGCGCAAGGTCCGCCAATTCCGTCTGCTTGGCCAGGGCTTCCTGCAGGTAGTTCTCGCCGAAATCGGCCAATCCGCAGGCGAAGGCTTCGCGGATATCGGCCGCCGGCTTGGTCTTGCTCACCGCCAACAGGCGCACCGAGTCCGGGGCGCGTCCGCAAGCTTGCGCCGCCTCACGGATGCGTGCGCGAACCTTTGCAATATTCTCTGCTATCGTGGACATTACCGTCGCTTTCCGCCCGGCTGCTGCGAGTTCTGCGGCATTCTACCTGCTTGCTCTTGATTGGGGAGTCCCATGGATATTACCGAGTTGCTCGCCTTCAGCGCCAAGCAAGGTGCTTCGGACCTGCACCTCTCGGCCGGTCTGCCGCCGATGATCCGCGTCGACGGGGACGTTCGCCGGATCAACCTGCCGCCACTCGAGCACAAGCAGGTCCATGCGCTGATCTACGACATCATGAACGACAAGCAGCGCAAGGACTTTGAAGAGTTCCTCGAGACCGACTTCTCCTTCGAAGTCCCCGGGGTCGCCCGTTTCCGGGTCAATGCCTTCAACCAGAACCGTGGCGCCGGCGCCGTGTTCCGTACCATTCCCTCCAAGGTACTCACGATGGAGGACCTGGGCATGGGAGAAGTGTTCAAGCGTATTACGGACGTGCCGCGCGGCCTCGTGCTGGTGACCGGCCCGACCGGCTCGGGCAAGTCCACCTCGCTGGCGGCGATGCTCGATTACCTGAACAACACCAAGTACAGCCACATCCTCACCGTCGAAGACCCGATCGAATTCGTCCACGAGTCGAAGAAGTGCCTGGTCAACCAGCGCGAGGTGCACCGCGATACCCTCGGCTTCAACGAGGCGCTGCGCTCGGCCCTGCGTGAAGACCCGGACATCATCCTGGTGGGCGAGATGCGCGACCTGGAGACCATTCGCCTGGCGCTGACCGCCGCGGAAACCGGTCACCTGGTCTTCGGTACCCTGCACACCACCTCCGCGGCCAAGACCATCGACCGTATCGTCGACGTGTTCCCCGCCGAGGAAAAGTCCATGGTTCGCTCCATGCTTTCCGAATCCTTGCAGTCGGTGATCTCCCAGACCCTGCTGAAGAAGATCGGCGGCGGTCGGGTGGCGGCCCACGAGATCATGATCGGCACCCCGGCGATCCGTAACCTGATCCGTGAAGACAAGGTCGCGCAGATGTACTCGTCGATCCAGACCGGCGGTGCGATCGGCATGCAGACCCTGGACATGTGCCTGAAGGGTCTGGTCGCCAAGGGTCTGGTGACCCGCGAGGCGGCCAAGGAAAAGGCCAAGATTCCGGAAAACTTCTAAGAGCCTGCTTTCGATCTGCTGCGCGTCGGCAGAGCGGCGTTGAAATCGGTCTCGGGATGCTCATTTACTGAACGTAAACTCTGCTCCCTTCACCGATTTCCCCTTGTTCTGCTCTGGCTCGCGAGATCGTAAACAGGCTCAAAACCACCGGGCCGATCACCGGCCCGGCGCACGGAGCGCGCCACACGCACTCGCTCCGTGATCCGACAGCATTGTCGTAGTCAGCGTGAACCCGGCGGGAACGATCATGGAATTCGAGAAGCTGTTGCGCCTCATGGTGGAAAAGGGTGCCTCCGACCTCTTCATCACGGCGGGCGTGCCGCCTTCGATGAAGGTCAACGGCAAGGTGCTGCCGGTGACCAAGACCGCGCTGTCGCCGGAGCAGACCCGTGAAACCGTGCTCTCGGTGATGAACGAGCAGCAGCGCCGCGAGTTCGCCGAGAACCACGAGTGCAACTTCGCCATCAGCGCCCGTGGCGTCGGCCGTTTCCGTGTCAGTGCCTTCTACCAGCGCAACCTGGTGGGCATGGTGCTGCGCCGCATCGAGACCAACATCCCGACCATCGAAGACCTCAAGCTGCCGGAAGTCCTCAAGAAGCTGGCGATGACCAAGCGTGGCCTGGTGATCTTCGTCGGTGCCACCGGTACCGGTAAGTCCACCTCGCTGGCGGCGATGATCGGCTACCGCAACAAGAACTCCACCGGCCACATCATCTCCATCGAAGACCCGATCGAATACATCCACCAGCACCAGGGTTGCATCGTCACCCAGCGCGAGGTGGGCTTGGATACCGATTCTTTCGAAGTGGCCCTGAAGAACACCCTGCGCCAGGCGCCTGACGTGATCATGATCGGCGAGGTGCGCTCGCGCGAGACCATGGACCACGCGGTGGCCTTCGCCGAAACCGGCCACCTGTGCCTGGCGACCCTGCACGCCAACAACGCCAACCAGGCGCTGGAGCGGATCATCCACTTCTTCCCGGCCGACCGGCATGGCCAGGTGTGGATGGACCTGTCGCTCAACCTCAAGGCCATCGTCGCCCAGCAGCTGGTGTCGACCCCGGACGGCAAGGGCCGCCGCGCGGTGATCGAGGTGCTGCTGAACACCCCGCTGGCCGCCGACCTGATCCGCAAGGGCGAGGTGCACGAGCTCAAGCCGCTGATGAAACGCTCCACCGAGCAGGGGATGCAGACCTTCGACCAGGCGCTGTACCAGCTCTACAGCCAGGGCGAGATCACCTACGAAGACGCACTGGCGTACGCCGACTCGGCCAACGACCTGCGCCTGATGATCAAGCTGGGTTCGGAAACCGATGCCGACCACCTCTCCACCATGACCCAGGGGTTGACCCTGGAGATGAGCGACGACGACCCCAATCGCCGATTCCGCTGATCGACGATGCCCGAGAAGCCCGCCTAGCGCGGGCTTTTCGTTTATTCTGGGTGTACCGCAACAACACGGGAGAAAGGCATGTCCGCCAACCCTGACACCCACAGCAAGGTCATTGGCTACCTGCTGTGGATCTTTGGCTTCACCGGCTCACACCGCTTCTACTATGGTCGCCCCATCACCGGGACCATCTGGTTCTTCACCCTCGGCCTGTTCTTCATCGGCTGGATCATCGACCTGTTCCTCATCCCCTCCATGGACGATGCGGCGGACCGCCGTTACCGCGCCGGCGGAGTGGACTACAACGTCGCCTGGATCCTGCTGACCTTCCTCGGCGTGTTCGGCGTGCACCGCATGTACATGGGCAAGTGGCTCACCGGCATCCTCTATCTGTGCACCGGCGGGCTGTTCTTCATCGGTGTGCTCTACGACTTCTGGACCCTGAACAGCCAGATTTCCGAGCGCAACGGTCCGCAGCGCATCTGATTCCAGCGCGCTCTTGCGGCTTTGCCGCCGCGGGCCTGGCGCGACTCTGCGGCGGGTCCGACTCCGTATCCCCTGTAGGAGCGTGCCATGCCCGCGATCGCGCCCATGGGGCGCTCCTACAGGTAAAGGCCGTGCATACCTGTTGCGCTTGCAGGAGCGGACTCAATCCGCGACGGCCCGCCCCACGCCGGAGTCCGTGCCGGCACCGCCGTCTTTCGTCGCACCGCCTGGCGATCCCTTCGCCGCCCGCCTAAGGTCAGGAGGACAGTAGCAGGCGCCGCCGGGCGATCCCTGGGGCGCCAAGAAGGAGTGGCTGCCATGAGCAACGAATCCCGTCCCGCGGTACTCGACCTGATCGGCAATACCCCCATGGTCCGCGTCACGCGCTTCGATACCGGACCCTGCACCCTGTTCCTCAAGCTCGAATCGCAGAACCCCGGCGGCTCCATCAAGGACCGCATCGGCGTCGCCATGATCGAAACCGCCGAGCGACAAGGCCGGCTCAAGCCCGGCGGCGTGATAGTCGAAGCCACCGCCGGCAATACCGGGCTAGGGCTGGCGCTGGTCGGCCGCGCCAAGGGCTACCGGGTCGTGCTGGTGGTGCCGGACAAGATGTCCACCGAGAAGGTGCTGCACCTGCGGGCCATGGGCGCCGAGGTGCACATCACCCGCTCCGATGTCGGCAAGGGGCACCCGGAGTACTACCAGGACGTCGCCGCGCGGCTGGCGAAGGAGCTGCCCGACGCCTTCTTCGCCGACCAGTTCAACAACCCGGCCAACCCCCTGGCCCACGAGACCGGCACCGGTCCGGAGATCTGGGCGCAGACCGGCCATGACCTCGACGCCGTGGTGGTCGGGGTCGGCTCCGCCGGTACCCTGACCGGACTGACCCGCTTCTTCCAGAAAGTCCAGCCGAAGCTGGAAATGGTCCTGGCCGATCCGGTGGGATCGATCATGGCCGAGTACTCTCGCTCCGGCACCATCGGTACGCCCGGCTCCTGGGCGGTGGAGGGCATCGGCGAAGACTTCGTGCCGTCGATCGCCGACCTTTCCAGCGTGCGCCACGCCTACTCGATCAGCGACGAAGAAAGCTTCGCCACCGCCCGGGAGCTGTTGCGCAACGAAGGCATTGCCGCCGGTTCATCCACCGGCACCCTGCTGGCCGCCGCGCTGCGCTTCTGCCGCGAGCAGACCGAACCCAAGCGCGTGGTCAGCCTGGTCTGTGACACCGGCACCCGCTACCTCTCGAAGATCTACAACGACCAGTGGATGACCGACCAGGGCCTGCTGCAGCGCAAGCGTTACGGCGACCTGCGCGACATCGTCGCGCGGCGCTTCGAGGAGGGCCGGGTGGTCAGCGTCGGCCCCGGCGACACCTTGCTCACCGCCTTCCAGCGCATGCGCCTGGCGGACGTCTCGCAGCTGCCGGTACTGGACGGCGGGCGGCTGGTGGGTGTCATCGACGAGTCGGACATTCTGATGGGCGTCCACGACGATCCCAGCCACTACCGCTGCGATGTTGCCAGCGCCATGAGTAATGCGCCCGAAACCCTTGCGCCCGGCGCCAGCCTGGCGGAGCTCGAGGCGGTGCTCGATCGCGGGCTGGTGGCGATCATCGCCGATGCCTCGGGCTTCCATGGCCTGATTACCCGTTTCGATCTGCTCAACCATTTGCGGAGGACCCTCGCATGAGCCAGCACCACGACCGCCTCGGTTTCGCCACCCGTGTGATCCATGCGGGCCAGGAGCCGGACCCGTCCACCGGGGCGATCATGCCGCCGATCTACGCCAACTCCACCTACCGCCAGGACAGCCCTGGCGTGCACAAGGGGCTGGACTACGGCCGCTCGCACAACCCCACGCGCTGGGCGCTGGAGCGCTGCGTGGCGGACCTGGAAGGCGGCACCAAGGCATTCGCCTTCGCCTCCGGTCTGGCGGCGATTTCGGCGGTGCTGGAGCTGCTCGACGCCGGCTCCCACGTCGTTTCCGGCAATGATCTCTACGGCGGCACCTTCCGCCTGTTCGAGCGGGTACGCCGCCGCAGCGCCGGGCATGACTTCCACTTCGCCGACCTGGCCCAGCCCGGCGCGCTGGAAGCGGCGCTCACCGACAAGACTCGCATGGTCTGGGTGGAAACCCCGAGCAACCCGCTGCTGCGCCTGACCGATCTGGCCGCCATCGCCCGTACCTGCCGCGAGCGCGGCATCCTCTGCGTGGCCGACAACACTTTCGCCAGTCCCTATGTACAGCGCCCGCTGGACCTGGGCTTCGACATCGTCGTGCACTCCACCACCAAGTATCTCAATGGCCATTCGGACGTGATCGGCGGCATCGCCATCGTCGGTGACAACCCTGACCTCGCCGAACGCCTGGGCTTCCTGCAGAACTCGGTGGGCGCCATCGCCGGCCCGTTCGACGCCTTCCTCACCCTGCGCGGGGTGAAGACCCTGGCTCTGCGCATGGAACGGCACTGCGCCAACGCCCTGGAGCTGGCCAAGTGGCTGGAGCAGCAGCCGCAGGTGAAGCGGGTCTATTACCCCGGTCTTGCCTCGCACCCGCAGCATGAACTGGCGCGCAAGCAGATGAAGGGCTTCGGCGGGATGATCTCGCTGGATCTGAATACCGACCTCGCCGGCTCGAAACGTTTCCTGGAGAACGTCCAACTGTTCGCCCTGGCGGAAAGCCTGGGTGGCGTGGAAAGTCTGATCGAGCACCCGGCGATCATGACCCACGCCAGCATCCCGGCGGAGAACCGCGCGGAGCTGGGCATCGGTGACTCGCTGATTCGGCTGTCGGTGGGGGTGGAGGACGTGGAGGACCTGCGCGCCGACCTGGCCAGGGCCCTGGCGACGATCTGACGCCCTGCGCCGACCCGCTTTCCGTAGAAGCCGCGCACGCCTGCGCCTTCGTAGGATGGTGTGGAGCGAAGCGATACCCATCATTTGCGGCACTGACAGCATGGGTATCGCTGCGCTCCACCCATCCTACGTCCGAGCTCCCTGCACGGGCGCTAAAGAAAAAGCCCGCCAATCGGCGGGCTTTTTTATGGAACAGTGCAGCGTTACACCGCGTGGACGATATGCCCGTCCACCAGGGTGCAGCGCACCACGCCCGGCAGGCAGTGGCCAAGGAACGGGCAGTTCTGGCCACGGGAGTGCCAGGTCTCGCCCGCCAGGGTCTGGCCGTCGGCTTCGAACAGCACCACGTCTGCCGCAGCACCCACCGCCAGCTTGCCGGCTGGCAGGCGCAAGGCGGCGGCCGGGCCGCTGGACAGACGCGCCAGCAGGGTCGGCAGGTCGAGCAGGCCGTCCTGCACCAGGGTCATGGCCAGCGGCAGCAGCAGTTCGACACTGCTGATGCCCGGGTCGGTGGCGGCGAACGGGGCGTTCTTCGCGTCCGGCTCGTGGGGCTGGTGGTGGCTGGCGATGGCCTGGATCACGCCACTCTTCACCGCTTCGCGCAGGGCGTCGCGGTCCTTGCGCGAGCGCAGCGGCGGCTGCACGTGGTACAGGCTGGAGAAGTCCGCCAGCGCCTCGTCGGTGAGGATCAGCTGGTACAGCGCCACGTCGGCGGTGACCGGCAGGCCGCGGGCCTGGGCCTGGGCGATCAGCTCGACGCCACGGGCGCTGGTCAGCTGGCTGAAGTGCGCGCGCACGCCGGACTGTTCCACCAGCAGCAGGTTGCGCGCCAGGGCCACGGACTCGGCGGTTTCCGGGATGCCGGCCAGGCCGCGGAAGCTGGCAGTCGGGCCTTCGTGGGCGATACCGCCTTCGGCCAGGTCGTGGTCCTGGGAGGTGAAGATCACGGTCAGGTCGAAGGTTGCTGCGTATTCCAGCGAGCGCAGCAGCACGCGGTTGCTCGCCATCGGCGCCAGGCCGTTGGTGAAGGCCACGCAGCCGGCGTCGCGCAGGGCGACCAGCTCGGACAGCTGCTCGCCGCCCAGGCCCTTGGTCAGGGCGCCGATGGGGAAGACCTTGGCGTTGCCGGCCTCGCGGGCGCGGTCGAGGATCAGCTCGGCCACCGCCGAGGTGTCCAGCACCGGTTTGGTCTGCGGCGGGAAGCACAGGCTGGTGACGCCACCTGCAGCGGCGGCGCGGGTTTCGCTTTCGATGCTGCCCTTGCGGCTGTAGCCCGGCTCGCGCAGGGCAACGCTCAGGTCTACCAGGCCAGGCGCGGCGATCAGGCCGGCGGCGTCGATTTCCTGGGCGGCGTGGAAGTCGGCGGGGGCATCGCCGATGGCGATGATGCGGCCGGCCTCGATGTGCAGGTCGCAGACCTTGTCCAGGCCGCTGGCCGGGTCGATCAGGTGGGCGCCACGAATACTGACGGTCATTGCGCGTCCTCCTGTTCCAGCTGTCGTTGCGCGTTCTGGCCGCTCATGGCCATGGACAGCACGGCCATGCGGATGGCGATGCCGTAGGTGACCTGGTTGAGGATCACCGACTGTTCGCCGTCGGCCACGGCGGAGTCGATCTCCACGCCGCGGTTGATCGGGCCGGGGTGCATGACGATGGCATCGGGCTTGGCCAGCTTCAGGCGCTTCTGGGTCAGGCCGTAGAGCTTGAAGAACTCGCCTTCGCTGGGCAGCAGGCCGCCGGCCATGCGCTCGCGCTGCAGGCGCAGCATGATCACCACGTCGACGTCCTTCAGGCCCTCGTTGGCGTCGGTGAACACCTTTACCCCGTATTGCTCTTCCAGGCCCACCGGCAGCAGGGTGCGCGGGGCGATGACGCGGATGTCCGGGCAGCCCAGGGTTTTCAGCGCGAGCATGTCGGAGCGTGCCACCCGCGAGTGCAGGATGTCGCCGACGATGGCCACCGAGAGGTTCTCGAAGCTGCCCTTGTGGCGGCGGATGGTGAGCATGTCGAGCATGCCCTGGGTCGGGTGGCCGTGGCGGCCGTCGCCACCGTTGATTACGGCGACATTGGGGCTGACGTGTTCGGCGATGAAGTGCGCGGCGCCCGAGTCGCTGTGGCGCACGACGAACATGTCGGCGGCCATGGCTTCCAGGTTGCGCAGGGTGTCGGTGAGCGTCTCGCCCTTGCTGGTCGAGGAAGTCGACACGTTCAGCGAGATGACGTCGGCGGACAGGCGCTGGGCGGCCAGTTCGAAGGTGGTGCGGGTGCGTGTGGAGTTCTCGAAGAACACGTTGCACACGGTCTTGCCGCGCAGCAGCGGGACTTTCTTCACCGCGCGGGCGCCGACTTCGAGGAAGGAGTCGGCGGTATCGAGGATTTCAGTCAGCAGTTCGCGGGACAACCCGTCGAGCGAGAGGAAGTGGCGCAGCTGGCCCAGGTCGTTGAGCTGCAGCGGGCGCTTGGCGTCGGTCGGCATGTGGCAGGCCCTGAAAGTAGGAGGTGGAGGTCCAGGCGCGCGGGGCTGGAACCTGTTTACGATCTGCTGCGCGTCGGCATAACGGCGTTGAAATCGCTCTCGGGATGCTCATTTACTGCGTGTAAATTCCGCTCCCTCAACCGATTTCGCCTTGTTCTGCTCTAGCTCGCGAGATCGTAAGCAGGTTCTTACAGCGCGGAGCTGAGAAGCGTGCGCTCGAGGACGAGTGGTGCGGGACCGCGCAATTTTACCCGCTCGTTGGGGGCGAGCGACAGGGTTTCGCCGACCACATCCGGACGAATCGGCAGCTCACGCTTGTTCAGGTCCACCAGGCAGACCAGCGTCACGCTGGCCGGGCGGCCGTAGTCGAACAGCTCGTTGAGCGCTGCGCGGATGGTCCGGCCGCTCATCAGCACGTCATCCACCAGCACCAGGTGCTGGCCGTCGATCTCGAAGGGCAGCTCCGACGGACGGACCTGCGGGTGCAAGCCGCTGCGGGTGAAATCGTCGCGATAGAAGGAAACGTCGAGGATGCCGAGGATCTCATCGCTGCCCAGTTCCTTGAGCAGTGCCTGGGCGACCCAGATGCCGCCGGTGTGGATGCCGACGAAGCGCGGCGAGTCGATCCCGCGCTGCGCCAGGTAGTTGCGCAGGTCGGTGGCCATGCGGGGGAGGAGTTCGGCGGGGCTGGGCAGGGTCATGACGTCTCCAGGTCGGATGGCGGGGCCGCCCGTCTTGAGCGGCCTTCGGTGCGGACCGTTCCGGGGCGGAGTGGTCCGGCAAGCATAGTGGCTTTCGCTCGCTTGGCGCTGCCTCAGGTCAAGCGGGGGCGTGCTCGGCCAGCCAGCCCTCCAGCAGCAGGGCGGCGGCCAGGGCGTCCACCGGACGCTCGCGGTAGCCGTCGCGCTGGCCCTGGGCCAGGCGTTCGCCCTTGGCGGCATAGGTGGTCAGGCGTTCGTCGTGGGTGTGCACCGGCAGGTTGTAGCGGCCGTGCAGGCGGCGGGCGAATTTCTCGGCGCGCTCGCTCATGTCGCTGGGGGTGCCGTCCATGTTCAGCGGCAGGCCGACGACGATGGCGTCGGGCTGCCATTCCTTGATCAGGGCTTCCACGCGGTTCCAGTCCGGCACACCGTTCTGCGCCTTGAGCACGCAGAGTTCGCGGGCCTGGCCGGTGATGGCCTGGCCGACGGCGACGCCGATCTGCTTGGTGCCGTAGTCGAAGCCCAGGAGCAGGCGCAGGGGTTTGCTCGACATCAGGCGTGCCCGGCCTGGGCGGTGAGCAGGCTGAGGTTGATCCCCAGGCGCTCGGCGGCGGCGGACAGGCGCTGTTCGGCCGGAACCTCGAAGAGCACTGCCGGGTCGGCGGGGCAGGTCAGCCAGGCGTTGTCGGTGAGCTCCGCTTCCAGCTGGCCGGCATCCCAACCGGCGTAGCCGAGAGTGATCAGGTGCTGGGCGGGGCCGCTGCCGTCGGCGATGGCGAACAGCACGTCCTGGGAGGTGGACAGCGACAGCTCGCCCAGCTCCAGGGTGGCCTGGTAGCTGCGCCCGGCGGGGTGCAGGACGAAGCCGCGGTCGGTCTGCACCGGGCCGCCGTTATAGATGAGCGTGCCCTGGCAGCGCACGGGCGGCAGTTCGTCCGGGCGCAGCTGTTCGAGTACGTCGGCAAGGCTCAGGCCGCTGGGGCGGTTGATGATCAGTCCCATGGCACCCTGCTCGTTGTGCTCGACGATATAGGTGACGGTCTGGGCAAAGTTGGGGTCCGCCATGTGCGGCATGGCGATCAGGAAGTGGTGCTTGAGAGAGCTTGCGGCTGTGCTTTTCATGCCTGCTAGTTTCAGGCCTGTGGTCTCGTGGGACAAGCCTTGAATACGCCACTGCGCGCCCTCAGGCACGACAGGTTCACTGGCTGGACAGGCGGTCGCCGCGCTCGAAGCGCCAGGTGCGGATGATTTCCAGGCGGTCGATGTCCGACAGGTCGCCGGAGAATGGCGCGAAGGGTGCGGCCAGGCGGACGATGCGCTGGGCGGCCTGGTCGAGGGTGGGCTGGCCGGAGGACTCCAGCACCTGCACTTCATAGAGGGAGCCGTCGCGGTTGATCGACACCAGCAGGCGCAGGCTGCCGTAGATGCGCTGGCGGCGGGCTTCGTCGGGGTAGTTCAGGTTGCCGATACGCTCGATCTTCTTGCGCCACTCTTCCTTATACCAGGCGCCCTTGTCGCGCATGGTCGAGGCGGCGCTCAGGCGGTGGATGCGCGGGCGTTTTGCGTAGGCCTGCTGCTCGCGGGCAAGGTCGGCCTCAAGGCTGGAGATCTGTGCAGAAAGCTGGCTGGAGTCGAACTCTGGCGCGGGTTTGGCGACGGTCTCGGCCTTGGGCGTCTCCGGCTTGGCCTGGACCTTGTCCGGACGTGGGCTACGGGTGCTGACGGCGGTCTTGGGCGCTTCCGGGCTCTTGGCCTGCTTCGGAGTGGCCGGCGGCGCGACTTTCTTGACTTCGGTGTCCTGGAATGGCGCCTGCTCGGTGGTCTTGGGGATCGCCTTGTGTTCCAGGGTGCCGCTGCCCTGCTGGTGCATCTGGGCGAGGTAGTCGGCCTTCTCGGGCGCTTTCTCGCTCTTGAAGCTGGCCAGGGTGATTTCCAGGGTTTTGCTCAGCATGCTGGGCATCGGCATGGTGAAGCCGACGCCGAGCAGAATGGCCACGTGCACGATGGCCGCTACGAACAGGGTGAAACCCAGTCGGTCCGCCGGGCGGACGCCGGAGGACACGGGGAAGTCGGAATGGGTTGCAGCGTTCATTGCGGGTCACTAGGCCAAAGTGGGCGAAAGTCTGCCCACGAGGCTTATAAAAGTCTATGACGCACTGCGCGCCTTGAGCTTTTCGTCGATGACTGCCATCAGCCTCTCACCGATGCGGGTGTCGTAGGCCGCGTCTATCTCGCGGATGCAGGTCGGGCTGGTGACGTTGATCTCGGTGAGGTTCTCGCCGATCACGTCCAGGCCGACGAACAGCAGGCCGCGCTTGCGCAGTTCCGGACCGACCTCCCCGGCGATCCAGCGGTCGCGCTCGGACAGCGGCTGGGCCACGCCACGGCCGCCGGCGGCCAGGTTGCCACGGGTTTCGCCCTGCGCCGGGATGCGCGCCAGGCAGTATTCCACCGGCTCGCCGTCGATCATCAGGATGCGCTTGTCGCCGTCCTTGATCGCCGGGATATAGCGCTGCGCCATCACCTGCTGCTTGCCATGCTGGGTCAGGGTTTCGAGGATCACCGAGAGGTTCGGGTCGCCTTCGCGGTGGCGGAAGATCATCGAACCGCCCATGCCGTCCAGGGGTTTGAGAATGATGTCACGATGCTCCGCGGCGAACTCGCGCAGAATATCGGACCGGCGGCTCACCACGGTGGGCGGCGAACACTGCGGGAAGAGGGTGGCGAAGTACTTCTCATTGCAGTCGCGCAGGCTCTGTGGGCGGTTCACCACCAGGGTGCCGGCGGTTTCGGCCTGTTCCAGCAGGTAGGTGGAGTAGACGAATTCGTTATCGAAGGGCGGGTCCTTGCGCATCAGGATCACATCCAGCTCCGACAACGGCTGGTCGATCTCCGCGTCCAGCTCGAACCAGTGGGCCGGATCGTAGAAGACTTTCAGGGGGCGCATGCGGCCGCGGGCCACATTCTCTTTCTGGTAAAGATCCTGCTGTTCCATATAGAACAGTTCCCAGCCACGGGCCTGGGCAGCCAGCAGCATGGCCAGCGAGCTGTCCTTCTTGAAATTGATCTGCGCGATGGGGTCCATCACGATCCCGAGGCGTACGCTCATGGGATGTCCTCCTGGGACGGGTGAGGGCGGTGAAGAGCACCGTCGAAAAGGCTGAAAAAGGATGCTCAGGGTGGCGCTGGATGTGCGCTCGGTCAAGGAAAAAGCCTGCGCGTTCCGGGTCTTATGGCCTGAATTTGCTGGGCGTGGTAAAGATTCTGACGATTGTGGTAAAAGGTTCCCACGATTGGGTCGCAGCCCGACGGTGGCAGGGCGCTAGCGCACTGAAATAAAAAGTGGAAAAACGACTCACCGAGACGGTAAGGGCGAACATGGAACAGCATTCCGACGGTTTGAAAGTAATGGTGATCGACGACTCCAAGACGATTCGTCGCACCGCCGAAACCCTGCTGAAGAAAGTCGGCTGCGATGTCATCACGGCCATCGACGGTTTCGATGCTCTGGCCAAGATTGCCGATACCCATCCCAGCATCATCTTCGTCGACATCATGATGCCCCGCCTGGATGGCTATCAGACCTGCGCCCTGATCAAGAACAACAGTGCCTTCAAATCCACCCCGGTGATCATGCTGTCCTCCAAGGACGGCCTGTTCGACAAGGCCAAGGGTCGCATCGTCGGTTCCGACCAGTACCTCACCAAGCCCTTCAGCAAGGAAGAGCTGCTCGGCGCGATCAAGACCCATGTGCCTGACTTTACCCCGGTGGAGCACGCTTCCTGAAGTCCGGCCCGAGCGCCGGTGACGCCTTTTCCGTATGGGGACCACAATGGCTCGAATTCTGATTGTTGATGACTCGCCGACCGAGATGTACAAGCTGACCGCGATGCTGGAAAAGCATTCGCATCAGGTACTCAAGGCCGAGAATGGCGCCGACGGCGTGGCCCTGGCCCGCCAGGAAAAGCCGGACGTGGTCCTGATGGACATCGTCATGCCCGGCCTGAACGGCTTCCAGGCGACTCGCCAACTGTCCAAAGACCCGGAAACCAGTGCTATTCCGGTAATCATCGTCACCACCAAGGACCAGGAGACCGACAAGGTCTGGGGCAAGCGCCAGGGCGCGCGCGACTACCTGACCAAACCGGTGGACGAAGAAACGCTGCTCAAGACCATCAATGCGGTGCTGGCCGGCTGAAACCGGTCCGCATGCGCTGAAGTCTTCAAGAACATAATTATTAGAGAAGGCCAGGGCCGGCATGGCGGAAGTCCAGAGTCCTTTCGAGGTTCTCGTCCAGATCGATCAGCGTTGTCGTCAGCTGGCCGCGGGTCTGCCTGCGCAACGCGAAGTGGCGCAGAGCTGGAACGGGATTGGCTTTCGCATGGCCGGGCGCCTGTTCGTGGCACCCATGGGGGAGGTCGGCGAGGTTCTTCACGAGCCCCGCTACACGCTGCTGCCCGGCGTCCGTGACTGGGTGAAGGGGGTCGCCAACGTGCGTGGCCGCCTGTTGCCGATCATGGACCTGTGCGGTTTCCTCGGCGCGGAGCTGTCGCCTCTGCGCAAACAGCGGCGCGTGCTGGTGGTGGAACACCAGGAAGTCTTCGCCGGCCTCATCGTCGATGAGGTGTTCGGCATGCAGCACTTCCCGGTGGAAACCTTCAGCGAGCAGCTGCCGCCCCTCGAAGCGGTCCTGCAACCCTTTATTCATGGCGTCTTCAATCGAGAACAGCCCTGGTTGGTGTTCAGCCCGCATGCGCTGGCGCAGCACCCGGCGTTCCTCGAAGTCGCCAGCTAGATTTTGACCGGTTGGGCTGGTTCTCCGGCCCTTGTTGTGACATGGAAACCGTAAGCGTGGGGGTCCAGGCGGGGGCCGTATATGAAAAAAATCAAGGCAGGCAGTCTCTTTTCGGGCACGCGCAGCAGCTCGCTGATCCTTGGACTCTTCGTGGTCCTGGTGGTGGCGATCGTCTTGCTGTTCGCCAACTTCGCTTACCTCAACAAGCAGGCGGACCACGACAAACAGTACATCGGCCACGCCGGTGAACTGCGCGTGCTGTCCCAGCGTATCGCCAAGAACGCCACCGAAGCTGCAGCGGGCAAGGGCGAGGCGTTCAAGTTGCTGAAAGAAGCGCGCAACGACTTCGAGAAGCGCTGGAACATCCTGGTCAAGGGTGACGAAACCACCAACCTGCCGCCGAGCCCGGCCGCTGTGCAACCGCAGATGGCGGAAGTGCAGAAGGATTGGGACACCCTGCGCAAGAACACCGACTCCATCCTGGCCAGCGAGCAGACCGTACTGTCGCTGCACCAGGTGGCCGCGACCCTCGCCGAAACCATCCCGCAGCTGCAGGTGGAGTACGAAGAGGTCGTCGACATCCTGCTGGAAAACGGCGCCCCGGCCGACCAGGTCGCGGTAGCCCAGCGCCAGTCGCTGCTGGCCGAACGTATCCTCGGCTCGGTGAACAAGGTGCTAGCCGGTGACGAGAACTCCGTCCAGGCCGCCGACAGCTTCGGCCGTGACGCCAGCCTCTTCGGCCGCGTGCTCAAGGGCATGAAGGAAGGCAACGCGGCGATGAGCATCTCCAAGGTGACCAACGCCGAGGCCGTCGACCGCCTCAACGAGATTTCCGAGCTCTTCGAATTCGTTTCCGGCTCCGTGGACGAAATCCTCGAAACTTCGCCGGAACTGTTCCAGGTACGTGAAGCGGCCAACACCATCTTCGGTGGCTCGCAGGTCCTGCTGGAGAAGGCCTCCACCCTGGCCAGCGGCTTCGAGAACCTGACCGAGAGCCGCGTCTTCAACCAGGTCGCCAGCGTCATGCTGGGTGTGATCGTGCTGGGCTCGATCATCCTCATCGGTCTGGTGATGGTGCGCGAGACCAACCGCCGACTGTCCGAGACCGCCGAGAAGAACGAGCGTAACCAGGCGGCGATTCTGCGACTGCTCGATGAAATTGCCGACCTCGCCGACGGTGACCTGACCGTGGCCGCGACCGTGACCGAGGACTTCACCGGTGCGATCGCGGACTCCATCAACTACTCCATCGACCAGCTTCGCGAGCTGGTGGAAACCATCAACCTGACTGCCGTGCAGGTGTCCGCCGCCGCCCAGGAAACCCAGGCCACCGCGATGCACCTGGCCGAAGCTTCCGAGCACCAGGCGCAGGAAATCGCCGGCGCCTCCGCCGCGATCAACGAGATGGCGGTGTCCATTGACCAGGTATCGGCGAACGCCTCCGAGTCCTCGGCGGTAGCGGAACGTTCCGTAGCCATCGCCAACAAGGGCAACGAAGTGGTGCACAACACCATCACCGGCATGGACAACATCCGTGAGCAGATCCAGGACACCTCGAAGCGAATCAAGCGCCTCGGTGAGTCGTCCCAGGAGATCGGTGACATCGTCAGCCTGATTAACGACATTGCCGACCAGACCAACATCCTCGCACTGAACGCCGCGATCCAGGCGTCCATGGCGGGCGACGCGGGCCGGGGCTTCGCGGTGGTAGCGGACGAAGTACAGCGCCTGGCGGAACGTTCCTCCGCTGCGACCAAGCAGATCGAGGCGCTGGTTAAGACCATTCAGACCGACACCAACGAAGCGGTGATTTCGATGGAACAGACCACCTCCGAGGTGGTGCGCGGTGCCCGTCTGGCGCAGGACGCCGGTGTGGCACTGGAAGAAATCGAGAAGGTATCCAAGACTCTGGCGGCGCTGATCCAGAACATTTCCAACGCCGCCCGTCAGCAGGCGTCCTCCGCCGGCCACATTTCCAACACCATGAACGTGATCCAGGAGATCACCTCGCAGACCTCCGCCGGTACCACCGCAACTGCGCGCAGCATCGGTAACCTGGCGAAGATGGCGAGCGAAATGCGTAACTCCGTATCCGGCTTCAAACTGCCGGACATCGCGGAACAGGCCTGAGCAGGGGAGGTGCGCTGCCCGGGCGGTAGCGCACGACAGTCTTGAGCGAGGGACGCGACATGCAGGCAAGTGGCGTCTGGTCGTTGCAGCCGTTGGCCGACATGTCGGCCGCGGAATTCCGCGACTGGCAGGCACTGTTGGAAGACCGTACCGGCGTTGTCGTCAACGAACAGCGCCGTGCCTTCCTGCAGACCAGCCTGGGCGCACGCATGCGCGAACTGGGCATCAGCGACTACGGCAGCTACTACCGGCAGGTCACCGATGGCCCGCGCGGCGCCGTGGAGTGGTCGAACCTGCTGGACCGCCTGACCGTTCAGGAAACCCGTTTCTTTCGCCACAAGCCCTCCTTCGACCTGCTGCAGCGCTACCTGCGCCAGCGCGCCGAAGAGGTCGGCCAGAGCCGGCCGCTGGCCTTGTGGAGCGTGGGCTGTTCCAGCGGCGAGGAGCCATACTCCCTCGCCATGGTCGCCACGCGGGTCTTGGAGGCCGCCGGGTTTGCGCCGTTTTTCGGCGTGACCGGGACCGACATCAGCCTCAACGCCCTGAGCCGGGCGCGCGAGGCGGTGTATGCGGCACGCAAGCTGGATGAGTTCGACCCCGCGTTGACCGCGCGCTTTTTCAGCGTGAGGGACGACGGGCGCTATCAGGTGATACCGAGTCTGGTCGAGCGCGTCTGCTGCGCCCGGCTGAATGTGCTGGAACTGGCCCAGGCGCCAATGTCCGGCATGGATGTGATCTTTTGCCAGAACCTGCTGATCTACTTCCGCCGCTGGCGGCGGCGGGAAATCCTCAATCGCCTGGCCGAGCGCCTGGCGCCAGGGGGACTGTTGGTGGTCGGTGTCGGCGAGGTGGTGGATTGGCACCATCCGCTGCTTGAACCGGTCGCCGACGAGCACGTTCTGGCCTTTACCCGGAAGGGATGACACAGACACATGAGTGGAGTGGCTATGGGTGATCGGCACGATTATGTCGCCCTGGAATGGGTAAAAGGCGAGATTGCCGAAACGCTCAAGCAGGCGCGGCAGGCGCTCGAATCCTACGTCGAGAATCCCCAGGACCCGACGCGGATGGGCTTTTGCCTGGCCTATATCCATCAGGTGCGGGGAACCCTGCAGATGGTGGAGTTCTACGGCGCGGCACTGCTCGCCGAAGAAATGGAGCACCTGACCCAGGCGTTGATCGACCACAGCGTCACCAGCCAGGGCGAGGCCCTGGAAGTGCTGATGCAGGCGATCCTGCAGCTGCCGGTGTACCTGGATCGCATCCAGAGCGCCCGCCGCGACTTGCCGATGGTCGTGCTGCCATTGCTCAACGACCTGCGCACCGCCCGTGGCGAGAAGCTGCTGTCGGAAACCAGCCTGTTCTCCCCCGACCTGTCCCGTACGGCCGCGGCGCTGCCGGTGGATGCCCTGGCGCGCCTGCGTACCGCCGAGTTCCCGGCGCTGCTGCGCAAGCTGCGGCAGATGCTCCAGGTCGCCCTGGTCGGCGTCATCCGCAACCAGGACCTGCCGACCAACCTGGGCTACATGGCGCGCGTCTTCGCCCGCCTGGAGTCCCTGTGCAAGGACGCGCCGCTGGGCCGCCTGTGGGTGATCGCCTCGGCGATCATCGAAGGCCTGGCCAACGGCAGCATCGCCAACGGCACCTCCATGCGCAACCTGTTGCGCCAGGTGGACCGCGAGTTCAAGCGCCTGGTCGACCAGGGCGCCGACGCGATGAACCAGCCGGCGCCGGACGAGCTGATCAAGAACCTGCTGTTCTACGTGGCCAAGGCCTCGGACCAGTCGCCGCGCGTACGTGCGGTGAAGGACGAGTACCGCCTGGACGACGCCCTGCCCGGTGAGGCGGTGGTCGACGAGGAGCGTGCCCGCCTGGCCGGCCCGGACCGCGACGCCATGCGCTCCGTGGTGGGTGCGCTGTGCGAGGAACTGGTGCGGGTCAAGGACAGCCTCGACCTGTTCGTGCGCAGCGACCGCAGCGTGGTGGGCGAGCTGGAAAGCCTGCTGGCGCCGCTCAAGCAGATCGCCGACACCCTCGCGGTGCTCGGCTTCGGCCAGCCGCGCAAGGTCATCCTCGACCAGATCGACGTGGTCGGCGCCCTGGCGCGCGGCCAGCGCAAGCCGGACGATGCGACCCTGATGGACGTGGCCGGCGCGCTGCTCTACGTCGAAGCGACCCTGGCTGGCATGGTCGGGCCGAGTGAGGCGCCGGGCAGCGAGGAAAGCCGCCTGCCGACCACCGATGTCGAGCAGATCCACCAGGTGGTGATCAAGGAAGCGCGCAATGGCCTGGAATTGGCCAAGGACGCGATCATCGAGTTCATCGCCTCGCAATGGAACCACGAGCACCTGGCTCGCGTGCCGGAGCTGCTGACGCAGGTTCGTGGTGGTCTGGCAATGATCTCCCAGGAACGTGCGGCGAAGCTGCTGGAATCCTGCAATCGCTATATCCAGGAGCAGCTGCTGGTGCGCCAGGCCGTGCCGGACTGGCACAGTCTCGACACCCTGGCCGACGCCATGACCGGCGTCGAGTACTACCTGGAGCGCCTGTCCGAAGACCAGGGCACCCAGGGCGACCTGATTCTCGACGTGGCCGAGGAGAGCCTGGAAAGCCTGGGCTACTCCGTCAAACCGCGTCCTTCGATTCTCGATGCCGTCGAGCCCCAGGCTCCGGCACCGCTGGACAATCCGCTGGATGAAATCGACGTGCTCGCCAGCGCGGCACTGTCGGCCGACCTGGCCGTCGAACCGGAGCCGCAGGAGGCGCCGAGCGTCCCGCTGGCGGCGCTGGATGAGCCGGTAGACGAGCTTCCCGTCGCCCCGGTGGACGATTTCAGTGCCCTGTCTTCGCCCGACGAACTGGGTCTGGGCGAACTCCAGACTGAAGCGCCAACCTTCGAGCCGCTGCAGCTCGATACCGAACCGCCGGCTGTCGCGCCGGTGGCTGATCTTGGCGCCTGGTCGCTGGACGAACCCGCTGCAACCTTGCCGGCCGAACCTGCCGACTTGAGCTTGGACGCAGCTCTGGAGCCCGTTGCACTGGATATTCCGGCTCAAGAGCCAAACGAGCCGGCCTGGGAGCTGGACAACGTCGTCGAACCGGCGGCCTCGGAAGAGAACCTCTGGGAAACGCTCGATCTGGGCGCTGAGTCCAACGCGCTTCCCATCCAGCCCGAGCTGAGCGAAGCGCCGACCGGGAACGAGACGAGTTGGTCGCTTGAGCCTGTTGGCGAAAGCGCGCCCGCTGCCGAAGAGGACTGGCTGAGCAACGACCTGAGCCTGTCGCCGGCCGAGCCGCTGGCACCGCTGGCCCTGGACGAGCTCCCGGTTACCCCTCAGCCGACCTCGGCTGCCCCGTTAGACGAGCTGAGCTGGGACGTCGCCGAGGTGCCCGCCGCCGAACAACCGCTGGTCAGCGATGACAACTGGACCCTGGGTGAGCTGTCCGAGACGCCGGTCCTGGCCGAAGGTGTCGACCTGAGCCTCGATGCGCCGCTGGCGCTGGACGAACACCCGGCCGCCATCGAGCCGACCCAGACCGCCCTTGCGGATGAGCTGAGCTGGGACGTCGTCGAGCTGCCCACTGCCGAGTTGCCTGCCGCTGAGCAAGTGCTGGTGAGTGACGACAACTGGACCCTCGGCGAGCTGTCCGAGACGCCCGCCGTCGCCGAAGGCTTCGACTTCAGCCTGGATGCTCCGCTGACCCTGGACGAACTTCCCGGCACCCTGGAATCGGTTGCGGCCGCTGCGACCGCGCCGGCGAACGAACTGAACTGGAATGTCGAACTCCCCGCTGCCGAGCAGCTGCTGGTGAGCGACGACAACTGGACCCTTGGCGAGCTGGCCGAGACGCCCGCCCTGGCCGACGGTGTCGACTTCAGCCTGGATGCGCCGCTGGCGCTGGACGAACTCCCGGGCACCACGGAGCCGTCCCCGGCTGCGCCGATTGCCTCGGCTGACGAGCTGAGCTGGGACGTCGAGCTGCCCGTGGCCGAACAGCGGCTGGTCAGCGATGACAACTGGACGCTCGGTGAACTGTCCGAGATGCCCGCCGTGGCGCAAGGCATCGACTTCAGCCTGGATGCGCCGCTGGAGCTGGAAACCCGGCCCGCCGCCAGCGCCGACGAACCTCTCGCTTCGGCAGAAGGCTGGAGCGAGCTGGATATCGCCGACCTCGACCTGCCGGAAGTCGAGCTGCCGAGTCCGCCGCCGGTGGTGGAACCGGTCACCGAGGTGATCGAGAAACCGATGTCCCTCGCGCAGGTGATGGCTGCTCCCACCCAGGCCATCAATCCGCCTGCGCAGGACGTACCGCCCAGCCTGCTGCCGCCGCCGGCCGATGAAGAGCCGATGGACGACGAGCTGCGCGAAGTCTTTATCGAAGAAGCCGGCGAGGTGCTGGAAACCATCGGCGACCATCTGCCGGCCTGGATGGCGAACGCCGACGAACGCGATGCGCTGACCGAAATCCGCCGCGCCTTCCACACCCTCAAGGGCAGCGGCCGCATGGTCCGCGCCCTGGTGATCGGCGAGCTGGCCTGGTCCATCGAAAACCTGCTCAACCGCGTACTCGATCGCAGCATTTCCACCAGCCCTGCCGTACAGCAGGTGGTGCAGGACGTGGTTGCGCTGATGCCGGAGCTGGTCGAGGAATTCGCCGCCAACGCCCAGCGCCAGCGTGACGATGTCGATCGCCTGGCCGCCACCGCCCATGCCCTGGCCAAGGGGCAGCCGGTCCCGCCGCCAGGTGGTGGACAACCGGAAGCCACCGTCGAGGCCAGCGTCGAGGATACCCACGCGCCCGTCGCGGCGAGCAGCGTGGAGGTCGAAGGCGAAAGCCTCGACCCGCAACTGCTGGAGATCTTCCGTAACGAGGCGGAAACCCATCTGGAAACCCTGGTCGGCTTCCTCGCCGATTGCGCGCAGCAGCTGCCGCAGCCGGTGACCGACGACCTGCAGCGCGCCCTGCATACGCTCAAGGGCAGCGCGCACATGGCCGGCATCCTGCCGATCGCCGAGATTGCCACGCCGCTCGAGCGGCTGATGAAAGAGTTCAAGACCAACCTGCTGCAGATCGACCTGCGCGAGGCCGAGTTGCTGCACGGTGCCGAGCGTCTGTTCCGTGTCGGTCTGGATCAGCTCCTGCAGGGCCGCCCGCTGGCGCCTATCGAAGGAAGCGCCGAGCTGCTGGCGCGCATCGCCCAGTTGCACCAGGAACGCCTGGAGGCCGCCGAGGCCAAGCGTCGTGGCGAGAGCGGCGAAGGCGGCAGCGACCCGCATTTGATCGGCGTATTCCTCGCCGAGGGCATGGACATCCTGCTGGACGCCGAAGACCTGCTGCGGCGCTGGCGCGAACACCCACAGGAGCGCCAGGAGCTGGGCGCCCTGCACGACGAACTGGAAACCCTCAGCCGCGGCGCGCAAATGGCCGAGCTGCCACAAATGGCCGAGCTGGCCGATGCGCTGCTGGCGGTCTATGGCGAAGTGCAGCGGGGTCGGCTCGATGTTGGCGAAGCCTTCTTCAGTGCCGCCGAGGAGGCCCACGAAGCGCTGATCGGCATGATGGACCAGGTGGCTGCTGCGTTGCAGGTCAGCGCACGCCCGGAACAGGTCCAAGCGCTGCGCCGCCTGCTGGACTCGGTGACCGGGCCGGAGGAGGACTTCGTCGACCTGGAGAGCCTGACCGCCGACGACTTCCCGGCCGAGGACGAAGAGTTCCTGCTCGACACCCGCCCGGTGGCCGAGGAAGACCTGCCGGACGGCCTGACCTGGCCGCCCCGCAATGACGCCGCCGAACAGGCGCAGAACGCCGATGACGATGAAGTCATCACCGCCACCGACCCACGCCCGCACACCGCGCCGCAGCATCCGCCGCAAGCGCTGGACGAGGAAATGGTCGCGATCTTCCTCGAAGAGGCGGTGGATATCCTGGATAACGCCGGCCAGGCGCTGGATCAGTGGCTGAAGTCGCCGGAGGCCCTGGCGGCCCTGTCGACCCTGCAGCGTGACCTGCACACCCTCAAGGGTGGCGCGCGCATGGCCGAGATCCGCGAGATCGGCGACCTGTCCCACGAACTCGAATCGCTCTACGAAGGCCTGCTGGACCACCGCTTCCAGCACAGCCCGGCATTGGGCGATCTGCTGCGCACCTGCCACGACCGCCTGGCCACCCAGCTCGACCAGCTGCAGGCCGGCCAGGCGCTGACCGACCCGGCCGATCTGGTGCAGACCATTCGCACCTTTCGGCAGAACCCCGCCGCCGGCCTGAGCGCTTCACTGGCCCAGGCTCCCCTGGCGGTGGAAGCAGAAGCCGAAACGGAGCAGGAGCCGGTCGCGCAAGCCATCGAACTGGAGCTGCCCGCCGAGCCAGAGCTGGAAGTCGAAGCCGACACCGCCGAAGAGGCGCTGCCGGAGGTCGACGTGCAGTCCACCCTCGACAACGCCGAGACCCGGAACGTCGACGCTCCGCGCGAGATCGCCGAGGCGCGGGCCGCCGAAGCCGGCTACGAGCTGGACGACGAGCACGATCAGGAACTGGTGGAAATCTTCCTCGAGGAAGGTTTCGACATCCTTGAAAGCTCCTCCGGCGCCTTGCAGCGCTGGATGGAAAATATCGACAACAGCGTCGAACTGGAGGCGTTGCAGCGCGACCTGCACACCCTCAAGGGTGGCGCCCGGATGGCCGAGATCCGCCCCATCGGCGACCTTGCCCACGAACTGGAATTCCTCTACGAGGGCCTGTGCGGCGGGCGCCTGCGCGCAAGCCCGACCCTCTTCGAACTGTTGCAGCGCTGCCACGACCGTCTCGCCGAGATGCTCGAGGCCGTCCAGAGGCACCGTCGGATTCCGGAGGGCGACTCGTTGATCGAGGCGATCCGCCGATTTCGCGCAAGCCCCGACGAACAACTGAGTATCCCCAGCAGCGTCAGCCTGCAGCCGCTGGGCGCCGAATCGACCCTGCCGGAAGGTCCGGAAGCGGACATCCTCGACATCTTCCTCGAAGAGGCCGATGACCTCCTCGACAGCATGGAGCAGGCACTGGGTCGCTGGGACGGGGAGCGTGAGAACGGCGCCCTGGACGAGCTGCTGCGCATCCTTCACACCCTCAAGGGCGGCGCGCGCCTGGCTGGCCAGAGCAGCCTGGGCGACCTGGCCCATGACCTCGAACAGCACCTGTCCGAGGCCCAGCAGCAGGGTGCACCCTGGCCCGACAGCCTGTTGCTGGACGTTCAGTCCGGCTTCGAGGGGCTGCAGGCCGAGGTGGATCAGCTACGCCTGCACCTGGGTGAAGCCGATAGCGTCGAGGCGGACATCGAGGCACCGCGAGTCGAAGAGCCGGCTCCGCAGCACCTGCCGGTACTGCCCGAAGCCATCATGGCCGCCACTGTGCCGCAGCGCGTCGAAGCGCCGGTGGTGCTGCCCTTCGTCCGCCGTGCCCAGGAGGCCGCTCAGGAGGCGGCTACCCGCCGTGCACCGCAGGAACTGGTGAAGGTCCCCGCGCAGCTGCTCGAAGGGCTGGTCAACCTCGCCGGTGAGACCTCCATCTTCCGCGGTCGCGTCGAGCAGCAGGTGAGCGACGTCGGCTCGACCCTGACGGAAATGGAAGCCACCATCGAGCGGGTGCGCGACCAGCTGCGCCGTCTGGACACCGAGACCCAGGCGCAGATCCTCTCGCGCCACCAGGCCGACGCCGAGCGTGCCGGCTACGAAGAGTTCGACCCACTGGAAATGGACCGCTATTCGCAGTTGCAGCAGCTCTCGCGCGCGCTGTTCGAGTCCGCGTCCGACTTGTTCGACCTGAAGGAAACCCTGGCCGCGAAGAACCGCGACGCCGAGACCCTGCTGCTGCAACAGGCGCGGGTCAACACCGAGCTGCAGGAAGGCCTGATGCGCACCCGCATGGTGCCCTTCGACCGCCTGGTTCCGCGTCTGCGCCGGATCGTCCGCCAGGTGGCGAACGAGCTGGGCAAGCAGGTGGAGTTCGTGGTCAGCAACGCCGAAGGCGAAATGGACCGCACGGTACTCGAACGCATCGTCGCGCCGCTGGAGCACATGCTGCGCAACGCGGTGGACCACGGCATCGAGTCCGGCGAGGCGCGCCGCCTGGCCGGCAAGCCGGAGGTCGGCACCATCCGCCTGACCCTCGGCCGCGAGGGTGGTGACATCCTCCTGACCCTGGGCGACGACGGCGGCGGCATTCGCCTCGATGCGGTGCGCCGCAAGGCCATCGAACGTGGACTGATGACCGCTGACAGCGACCTGACCGACCATGAGGTGCTGCAGTTCATCCTCGAGGCCGGTTTCAGTACCGCCGAGAAGATCACGCAGATTTCCGGCCGTGGCGTCGGCATGGACGTCGCCGCGTCCGAAGTGAAGCAGCTGGGCGGCTCCATCAGCATTCACTCGACGCTGGGCGAGGGCACCCACTTCAACATCCGCCTGCCCTTCACCGTGTCGGTGAACCGCGCGCTGATGGTGCTCTCCGGCGAGGACCTGTACGCCCTGCCGCTGAACACCATCGAAGGTATCGTGCGAGTCTCCCCGTACGAGCTCGAGGCGCTCTACGAGCAGGCCGCGGCCGAGGGCAACGCTTCGCCGCGCTTCGAATACGCAGGCCAGGACTACGAACTGAAGTACCTGGGCGACCTGCTCAACAATGGCCAGCATCCGAAGCTGGTGGGCCAGTCGCTGCCGCTGCCGGTGATCCTGGTGCGCTCGGCGGACCACGCCGTGGCGGTGCAGGTCGACGCCCTGGCGGGCTCCCGCGAAATCGTGGTGAAGAGCCTCGGCGCGCAGTTCGCCGGGGTTGCCGGTATCTCCGGCGCGACCATCCTCGGTGACGGCCGCGTGGTGGTGATTCTCGACCTGCTGGCGACCATCCGCGTGCGTCATGCCCACGCCCTGCAAGCGCAGCCGCGCCGCCAGCTGGTGGGGCCTGCCGTGGCGGAAGTCGAGCACCAGCGCCCGACCCTGGTCATGGTGGTGGACGACTCGGTTACCGTGCGCAAGGTCACCAGCCGCCTGCTGGAACGCAACGGCATGAACGTGCTCACCGCCAAGGACGGGGTGGACGCCATCGCCCAGCTGCAGGATCACAAGCCCGACATCATGTTGCTGGACATCGAGATGCCGCGAATGGACGGCTTCGAGGTGGCGACGCTGGTGCGCCACGACGAACAACTCAAGGACCTGCCGATCATCATGATCACCTCGCGTACCGGCGAAAAGCACCGCGACCGTGCCCTGGCCATCGGCGTCAACCAGTACCTGGGCAAGCCGTACCAGGAATCCGAACTGCTGGAGAGCATCCTGAGCCTGGTGAAGTCCCATGTCTGAGCAGAGCACGCCGCGTATCGCGGTCATCGCCGACACCTCGCTGCAGCGCCACGTGCTGGCCCAAGCCCTGGCCGGCCACGGCTACCAGGTGGTGCTCAACGCCGATCCGGCGCGCCTGGACAGCGAGCAACTGGACGCCTGCGAGACCGACCTGTGGCTGGTGGACCTGGCACAACAGGAAGACTCGCCCCTGGTAGACAACCTGCTGGAGCAGTCGCGGATACCCGTGCTGTTCGGCGAGGGCCATGCGCCGGAGCGGCATTCCGAACATTACCCGCGCTGGGAACGGCGCCTGGTCTCCAAGCTGCGCAAGCTGGTGGGCGACCCCAGCGCCGGCGTCGGCCGCAGCCTCGCGGCGCTGCTTGAAGAAGCGCAGCGGCCGACCCGCGTGACGCTGCCCGACGACCTTGCCGCATCGCCCCTGAAAGCCGGCGAGCCGGCTTCGCAGGTCTGGTTGCTGGCGGCCTCGATGGGCGGACCGGCGGCGGTGAAGGCCTTCCTCGACGCGCTGCCCGGCGCCTTGCCGGTCGGCTTCCTCTACGCCCAGCACATCGATCCGGCGTTCGAGGCCAACCTGCCGCAGGCTGTCGGTCGTCACAGCCAATGGCATGTGAACACCGTGCGTGACGGCGATCCGGTGCGTTGCGGCGAAGTGGTGGTGGTGCCGATCAGCCAGGAGCTGGGCTTCGACGGCGAAGCGCAGATGCGTGTCCTTGATCGCCCCTGGCCGGAGCCCTACAGCCCGTCCATCGACCAGATGATGCTCAACCTGGCCCAGCAGTACGGCGAGCGCTGCGGCGTGATCGTCTTCAGCGGCATGTGCAGCGACGGCAGCGCCGCGGCGGCCTACGTGCGCCGGCAAGGCGCGGAAATCTGGACCCAGCGCGCCGACAGTTGCGCCTGTTCGAGCATGCCCGACAGCCTGCGCGAGGGCGGCTACAGCACGCTCACCGCCGACCCGCGCGAGCTGGCGGCGGCGCTGGTCAACCATCTGGCCGCGCAGTGCGTGGCCGAAGTAACCTGAAAGCTGGAGTGGTGCGATGAGTGATCTTTCCGTGGTCAAGGAAGGCGGCCAGCCTGCCGTGGCGGCCAGCGCCGCGCCGGCGACCCTGACCGGCCTGCTGGTGCCGCTGGCCGATCGCAACCTGCTGCTGCCCAACGTGGCGGTGGCCGAGCTGATCACCTACCGCGCGCCGCACCCGGTGGACGGCCTGCCGGCCTGGTACCTGGGCCAGGTGGCCTGGCGCGATCTGCGCCTGCCGCTGCTGTCCTTCGAGGCGGCCTCCGGCGGCCAGGCGGAAGTCGGCGCCGGCGCCCGGGTGCTGGTGCTCAACGCTCTCGGCGGGCGGGCCAACGTCAAGTTCCTGGCCCTGCTGGTGCAGGGTATTCCGCGTTCGCTGAAGGTCGGCGTCGACCTCAAGCGCGCCGACGTGCCGCTGGCGGCGCTGGAGCTGGATGCGGTGGGCCTGGGCGACGAGCAGGCGCGCATTCCCGACCTGGTCGCGCTGGAGCAGATGCTGGCCGACTCCGGCCTGATCTGATCGCCCGTGAGCGGCCTGCGACTCCTGCAGCTGGGTGATCAGCCCGGTTTCGAGGTGGCCAGCGCCACGCTCGGCGGCCATTCCTTCGAGCGCCACAGCCACGACGAATTCGTCATCAGCGCCAACCTGCGTGGCGAGGAGAGCGTCTGGCTGGACGGGCGCACCTTCGACGCCGGCCCTGGCGCCATCACCAGCTACAACCCTGGACAGATCCAGGGCGGCGGAGTCGCCGAAGGCCAGCCCTGGCAGTTCGTCAGCCTCTACATTGCGCCGGATCAGTTGGCCTCGATGCTCGGCCTGCAGCGCCTGGAGTTCGAGCGATCGAGCGAGCGGCCGCCCGCTCTCGCCGGTGCCATGGCCGATGCCGTTGAGCGTGTGCTGGGCGATGACGCCTTCGTCCGCCAGCGCGGAGAGGAGCATCTGACGCTACTGCTGGCCGAGATCGCTCGTGTCATGGGCGTACGCCTGCCGCAGGAGGGTGCCGAGAGTGGCGGTCGGATTATCGAGCTGCAGGACTGGCTGGCCGCCGACCTGGCGCAACAGCCGAGCCTGGACGAGATGGCTGCCTATGCGGGGCTGTCGAAGTATCACCTGTTGCGCAGCTTCCAGAAGCAGGTGGGCTTGAGCCCCCGGCAATGGGCGATGCAACTGCGCACCCGGCGTGCCCAGGCGCTGCTTCGCGCAGGCCTTGCGGCCACTGACGTGGCGCATGAGCTGGGCTTCGCCGACCAGAGCCACCTCAACCGGCACTTCCGCGCGGCCTATGGCGTATCGCCGGGGAGTTTCCAGCGCGCCCTGCGCTGAGCAATCTCGTTCAAGTACGGTGTCCGTTGCCCAGGCAAAATCACGCCATCGCCCTTCTGTTCGAGAACTGATCCATGACCCTGTTCTTCGCCGCACTGCTGTTCGGCATCGTCTTCTGCCTGTCCCCCGGCGCCGTGCTTGCCGAAACCCTGCGCCGTGGTCTCAACGGCGGCTTCCGCCCGGCGCTGCTGGTGCAGTTCGGCTCGCTGATCGGCGATGCCGTCTGGGCGTTGATCGGCCTGACCGGGCTGGCGCTGCTGCTCGGCCATGAGACGCTGCGCCTGCCGCTGACCCTGTCCAGCGCGGCGTACCTGGCGTGGCTGGGCGTGCAGAGCCTGCGCGATGCCCGTCGGGTGGGAGTGGTGGCGGGCGCCGGCGGCGAGCAAAACGCCGGGGCCTTCGCTTCCGGGGCCATGCTGTCGCTGTCGAACCCGAAGAACATTGTCTACTGGGGCGCGCTGGGCGGGGCCATGGCCGGGCTGGTGGAAGGCGTGCCGACGCTGCGGGACTCGCTGGTGTTCTTCGCCGGCTTCATGATGGCATCGGTGCTCTGCTGCTTCTTCTGCGCGGCGCTGGTGGACTGGCTGCGGCGCAACGCTTCGCCGCGCTGGCATCGGGTGAGCCACGCATTGTGCGGTGTGGTGCTGCTGCTACTGGCGGGGCTGGCGTTGCGGGGAATCTGAGGCGCCGGATGTTTCGGCGCTGGACGGTTCGCGAGCAAGCTCGCTCATACAGGTCGCCGGTAAGTACAGTGCGCTTTTCGTAGGGCCGAGGGGGACGCCTAGTTCGTGCTCGCGAACCCGTCATACGCCGAAGCGATTAGAAATCACCCCAAAGCTGCTGCGCCACGCTCAGCGCCACCACTGGCGCGGTCTCGGTCCGCAACACCCGCGGCCCCAGTCGCGCCGCATGGAACCCTGCGGACTTCGCCTGTTCCACTTCCGCATCGCTCAACCCACCCTCGGGGCCAATCAGGAAAGCCAGGCTCTGCGGCTTGTCATGGCTGGTCAGCGGCTCCGCCACCGGGTGCAGCACCAGCTTGAGCTGCGCCTCGCAGCTTTCCAGCCACTCGGCCAGGGTGACCGGCGCATTGAGCACCGGCAGCACCGAGCGGCCGCACTGTTCGCAGGCGCTGATCGCCACCTGGCGCCAGTGGGCCATGCGCTTGTCGGCGCGCTCGTCCTTCAGGCGCACTTCGCAGCGTTCGCTGACGATCGGGGTGATCTCGCTGGCACCCAGTTCGGTGGCTTTCTGGATCGCCCAGTCCATGCGCTCGCCACGGGACAGGCCCTGGCCCAGGTGCACGCGCAGCGGCGATTCGGCCTGGCCGTCGAAGACCTCACGCAGCTCCACGCGGACGTTCTTCTTGCCCACCTCGATCAGCTCGCCCAGGTATTCGCGGCCCGAGCCGTCGAACAGTTGCACGGCGTCGCCGGCCGTGTGCCGCAGCACGCGGCCGATGTAGTGGGCCTGGGCTTCGGGCAGCTCGTGCTGGCCGAGGGAGAGCGGGGCGTCGATGAAGAAGCGGGAGAGGCGCATGGCGTTATCGGTGCAGAAGGGGAAAGCGGCAAGCTTAAAGCTTTCGGCCTGCCGCTTGTAGCCGATCAGCCCGGATCGCGGTGGTCCGGGTGGAAGTTGCTGACGGCCACGCTCACCGCGTCGCGGGTGGCGATGTCGATGCCTTCGCTGGCGACTTCGGCGAGGAAGTCGATCTGCTCGGGGGTGATGATGTACGGCGGCAGGAAGTACACCACGCTGCCCAGCGGGCGCAGGAGTGCGCCGCGCTCCAGGCCATGCTGGAAGACCTTCAGGCCGCGGCGCTCCTGCCACGGGTAGGCGGTTTTCGTGGCCTTGTCCTGGACCATCTCGATGGCGAGGATCATGCCGGTCTGGCGGATTTCCGAGACGTGCGGGTGGTCGGCCAGGTGCACGGTGGCGCTGGCCATCTTCGCCGCCAGGGCCTTGTTGGCCTCGATGACGTTGTCCTGCTCGAAGATGTCCAGGGTCGCCAGGGCGGCGGCGCAGGCCAGCGGGTTGCCGGTGTAGGTGTGCGAGTGGAGGAAGGCGCGCAGGGTGGAATAGTCGTCGTAGAACGCCTGGTAGACCTTGTCGGTGGTGAGCACCGCGCTCATCGCCAGGTAGCCGCCGGTCAGCGCCTTGGAGAGCACCAGGAAGTCCGGGGTGATGCCGGCCTGCTCGCAGGCGAACATGGTGCCGGTGCGGCCGAAGCCCACGGCGATCTCGTCGTGGATCAGGTGCACGTCGTAGCGGTCGCAGGCCTCGCGCAGCAGCTTGAGATAGATCGGGTGGTACATGCGCATGCCGCCGGCGCCTTGCACCAGAGGTTCGACGATGACTGCCGCAACCTCTTTATGGTGCTGCTCCAGCGCCTGCTCCATGGCGGCGAACATGGTCCGCGAGTGTTCTTCCCAGCTCACCCCCTCGGGGCGCAGGTAGCAGTCGGGGGTCGGCACCTTGATGGTGTCCATCAGCAGCGACTTGTAGGTCTCGGTGAACAGCGCCACGTCGCCCACCGACATCGCCGCCACGGTCTCGCCGTGGTAGCTGTTGGTCAGGGTGATGAAGCGCTTCTTCTCCGGCTGGCCGAGGTTGTGCCAGTAGTGGTAGCTCATCTTCAGCGCCACTTCGATGCCGGCCGAGCCGCTGTCGGCGTAGAACACCCGGGAGAATCCGGCCGGGGCCAGGCGCAGCAGGCGCTCGGACAGCTCGATTACCGGCTGGTGGCTGAAGCCGGCGAGGATCACGTGCTCCAGCTGGTCCACCTGGTCCTTGATGCGCTGGTTGATGCGCGGGTTGGCGTGGCCGAAGACGTTGACCCACCAGGAGCTGACCGCATCCAGGTAGCGCTTGCCTTCGAAGTCCTCCAGCCAGATGCCTTCGCCGCGGCGGATCGGGATCACCGGCAGGCGCTCGTGGTCTTTCATCTGGGTGCAGGGGTGCCATAGCACCTGGAGATCGCGCTGCATCCACTCGGCATTCAGGCCCATGGGGCTGCTCCTTATCTGTCTGGTCGTCTGGCTGGCGGCTTGAGAGGGGTCGGCCAAGCCTATGCAATGCACCTGAGATGAACAAGGACAGGTCCTACGACACATACCGTTGATTGCCGACCAAGATGGCTATCCGCCCTTCAGGCGCTGACGTATGCTTCGCGCTTTTGCACCTTTTGGGGAACTTGGCGATGAAGAAGGGATGGCTGCGCGCTGCCGCGTTGCTTGCTCTGGGGGTGTTCAGCGTTGTGGCGCTGGGCAAGGACAAACAGCCGACGGCCATCGTGGTGGGCGCCGGACTCGCGGGTCTGTCTGCGGCCTATGAACTGCAACAGGCCGGCTGGCAGGTCACCGTGCTGGAGGCCAAGCCGCAGGTGGGTGGGCGCTCGGGCCTGGCCACCAGCGAGTGGATCGGCAACGCCAAGGTGCAGCCGACACTGAACGGTTACCTGGATACCCTGAAGATCAAGTCCGTTCCGGCCCCCGAGTTCGTGCGTACGCCGAGTTACCTGATCGATGGCGTGTACTACTCCAGCAGCGACCTGAAGCAGAAGATGCCGGCCGTTGCCGCGGATCTGGAGCGCTTCGAGAAGTCGCTGGACGAGCTGGCCGCCTCCATCGAGGACCCGCTCAACCCGCTGGCGAGCAAGACCCTGTTCGCCCTTGACCAGATGAACGCCGCGCGCTGGTTGGACAAGCTGAACCTGTCGCCGACCGCGCGCCTGCTGGTCAACCAGCGCATCCGTTCGCGCTATGACGAGCCGTCGCGCCTGTCGCTGCTGTACCTCGCCCAGCAGGGCCGCGTGTACCGCAACGTCGATGACCGCGACCTGCGCGCTGCGCGCCTGCCGGGTGGCAGCCAGGTGCTGGCGCAGGGCTTCGTCAAGCAGCTCAAGACCATCAAGACCAACGCCAAGGTCACCTCGATCACCCAGGACAAGGACGGCGTGACCGTCAAGGTCGGCCCCACCGGCTACAGCGCCGACTACCTGGTGCTGGCCGTGCCGCTGCGCGCGCTGGGCAACATCCAGATGACCCCGGGCCTGAACGAGAAGCAGCAGGCCGCGCTGAAGGGCACCAACTACGGTTGGCGCGACCAGATCCTGATGAAGTTCAAGCGTCCGGTATGGGACGATAAGACCCGCCTGTCCGGCGAGATCTTCAGCGACCAGGGCCTGGGCATGATCTGGGTCGAGCCTGCGACCAAGGGCGGCGCCAACGTGCTGATCAACCTGTCCGGTGACAACGCCCGCCTGATGCAGGCTTTTGGCGACCGTCAGCTGTCGGAACAGGTGCTGATCCGCATGAACAAGTACTACCCGAAGATGCGTGGCGCGTACGACGGCTATGAAATGCGTCGCTACAGCATCGACGCCGGCACCGGCGGCTCCTACCTGGCCTACGGTCCGGGTCAGATCAGCCGCTTCTGGCGTGTCTGGGAAACCCCGGTGTCCCGCGTCGCCTTCGCCGGCGAGCACACCGACGCGCTCTATCCGGGTACCCTGGAAGGCGCCCTGCGCAGCGGCAAGCGCGCCGCCAGCCAGGTCCGCGACCTGCAGGTCGGCAAGACCCCGGCGCTCGAAGGCAAGATGCCAGTGGCCGACAGCAAGCCCGCCGCTGGCGAGGCTCCGGCCGCTGCCAAGGGTGAGAAGAAGGGCGTTCTGTCCTGGCTGCCGTTCTGACCTGATCCGTTCTGCACACAATGCCGGCTAAAGCCGGCATTGTTGTTTTCGGGCGCTGGTTCGCCCGTTTCACTGGCGATCTATCTTGTGAATCGATGTTTCAAAGCAGGATTTTCCGCTTTTATTCGATGGATTTGCCGCTAGTCTTGAGCCTCCATTTTTCAAGGATGTGGATCGATGCAATGGCGTAATTCCCCCGCACGCTACGGACTGGTCAGCCTGTTCATGCACTGGGGCAGTGCGCTGGTGGTCTTCGGCCTGTTCGGCCTGGGCCTGTGGATGCGTGAGCTGGACTACTACGACAGCTGGTACCACCGGGCTCCGGAAATCCACAAAGGCATCGGCATCCTGCTGCTCATCGCCCTGGTTCTGCGCGTGTTCTGGCGCTTCGTCAGCCCGCCGCCGCCGGCGCCGGCCAGCCATGGCTCGATGACCCGCCTGGCCACCAGGCTGGGGCACCTCGCCCTGTATGGCCTGCTGTTCGCCGTGATGATCGCCGGCTACCTGATCTCCACCGCCGAAGGCAAGCCGATCAGCGTATTCGGCTGGTTCGACGTGCCTGCCACCCTGAGCGGCCTGCCTGACCAGGCCGACGTCGCGGGCGCCATCCACCTCTACCTGGCCTGGGCGCTGGTGGTACTGGCCGTGCTGCACGCCCTGGCGGCCCTCAAGCATCACTTCATCGATCGCGACGCCACGCTGACGCGTATGCTCGGCCGCGCCGCGAAGTAAAAAACTCACTCATAGGGAGATTGTTCAATGTTGAAGAAGACCTTCGCCGCGCTGGCTCTGGGGACTGCGTTGTTCTCCGCCGGCCAGGCCATGGCCGCGGATTACAAGATCGACAAGGAAGGCCAGCACGCCTTCATCGAGTTCCGCATCAAGCACCTGGGCTACAGCTGGCTGTATGGCCGCTTCGACGACTTCGGCGGTGATTTCACCTTCGACGAGAAGAACCCGGCGGCCGACAAGGTCAAGGTGACCATCAACACCAACAGCGTGAACTCCAACCACGCCGAGCGTGACAAGCACCTGCGCAGCGCGGACTTCCTCAACGTGTCGAAGAACCCGACCGCGACCTTCGAGTCCACCGCTGTGAAGGCCGATGGCAAGAACGCCGAAATCACCGGCAACCTGACCCTGAACGGCGTGACCAAGCCGGTCACCATCAAGGCCGAGCTGGTTGGCCAGGGCGACGATCCGTGGGGCGGCTACCGTGCCGGCTTCCACGGCACCACCACCCTCAAGCTGAAGGACTTCAACATTCAGCGCGACCTTGGCCCGGCTTCCCAGGAAGTGGAGCTGACCCTGTCGGTCGAAGGGGTGCGTCAGTAAGACGCGAGACTGCGAAAACGCCGGCGGATGCCGGCGTTTTCGTTTGTGCGGCTCAGAGCCTGTTTACGATCTGGCGAGCTAGAGCCGTAGTAGGCGAGAAGCGCCCGAAGAGCGGAGTTTACGTGCTGTAAATGAGCATCTGAGGGCGCTTTTCAACGCCCTACGGCTGACGCGCAGCAGATCGTAAACAGCTTCTTACTCCGGGCGGCCTGTCAGGCACTGTTGGAGCAGACGGCTGAGCATCTGTTGCTGGGTGTCGTCGAGCGGCGCGAACAGATCGTCATGAGTTTGTGCGAGGATGGCTTGGGTGCGCGCTTCGATGGTCCAGCCGGCCTCGGTGAGGAATAGCTGGAAGCTGCGTTGATCTTCGGGATTGCGCTCGCGGCGGACCAGCCCGAGCTCTTCCATCTCGCGAATCTTGCGGGTGACCAGCGCCTTGTCGCGGCACAGTTTTCGCCCCAGGCTCTGCAGGCTCTGGCCGGCATCGGCGCCGATCAGTTCGAGCAGGCGGATGTCCGGCGGCGCGAGGTCGATACCCTCGGCGCACAACTTGTCCTGGATGCGTTCGCGCAGGTAGTCGAAAACCTGCATCAGGGCTTGTGGCAGCTCGGGATTCACGGTGTGGGTCATCGGTGCGGTCACGGTAAACGGAATGTAAATTCGGTTGATTGGATCAACCATTTTTCTTATTTTAGTTGATGTTATCAACTTTGTGCTGTCAGACCTCCGCCTTGCGGGAAATCTACTGCGAATTCGGCAAATGGCTAAATCGTTTCAGTAGGTTTCCTTCAGGGCTTTCGGACGTTTACAAACAGAATTGAATGTAAGTATTTTTGCCAGCTTTTCCGGACCGCCACGCCGGATGCTTTGCTCACGAGGACAACGATATGCAACGAAAGCCAGCCATGCGCGCCCTGGTTCCGGCCCTGCTCGTCGCCATGGCCACCCTTGCCGGCTGTGACAAGAGCCAGGCTCCGCAGGAGAAGCCGATCCCCGAAGTCGGGGTGGTGACCCTGCAGCCGCAGGAGGTCGCCTTGAGCACCGAGCTGCCCGGCCGCACAACTGCCTATCGCATCGCCGAGGTTCGCCCGCAGGTGAACGGCATCATCCTCAAGCGCCTGTTCAAGGAAGGCAGCGACGTCAAGGAAGGCCAGCAGCTGTACCAGATCGATCCGGCCACCTACGACGCCACCCTGCAAAGTGCCGAGGCCAACCTGGTCTCCACCCAGCAGCAGGCCGAGCGCTACAAGGAGCTGGTGAAGGACGAGGCGGTGAGCAAGCAGCAGTACGCCGATGCCCAGGCTGCCTACCTCCAGGCCAAGGCCACGGTGGACAACGCCAAGATCAACGTGCGCTACACCAAGGTCTACTCGCCGATCTCCGGTCGTATCGGCCGCTCCTCGGTCACAGAGGGCGCGCTGGTGCAGAACGGCCAGGCCACCGCGATGGCGACCGTGCAGCAGCTGGACCCGATCTATGTCGACGTGACCCAGCCCACCACCTCGCTGATCCGCCTGCGCCGCGAGCTGGCCGCAGGGCAACTGGAGAAGGCCGGCGACAACGCGGCCAAGGTCAAGCTGTACCTGGAGGACGGCTCCGAGTACCCGATCGAGGGCAAGCTGGAGTTCTCCGAGGTTTCGGTCGACCAGGGCACCGGCTCGGTCACCGTGCGCGCGATCTTCCCCAACCCGAACAAGGAGTTGCTGCCGGGCATGTTCGTCCATGCGCAGCTGCAGGAAGGCGTGAAGAAGCAGGCCATCCTCGCGCCGCAGCAAGGCGTGACCCGTGATTTCCGTGGCCAGGCCACTGCGCTGGTGCTGGGTAACGGCGACAAGGTCGAGCAGCGCACTCTCAAGGCCGAGCGCACCGTCGGTGCCTACTGGCTGGTCACCGACGGCCTGAAGCCCGGTGACCGACTGATCACCGAAGGCCTGCAGTTCGTCCAGCCGGGCGTCCAGGCCAAGGCCGTACCCGCGAAGAACGTGGCGCCCACCGCTGGGGCCGCCGAGCAACCCGCCGCCGCGCAACCGGCCAAGCAGGGTTAATCAAGGGGATTCGTAATGTCGAAGTTTTTCATTGACCGGCCGATCTTCGCCTGGGTGATCGCCCTGGTGATCATGCTGGCGGGCGGTCTGTCGATCCTCAAGCTGCCGGTAAACCAGTACCCGGCCATCGCGCCGCCGGCCATCGCCATTCAGGTCGCCTACCCGGGCGCCTCCGCCGAAACGGTGCAGGACACCGTGGTGCAGGTGATCGAGCAGCAGATGAACGGTCTCGACCATCTGCGCTACATCTCCTCGGAAAGTAACTCCGACGGCAGCATGACCATCACCGTGACCTTCGACCAGGGCACCAGCCCCGACATCGCCCAGGTCCAGGTGCAGAACAAGCTGCAGCTGGCCACGCCGCTCCTGCCGCAGGAAGTGCAGCAGCAGGGCATCCGCGTGACCAAGGCGGTGAAGAACTTCCTGATGGTGGTTGGCGTCGTCTCCAAAGACGGCAGCATGACCCGGGAAGACCTGTCGAACTATATCGTCTCCAACCTCCAGGACCCGCTGTCGCGGACCACCGGTGTGGGTGACTTCCAGGTGTTCGGTTCGCAGTACGCCATGCGCATCTGGCTCGACCCGGCCAAGCTCAACAGCTACCAGATGACCCCGGGTGACGTGCGTACGGCGATCCAGGCGCAGAACGTGCAGATTTCCTCCGGCCAGCTGGGCGGTCTGCCCGCGGTCAAGGGCCAGCAGCTCAACGCCACCATCATCGGCAAGACCCGCCTGCAGAACGCAGAGCAGTTCAAGGAAATCCTCCTCAAGGTCAACGCCGACGGTTCCCAGGTGCGCCTGAAGGACGTCGCCGACGTGACCCTGGGCGGCCAGGACTACAGCATCAACGCCCAGTTCAACGGCAAGCCGGCCTCGGGTATCGCGATCAAGCTGGCCACCGGCGCCAACGCGCTGGACACTGCCAAGGCGATCCGCGCCACGCTGTCCTCGCTGGAGCCGTTCTTCCCGCAGGGCATGCAGATCGTCTACCCGTACGACACTACCCCGGTGGTTTCCGCCTCCATCCATGAGGTGGTGAAGACCCTGGGTGAAGCGATCCTGCTGGTATTCCTGGTGATGTACCTGTTCCTGCAGAACTTCCGCGCCACGCTGATCCCGACGATCGCGGTGCCGGTGGTCCTGCTGGGCACCTTCGGCGTGCTCGCCGCCTTCGGCTTCTCGATCAACACCCTGACTATGTTCGGCATGGTGCTGGCGATCGGCCTGTTGGTGGACGACGCCATCGTCGTGGTGGAAAACGTCGAGCGGGTGATGGCCGAGGACGGCCTGTCGCCCAGGGAAGCGGCGCGCAAGTCCATGGGCCAGATCCAGGGCGCGCTGGTCGGTATCGCCCTGGTGCTGTCGGCGGTGTTCCTGCCGATGGCGTTCTTCGGTGGTTCCACCGGGGTGATCTACCGCCAGTTCTCCATCACCATCGTCTCGGCCATGGCCCTGTCGGTGCTGGTGGCCCTGGTACTGACCCCCGCGCTCTGCGCCACCATGCTCAAGCCCATCGAGAAGGGCGATCACGGCGAGCACAAGCGCGGCTTCTTCGGCTGGTTCAACCGCGCCTTCATCTCCACCACCCATGGCTATGAGCGCGGCGTTTCGTCGATCCTCAAGCACCGCTTCCCGTACCTGCTGATGTATGTCCTGATCCTCGGCGGCATGGTCTACCTGTTCTCCCGCATCCCCACCGCGTTCCTTCCCGACGAGGACCAGGGCGTGCTGTTCGCCCAGGTGCAGACGCCGGCCGGCTCGTCCGCCGAGCGCACCCAGGTGGTGGTGGACGCCATGCGTGAGTACCTGCTGGACAAGGAAAGCAGCTCGGTGGCCTCGGTGTTCACCGTGACCGGCTTCAACTTCGCCGGCCGTGGCCAGAGTTCGGGCCTGGCGTTCATCATGCTCAAGCCCTGGGAAGAGCGTCCGGGGGCGGAGAACAATGTGTTTGCCCTGGCCCAGCGTGCCCAGAAGCACTTCTTCAGCTTCAAGGATGCGATGGTGTTCGCCTTCGCCCCGCCGGCGGTACTCGAACTGGGTAACGCCGTGGGCTTCGACATCTATCTCCAGGACCAGGCCGGCGTGGGGCACGACGTGCTGATGCAGGCGCGCAACCAGTTCCTCGGCCTGGCGGCGAAGCACCCGGCGCTGCAGCGCGTGCGTCCCAACGGCCTGAACGACGAGCCGCAGTACAAGCTGCTGATCGATGACGAGAAGGCCAGCGCACTGGGTGTTTCGCTGGCCGATATCAACAGCACCCTTTCCATCGCCTGGGGTTCGAACTACGTCAACGACTTCATCGACCGGGGCCGGGTGAAGAAGGTCTACCTGCAGGGCCAGCCGAATGCGCGGATGAGCCCGGAAGACCTGGACAAGTGGTACGTGCGCAACGACAAGGGCGAGATGGTGCCGTTCAGCGCCTTCGCTACCGGCGAGTGGAGCTATGGCTCGCCGAAGCTGGCGCGCTACAACGGCGTGCCGGCCATGGAAATCCTCGGTGAGCCGGCCCCGGGCCGCAGTACCGGTGAGGCCATGGCCGCGGTCGAGGAGATCGTCCAGCAATTGCCCAAGGGCGTTGGTTACGCCTGGACCGGCTTGTCCTACGAGGAACGGCTGTCCGGCTCCCAGGCCCCTGCGCTCTACGCCCTGTCGCTGATCGTGGTGTTCCTCTGCCTGGCGGCCCTGTACGAGAGCTGGTCGATTCCGTTCTCGGTGATGCTGGTGGTGCCGCTGGGTGTGATCGGCGCACTCTTGGCGACCTCCATGCGCGGCCTGTCTAATGACGTGTTCTTCCAGGTGGGCCTGTTGACCACCATCGGGCTGTCGGCGAAGAACGCGATCCTCATCGTGGAATTCGCCAAGGAACTGCACGAGCGAGAGGGCAAGCACATCGTCGAGGCGGCCATCGAGGCGTGCCGGATGCGTCTGCGTCCGATCGTCATGACCTCCCTGGCGTTCATCCTCGGCGTGGTGCCGCTGGCGATTTCCTCCGGCGCAGGCTCGGGCAGCCAGCACGCGATTGGTACCGGCGTAATCGGCGGCATGGTCACGGCGACCGTCCTGGCGATCTTCTGGGTACCGTTGTTCTATGTGGTGGTGAGCACTCTGTTCAAGGACGCAGCGTCCAAGGAACAGGAAGCCACCGAGAAAGGGCATTGATATGAGAAAGTCCCTATTGTCCCTCGCGATCGCCGCCGGTGTGTTGTCCGGCTGCTCGCTGATCCCCGACTACGAGCGCCCCGAGGCGCCCGTGGCCGCGGCCTACCCGCAGGGCGAAGCCTACGAGGCGGCGAAACCGGCGAATGCCGGCGCCGACATCGGCTGGCGCGAGTTCTTCAAGGACCCGCAGCTGCAGCGCCTGATCGAAGTGTCGCTGGAAAACAACCGCGACCTGCGCGTCGCCGCGCTGAACATCGAGGCCTACCGGGCGCAGTACCGCATTCAGCGGGCCGATCTGTTCCCGGCGGTGGATGCCAGTGTCAGCGGTTCGCGCCAGCATGTGCCGGGCGCCCTGTCGCAGACCGGCCATTCGACGATCACCAGCGAGTACGGCGCGACCCTGGGCGTCACCGCCTGGGAGATCGACCTGTTCGGCCGCCTGCGTGCCCTGCGCGACCAGGCGCTGGAAACCTACTTCGCCAGCGAGCAGGCGCGCCGCAGCACCCAGACCAGCCTGGTGGCCAACGTCGCCAACGCCTATCTGACGCTGCGCTCCGACCAGGCCCAGCTGGAACTGGCGCGCAGTACCCTGGCCACCTACCAGAAGAGCTACGACCTGACCAAGCGCAGCTACGAGGTGGGTGCCGCCTCGGCGCTGGACCTGGCCCAGTCGCAGACTTCGGTGGAGCGCGCGCGTGCGGGCTCGACGCAGTACACCCGCCTGGTCGCCCAGGACCAGAATGCCCTGGTATTGCTGCTGGGCTCCGGCCTGCCGGCCGACCTGCCCAAGGGGCGCGAGCTGTCCGACGACCTGCTGGCCACCGTGCCGGCGGGCCTGCCGTCCGATCTGCTGCAGCGTCGTCCGGACATCATTCAGGCCGAGCACCAGCTCAAGGCCGCCAACGCCAATATCGGCGCGGCGCGCGCGGCATTCTTCCCGCGCATCAGCCTGACCGCCAACGCCGGCAGCTTGAGCCCGGATCTTTCCGGCCTGTTCGATTCCGGTTCCGGCAGCTGGCTGTTCCAGCCGTCCATCAGCCTGCCGATCTTCAACGCCGGCTCCCTGCAGGCGAGCCTGGACCTGGCCAAGGTGCAGAAGGACATCAATGTGGCGCAGTACGAGAAGACCATCCAGACGGCCTTCTCCGAAGTCGCCGACGGCCTCGCCGCCCGTGGCACCTTCGGCGAGCAGCTGCAGGCGCAGCGTGCGTTGGTCGCCGCCAGCGACAAGTACTACCAGCTGGCCAACCATCGCTACCGCACCGGGGTTGATAACTACCTGACCCTGCTCGATGCGCAGCGCTCGCTCTACGCCGCCCAGCAGCAGCTGATCAGCGATCGACTGAACCAGCTGACCAGCGAGGTGAACCTGTACAAGGCCCTCGGCGGCGGCTGGAGCGAAAGCGCGGCGCAAGCCAAGCCGATCAAGGACGAGGCGCCGCAAGGCTGATCGTTCTGGATTGGGAAATGAAAACGCCGCCCTTCGGGGCGGCGTTTTTGTTTATGCGGTGGAGTCAGCCTGTAGGAGCGGGCCATGCCCGCGATCGCGCCCATGGGGCGCTCCTACAGGGGCGCGCCAATACTGCGCCCCGCGGGATGGATATGGTTGTCCGCCAGCCAGTCCAGCGCACACTCGCGCAGGCGCTCGGCCTGGTACGCATTCCAGGCCTGCAACAGCTCGGGATATCCCATCAGCACGTGACGGAAGGCCTTGAACGGCTTGCGCCCCTCGATGGCATTGGCCAGGGCGGAGTAGGCGTGGGGGTCGGGTACGTCGCGCAGGAAATTGCGCATCAGGTCCAGCGACTGGCCGCTGCTCAGCGGCTCGATGGGCAGCAGGCGCTCCGGTTCGCGGTGCAGCAATTCGGCCAGCTCGGGGTCGGGATCGTCTTCGGGAATCAGCAGCACCTGGCCGCTGAGCAGGTCCAGGTAGTGGTCGATCCCTTGGGTATCGAGCGCGAAGGCCAGTTCGTCGAGGTCGATGGTCAGCGGGCGCATGGTCTCTCTCCCAAAGTGGCGAGTCACTGATCCTACGCCATGCCCATGACAACTGTCCTGCCGTTGCTGGTCGGCGCGGGAGCACCGACCGGTTCGACGGTCACAGGCGGAAGCGGCCTACCTGCAGCTGCAGTTCATTGCCCAGACGTGCCAGTTCGGTGCTGGAGCCGGCAGTCTGCTCGCTGGCGGCGGCGGACTGCTCGGCGATCTCGCGCACCTGCACCACGCTGCGGTTGATCTCCTCGGCCACGCTGCTCTGCTGTTCGGCGGCGGAGGCGATCTGCAGGTTCATGCCCTGGATGTCGGCCACGGCGCGGGCGATCTCGCCCAGTGCCTCGCCCGCGCGGCGGGTCAATTCCACCGAGCTGCCGGTCAGCCGGCGGCTGCCGTCCATGCGCTGCGCCGCGTCCTGGGCGCCGCGCTGCAGGGCGGCGATCAGGCCCTCGATCTCTTCGGTAGACTGCTGCGTGCGCTTTGCCAGGCCGCGCACTTCGTCGGCCACCACGGCGAAACCACGCCCGGCGTCGCCAGCGCGGGCGGCCTCGATGGCAGCGTTGAGCGCCAGCAGGTTGGTCTGCTCGGCCACCGACTTGATCACATCCAGTACGCTGCCGATCTTGTCGCTTTCCTGGCGCAACGACTCCATGGCCTCGGCGGAACGATCCACCTCGCTGGCCAGGCGGTCGATCTGCGCCACCGCGTCGCGCACCACCTGGTCGCCCTGGCGTGCCTGCTGGTCCGCTTGCTGAGCAGCCAGGGAGGCCTGTTCGGCATTGCGCGCGACTTCCTGCACAGTGGCGGCCATCTCGTGGATGGCGCTGGCCACCTGTTCGGTTTCCACCCGCTGGGCGTTCACCCCGGCGCGGGTCTGCTCAGTGACCGCCGAGAGCTCGTCGGCCGCCGTGGCCAGCTGGCCGACGCTGCCGCCGAGCTGGCCGATCAATAGGGCCAGGTTCTCGCGCATACGCATCATGACCCGTTGCAACTGCCCCAGCTCGTCGGGACGGTGCAGGTTCAGTTCGCGCGCCAGGCCCCGCGACAGGTCACCCTGAGCGATGTGCTCGGCCAGCTCCAGCGCTTCGTGGAGCGGGCGGACGATCTGGCGGTTGATGGCCCAGCCGGACAGCAGGCCGAAAGCCAGGGCAAGGACCGCGATGAAGATCAGGCGGGTCTTGGCGGCGGCGGTTTCATCCGTGTTGCGCTGCAGCGTGTCGCTGTACAGCCGGGTGCTGGCGCTGAGCATCGCCTGGCTGGCGACGTCCAGGGCCTGGCGCGCCTGCTGCGTGGCGGTGACGCCGGAGCGGGTCAGGCCATTGAAGGCCTCGCGGTAATTGGCCACCGCCTGGCGCACCGCATTCAGCTGCGCTGCGTCGACGTCGCTGTCGTTCAGGCGTCGCTCGATCAGCTCCAGCATCTTCGTGCTGTGCTGCTCGACCCGCTCGGCCTGGGCGCGGTCGCCACCCAGTTCGAATTGCAGACGGGCGAGGTTGGCTTGCTGGCTGAGACTGCTCAGTTCGGTGATGGTCGCCAGTTGCTCGCCGCGCCCGGCTTGGTTGTCCAGGCTGCGCAGGCCGCCGAGCAGGACCAGCAGCGTGAGGAACAGAAGGATGCCGAAACCCACCACCAGCTTGAGGCTGACGTTCAGACGTCCCAGCTGGACTACTAACCAATCGTACATGTCGAAAGCTCCAGAAAGGCTTCGCCACGGGATCGACGGCCCGAGGCAGGGAGGATCGGTTGGGGGGCGGGTGAGGCGGATTTTCTCGGGACGCATCTGTGTGCGTCAGAGGGTATCGGCGGCTAATTCGGAAACTAAAGGTGAAAAATGGTCACGATTTGCTCTTTTGGAGATAGGCCCGCTCCTACAGGGTGCTGTGTAGTGTTGGCTTCGTAGTTACGTAGGATGGGTGGAGCTTGCGATACCCACCAGAAGTGTTCGCGCGGGAAGCGATGGGTATCGCTTCGCTCCACGCCATCCTACGGACCGATCGAAGACAGGGCGCTGGGCGATGAGCAGAAAAAAGGCCCGCATTGCGCGGGCCTTTGTCATCACGCCGACGATCAGACGCGGAAGTGGCTGACCAGCACCTGCAGCTCATTGCCCAGGCGCGCCAGCTCCATGCTGGAGGCGGCGGTTTCCTCGCTGGCGGCGGCGGTCTGCTCGGAGATGTCGCGCACGTTCATCACACTGCGGTTGATCTCTTCGGCCACGGCGCTCTGCTGCTCGGAAGCGGCGGCGATCTGCTGGTTCATCGACTGGATGGTCGAGACGGTGCGGGTGATCGCGCCCAGGCGCGCGCCGGCGCGACGGGTCAGGTCGACGGTGCTGACGGTCAGCTCGCGGCTGGTCTCCATCATCTGCACGGCCTGTTGGGTGCCGCTCTGCAGGCCGGCGATCAGCTCCTCGATCTCCTCGGTGGAGGACTGGGTGCGCTGCGCCAGGGCGCGCACTTCATCGGCCACCACGGCGAAGCCACGGCCGGCGTCGCCGGCGCGGGCGGCCTCGATGGCGGCGTTGAGCGCCAGCAGGTTGGTCTGTTCGGCCACCGCCTTGATCACGTCCAGCACGCTGCCGATCTTCTCGCTTTCGCGCTTGAGCTTGAGCACCGACTCGTTGGAGCGGTCGACCTCACTGGCCAGGCGGTCCATCTGCCCGACCGCTTCGTTGACCGCGCCTTCGCCTTCGCGGGCCTCGCGGTCGGCGGCGGAGGCGGCCTCGGAGGCCTCCTCGGCGTTGCGCGCGACTTCCTGCACGGTGGCGGCCATCTCGTTCATGGCGGTGGCGACCTGGTCGGTCTCGCCCTTCTGGTTGTTGACCCCGGCGCTGGTCTGCTCGGTGACCGCGGACAGTTCCTCGGCGGCGCTGGCGATCTGCGTTACGCCGTCGTGGATGCGGCCGATCAGCTCGCGCAGGGACAGGTTCATGCGCTGCATGCTCTTCTGCAGCTGGCCCAGTTCGTCGGTACGGCTGGTGTGGATGTCGCGGGAGAGGTCACCGTCGGCGATGCGTTCGGCGTGCCCCAGTACCTCGCGCAGCGGATTGACGATCTGCCCGGTGATGGTCCATGCGGCGACCAGGCCGAACACCAGCGCGATCAGCGCGGCCAGGCCCAGCAGGGTCTTCGCCTGGTCGACGCCGGCATCACGCTTGGCGGTCTCGCTGACGGTCAGCTCACTGCTGATCTTCTCGATCTGCACCCCGGCCTCACGCATGCGGTCACGGGCGGCCTGGCTGGCATTGACCTCGGTGCGGTAGGTGTCGAGCGCCGCGCGATAGGCGGCCAGTGCGTCGAGGGCGCTCTGGTAGTCGGCTGCCAGATCGGTGGGGGCGCCCTGCATGCCGGCCTGCACGGCCTGGGTGGCTTGCTGGAGCCCGTCGACCGCGGTCTTTTCCAGCGCGGGGTTGTCGACGCTGGTGTAGGCGAGCACCTGGAAGCGCGCCGCCATCACCTGGCGGCCCAGGCTGGCCAGCGCCTGCAATTGCCGCGGAGCCTCGAGGCTGCTGCTGGCGACCAGTTTCTGTTCGGCTTTCTCCAGGCCGCCGGTGATCAGCGCGGCATTGCGGATGAGGTTCTGCTTGGCGGCGTCGCGGGCTTCGAAGGATTTCACCAGTTCGGCATACAGGCGGCGGTAGTCCCCGGACAGCTCATGTTGCTGGTCCAGCTTGCGGTGGTCGTCCTTCTCGCTGAACTTCGCGTAGAGGTTCTTATGCCGCTGATCCAGCTGGTCCAGCGTATCGATCACCAGCTTTGCGTCTTCCGGCGCACGGGTGGACTGGAACTTCAGGCGGGCGATGCGCAGGTCCTTGGCGACTGCCACCAGTTCGGAAATCTCGCCGAGCTTGTCGCCCCGGTTGATCACGTTGCTCAGGTTGATCCAGCCGGTGAGGGCGATCAGCAGGGTGAGCAGCAGCGCCAGGCCGAAGCCGGCGGCGAGTTTGAGTTTGACACTGAGGTTGTTGAACCAGCGGAACATGGTGGCGGGGCTCCAGCGATGAACAGGTCCGGTACGCATGGCTGAGCGGGGGATGCGCAGAGTGGGAACGACCGGTATCGCGGGTATCGGCGCCGATGCCTGGAACTGAAGTGTTTCGAGATGTTTTTCTGACTACTGGTTCACGCTGGAGGCCGCGTGGTTGCGGGCTTTGAGCCAGTTGGTACTAGAACAGGCGTGCCAAGAGAGCGGTGACGGCGGTTTCGACGCGCAGGATGCGTTCGCCCAGTTGTACGGGGTTCAGGCCAGCTTCGCGCAGCTTGTCGACCTCATAGGGAATCCAGCCGCCTTCGGGGCCGATGGCCAGGGTCACCGGCTCGCTCAGCGCGCGCGGGCACTCGGGCCAGGGGCCGGGATGGCCGATCAGGCCGAGGCTGCCGGCGGCCAGCGCGGGCAGGCGGTCCTCGACGAAGGGTTTGAAGCGCTTCTCGATGGTCACCTCGGGCAGTACGGTGTCGCGGGCCTGTTCGAGGCCCAGGATCAGTTGCTCGCGCACGGCCTCGGGGTCGAGGAAGGGGGTCTGCCAGAAGCTCTTTTCCACCCGGTAGCTGTTGAGCAGGACCAGGCGCGGCACGCCCATGGCGGCGACGGTCTGCAGTACGCGGCGGAGCATTTTCGGGCGGGGCAGGGCGAGCAGCAGGGTGATCGGCAGCTTGGCCGGTGGTCCCAAGTCGAAGCTCACCTGCAGCTCGGCTTCGTTGGCTTCCAGGCGCAGCAGGCGACCTTCGCCCATCAGGCCGCCGAGTCGGCCGACACGCATCCGGTCGCCGCTTTCGGCGCGGTGGACTTCCCGCATGTGGGTCAGGCGGCGGTCGCGCAGGATCACGCGATCCGCCGCGACGAAGTCGGCGTCGTCGAGCAGCAGCAGGTTCACGGGCGGGTCGCCGGCGGCTGGTCGCCCTTGGATTCGTCTTCTTCGGTTTCCGGCCCGCGCTTGCGGATCAGGTGGCTGAACAGCACGCCGGCCTCGAACAGCATCCACATCGGCACCGCCAGCAGGGTCTGCGACATCGGGTCCGGCGGGGTGAGGAGCATGCCGACCACGAAGCAGCCGATGATCACGTAGGGGCGGATCTTCTTCAGGTAGGCCACATCGACCACCCCGATCCACACCAGGAGGACGGTGGCCACGGGAATCTCGAAGGCCACGCCGAAGGCGAACAGCAGGGTGAGGAAGTCCAGGTAGCTGTTGATGTCGGTCATCGGCGTCACGCCTTCCGGGGCCTGGCCGAGGAAGAAGTGGAACATCAACGGGAATACCAGGAAGTAGGCGAAGGCCATGCCGGCATAGAACAGCACGATGCTGGAAGCCAGCAGTGGCAGGGCGACGCGCTTCTCGTGCTTGTACAGGCCCGGCGCGATGAAGCCCCAGATCTGGCCGAGGATCACTGGCATGGCGAGCAGCACGGCGACGATCATGGTCAGCTTCAGCGGCGCGAGGAAGGCCGACGCCGGGTCGATGGCGATCATGGTCGCGCCTTCGGGCAGGAAGCGCCGCAGCGGCGCGGAGGCCAGGGCGTAGATCTTCTGCGAGAAGTACAGCAGGCCGATGAAGATCACGAAGATCGAGATCACGCAGCGCAGCAGGCGTGTACGCAACTCGGTCAGGTGCGAGACCAGGGGCATTTCCTGGTCGTGTTCGGGCTGTTCGGGTTTTTCGGCGCTCATGGGTTACGCGGCGTCTCGGACGATGCGGGCGGCTGGCTTGCGGCCGGCGCCTGGGGCGTGGCGGTCGGCTCGGCCGGGGCGGCGGGGGCCGCTTCCGGGCTGGCGGCAGGCGCAAGGCCCACACCCGGCAGGTTGTTCAGGCGGCTGTTGGGCGCGATGGTCGGCGCTACAGTCGGGGCTGGGGGCGGGGTTTCCGCCTGCGGCTGCGCGGCCTGGCCTTCGTCGGCGGATGGATTGAGGCCAGTCAGCGGCGCCATCAGCTTCTTGGCTTCCTGTTCCATCTGCAGGATGTGCTCGTTGTGCAACTGGCGGCGGATTTCATCCGCGCCCAGCTCACGCTCCACTTCCGTCTTGATGGCGTTGAAGCTGCGCTTGAGCCGGCCGATCCACAGGCCGGCGGTGCGCGCGGCACCCGGCAGGCGCTCGGGGCCGAGCACCAGCAGGGCGACCAGGCCCACCAGCAGCAGTTCGCTGAAGCTGATACCGAACATGGATCAGTCCTTGCGCGCCGGCTCTTCGACCTTCTGCGCCTGGGCGTCGATGGTGTGCGGCTGGTTCAGCGGCTGAGCGGGAGTGGCGGGTGCGTCTTTCTTCTCGTCTTCCTCGGTGTTCATCGCCTTGCGGAAGCCCTTGATGGCTTCGCCGACGTCCGAACCCAGGTTCTTCAGGCGCTTGGTGCCGAAGACCAGGACTACGACGATCAGGATGACGACCCAGTGTTTCCAGTCAAAGATGCCCATCTTGTTCTCCTCGAGTTGTTCGTGTCAGGCCGACGGCTGGCGTGCCGCTTTCTCGTCGTGCCCGGAAAGGCCGAAGCGGCGATCCAGCTCGTCCAGTACCGCCTGTGGGTGCTGGCCGAGGGCGGCGAGCATCACCAGGGAGTGGAACCAGAGGTCGGCCGTTTCGTAGATCAGGTCCGTGCAATCACCGCTGGTGGCGGCGTCCTTGGCGGCGAGAATGGTTTCCACCGACTCTTCGCCAACCTTCTCCAGGATCTTGTTCAGGCCCTTGTGATACAGGCTGGCCACGTAGGAGCTGTCCGGTGCGGCATTCTTGCGCGCTTCGAGGACTTCCGCCAGACGGGCGAGGGTATCAGTGCTCATGGGGTTTTCCTGTAGCGGCGTGGGTGTAGATGGCATCCGGGTCCTTCAGGACCGGGTCGACCGTCTGCCAGGCGCCGTTCTCGAACACCCGGTAGAAGCAGCTTTCGCGGCCGGTGTGGCAGGCGATGCCGCCCAGTTGCTCGACTATCAGGATCACCACGTCGGCGTCGCAGTCCAGGCGCAGCTCGTGCAGCTTCTGCACATGCCCGGACTCCTCGCCCTTGCGCCAGAGCTTGCCGCGCGAGCGCGACCAGTAGATGGCACGGTTCTCGGCGGCGGTCAGGGCCAGGGCCTCGCGGTTCATCCAGGCCATCATCAGCACGCGACCGGTGCGATGGTCCTGGGCGATCGCCGGCACCAGCCCATCGGCATTCCAGTTGATTTCGTCCAGCCAGTCTTTCATCTCGGGTTCCGTACGGCGGGCACGCGCGGTGCCCGGAGCCACTGTCTACAACGCTTAAGTGTGCCAGCCGGGGCGGCGACTGGCTATCGGCGCAGAATCAGATATAGACCACCGGCCAGCATCGCCCAGGCTGGCCAGGCGGCGAGGGTATGGGTGGCGAGGCCGGTTTCGGCGGCGCCGGCGACCAGCACCGCGCCAATCAGTCGCGCCGGCCAGGCGCTGGCCATGCCCGCCTGGCCGCTGCCATCGCGGCTTTCAGGCTGTGGCTCGCGGGACAGGCGCTCAAGGGTGTCACGGGTCATCTGTGCCAGATGCGGCAGCTGTTCGAAGTGCTGCTGGGCGTTGCGCAGCAGGGTGCCGGGGCTGACGCGCTCGCGCATCCAGCGTTCCAGGAAGGGCTGCGCGGTGGTCCACAGGTCCAGTTCCGGGTAGAGCTGGCGGCCCAGGCCTTCGATGTTCAGCAGGGTCTTCTGCAGAAGCACCAGTTGCGGCTGCACTTCCATGTTGAAGCGGCGCGCGGTCTGGAACAGGCGCAGCAGCACCTGGCCGAAGGAGATGTCCTTGAGCGGCTTCTCGAAGATCGGCTCGCACACGGTGCGGATCGCCGCTTCGAAATCGTTGACCTTGGTCTCGGCCGGTACCCAGCCCGAGTCGATGTGCAGCTGGGCGACCTTACGGTAGTCGCGCTTGAAGAAGGCGATCAGGTTGCGCGCCAGGTAGTCCTGGTCCTCGTCGGTGAGGCTGCCGACGATGCCGCAGTCCACCGCGATGTACTGCGGGCTCCAGGGCGTGCGGGTGCTGACGAAGATGTTGCCGGGGTGCATGTCGGCGTGGAAGAAGCTGTCGCGGAATACCTGGGTGAAGAAGATCTCCACGCCGCGCTCGGCCAGCGCCTTGAAGTCGGTGCGCTGGTCGCGCAGGGTGTCCAGGTCGGTGACCGGGATGCCGTAGATGCGCTCCATCACCAGCACCTTCGGGCGGCACCAGTCCCAGTACACCTGGGGTACGTAGAGCAGCGGCGAGCCGTCGAAATTACGCCGCAGCTGCGAGGCGTTGGCGGCTTCGCGCAGCAGGTCGAGCTCGTCGTAGATGGTCTTCTCGTAGTCGCTGACCACTTCCGCCGGGTGCAGGCGGCGCGCGTCGGCGGAGATGCGTTCGGCGGTACGGGCGAGGATGTGCAGCCAGGCGATGTCGGAGCGGATCACCGGCTCCAGGTTCGGGCGGATCACCTTCACCACCACTTCTTCGCCGGATTTGAGCTGCGCGGCGTGAACCTGGGCCACCGAGGCCGAAGCCAGCGGTTCGCGCTCGAAGCGCGAGAACACCTGCTCGATCTTCGCCCCCAGCTGCTCCTCGATGCGCGCTACGGCGAGCTCGGGCGGGAAGGGCGGAACCTTGTCCTGCAGTCGCGCCAGCTCGTTGGCGATGTCGTCGGGCAGCAGGTCGCGGCGGGTGGAGAGGATCTGGCCGAACTTGATGAAGATCGGCCCGAGGTCCTCCAGCGTCAGCCGCAGGCGCTCGCCACGGCTGAGCTGCAGCGGCTTGCGCGGCAGCCAGCGCCACGGCAGCAGCCCTCCGACCAGACGCAGCCACCAGGGCAGGAAGGGCAGTTCGAGGACCATGTCGTCCAGTCGGTAGCGGATGGCTACGCGCTGGATGCGCAGCAGGCGGCGGAAGGCGAGCAGCTTCATGCGTCAGGCTTGATCTTCTGGGTCATGCGGGTAATCCGCGCGTCGAGGCGGTCGAGGGACATCTTCAGCTGGTCCAGCTCTTCGAAGCGGGCTTCGGCTTCGTGCTGTCCGACCAGGGTGCGGCTCTCCTCGGCGAGGTAGTCCGCCAGGCTCAGGCGCAGGCTTGCCAGGCTGTCGCCGGCCCAGGCCATGCCGCCGCGCAGGCGCGCGCCGAGCAGGTGCGCAGGCACCGGGCCGAGCCAGCGGGAGACTTCGTATTCCCAGTCCAGCTCCAGGCTCTGGAGGATGTCGGCCAGCTCCAGCAGCATGGCGCTGTCTCCGCCCATGGTCACTTCCGGGCTGTGCAGGACGCGGGTCTTGTCCTTGGCCAGCGCCAGTTGCAGCAGGCTGCCGGCCGGCGCGACGAGGGTGCAGTCGGCCTGTGCCTCATGGTGCGCGGCCAGGTGCAGGCCGTCGGCATCGGGCAGGATGAACAGCCGCAGCGCGGGCGCCTGGCAGTCCACTTCCAGCACCTTGCCGGCGAGCCGGCCGAGACGCCGCAGCGCCACGCCATCGAGCCGCAGCACGCGGTTGACGGTGGCCTCGGCGCTGGCCAGGGCGGCCTGCAGGAGCAGGGTCATCAGGGCTTGATGCCGCGGTGCAGGGCGACCACGCCGCCGGTCATGTTGTGGTAGGTGACGCGGTCGAAGCCGGCCTCCACCATCATCGACTTCAGGGTTTCCTGGTCAGGGTGCATGCGGATCGATTCGGCGAGGTAGCGGTAGCTCTCGGAATCGTTGGTCACCAGCTTGCCCATCAGCGGCAGCAGGGTGAAGGAGTAGGCGTCGTAGGCCTTGGACAGCAGGCTGCTGGTGGGCTTGGAGAATTCCAGCACGAGCAGGCGGCCACCGGGCTTGAGCACCCGCAGCATGGAGCGGATGGCTTCGTCCTTGTGGGTGACGTTGCGCAGGCCGAAGGCGATGGTCACCGCGTCGAAGTAGTTGTCGGGGAAGGGCAGCTTCTCGGCATCGGCCTGGACGAAGCTGACGTTGCCGGCGACGCCGCTGTCGAGCAGCTTGTCGCGGCCGACCTTGAGCATCGAGGCGTTGATGTCGGCCAGCACCACTTCGCCGGTAGGGCCGACGAGGCGGGAGAACTGGCGGGTCAGGTCACCGGTGCCGCCAGCGATGTCCAGCACCCGGTTGCCGGCGCGCACGCCGGACAGCTCGATGGTGAAGCGCTTCCACAGGCGGTGGACGCCACCGGACATCAGGTCGTTCATCAGGTCGTACTTGGCGGCGACCGAGTGGAATACCTCGGCGACCTTCTCGGCCTTCTCGCTCTCGCGCACGGTCTTGTAGCCGAAGTGCGTGGTGGGATCGGCGGGGTCTTGGCCCGCTCCGGGCTTGCGCGGTTCGCTCATGGCATTTCTACCCTGGAAGTCAGTGGCGGGCATTCTAACAGGAAGCACGGAAAACGCCGCCCCGGTCACGGCGCCACCGGGGTGCGGCGATACGGCGCGGCGCGTATGATCGCAAGGTCAGTCAGTCTCGGAGTTCCAGCATGTCCCGTATTCACGTCGAACGCCCCCATTCCCTCGGCCGCGAAGCCGCCCGCGCGAAGGCGGAAAAGCTTGCCGACAAGCTCAATCGCGAGCATGGCGTGAGCAGTGAATGGCAAGGCGACACCCTGGTGATCAAGCGCAGCGGCGTGGACGGACGTATCGAGGTGGGCGAGGACAGGATCGCCGTGGACGTGAAGCTGGGGCTGATGCTCTCGGCCATGAGCGGCCTGCTCAAGGGGGAGATCGAGCGCGCCCTGGACAAGGCCCTGGCCTGATTCGAAGCCGGCCCCGTTCCCCGCGGGGCCATGCCGTTTTCCAGCGGCGCCGGCGGTCCTACAAACGCTGGTATGTGTTTTCTAATTTTCCCCGATACCTTGGCCACAGTCCCGCCTTTCGCGGGCAGCTATTCGACATCTTCGAATCCGAATCTGTGAGGTGCCACCATGGCCAAGGCTGTCAGCAAGAAGAAAGTCGTAGAACTCGAATCATCCCTCTACTCCGATGCCAAGCACTACGCCCGGCAGATCTGGCTCGCCGGCCTGGGCACCTATGCCCGCGTGGGGCAGGAAGGCAGCGAGTACTTCAAGGAACTGGTCAAGTCCGGCGAGTCCGTGGAGAAGAAAGGCCGCGAGCTGGTGACCACCCAGATCGACGCCGCCAACGACAACGTCAAGGGTCGCCTGCACAGCGTGAAGGCCAAGCTGAATTTCGAGAAGATCGAAGCGGTGTTCGACGCACGTGTAGCCTCTGCCCTCAACCGAATCGGAATTCCCTCCAGGCGCGATGTAGCGGAGCTCTCTGCTAAGCTGGATTCGCTGAGCGAAGTGCTCGAGCGTGTCGCGAGAACTCAATAAGGAGAGCAGGATGGCTGGCAAAAAAACTACCGATAAAGAGTCCAGTTGGATCGGCGAGATCGAGAAGTACTCGCGGCAGATCTGGCTGGCCGGCTTGGGGGCCTACTCGAAGGTCAGCAAGGACGGCAGCAAGTTGTTCGAGACCCTGGTCAAGGACGGCGAGAAGGCTGAAAAGGAAGCCAAGACCGAAGTCGACAAATCCGTCGGCGCGGTGAAGTCTTCGGCGCGCTCCGCCAAGTCGAAGGTTGAAGCGGTCAAGGGCAAGGCGATCGACAAGTGGGGCGAGCTGGAAGAGGCGTTCGACAAGCGCCTGAACAGCGCGATCTCCCGCCTGGGCGTGCCGAGCAGCCGTGAGGTGAAGGACCTGCACAGCAAGGTCGAGAGCCTGACCAAGCAGATCGAGAAACTCACCGGCGTCAGCGTCAAGCCCGCAGCCAAGCCGGCCGCGAAAGCTGCCGCGAAACCGGCTGCCAAACCCGCCGCGAAAGCCGCAGCCAAACCGGCCGCGAAACCCGCTGCGAAGACCGCGGCGGCCAAGCCTGCGGCGAAACCAGCCGCCAAGCCGGCTGCGAAAGCTGCTGCGAAGCCTGCGGCCAAGGCTGCCGCCAAACCGGCTGCGAAGCCGGCAGCCAAGCCCGCTGCAAAACCGGCTGCCAAGGCTGCTGCGGCGAAACCTGCCGCTGCGAAACCTGCCGCTGCGAAACCTGCCGCTGCGAAACCGGCTGCCGCGAAGAAGCCGACCGTGAAGAAGGCAGCTGCACCCAAGCCTGCCGCCGCCAAGCCGGCAGCTCCGGTGGTCACTCCGACACCGGCCGCTGCACCGGTCGTGACGCCCGCCGCCGCTCCGGTGACGCCGCCGACCCAGGCCTGATAGGCCCGTCGCTGTACCCACGCCCGGCCTCGCGCCGGGCGTTTTCATTTCAGCGGCTCAGGTAACGCTCGGCCAGGCGTTCGGCGATCTGCCGAGAGTCTTCGCGCAGGTGCGGAGCCACCAGCATCATCACCTGGTAGACCACATGGCGCACATCGCCCGGGTGGCCGAGGATGCGCTGGTAGTCGAGGGAGAACAGCAGGGTCAGGGTGATCTGTTCGACCAGCTGGCCAAGGGATTCGGTATCGCTGCTCAGCTCGCCACGCGCCTTGAGCTGCGCCAGCAGGGTCGCCAGGGTGCGCTTGAGGCCGTTGAGCCAGCTGCGCATGCCGCGCGCCAGCTTGCCCAGGCGTCCGGCGAGGTTGGAGAGGTCCTGGAACAGGAAGCGGTAGTGCGCCAGTCGCTCGACGATCAGGTGCAGGAACAGCCAGTAATCCTCGGCGCCCAGGCGCACGTCTTCCGGCGGGTCGAGCAGTGGCGCGAGCTCATCCTGGAAGCGCTCGAACAGCGCCAGCACCAGCGGTTCCTTGCCGTGGAAGTGGTAGTAGAGGTTGCCGGGACTGATGCCCAGCTCGGTGGCGATCTCCAGGGTGGAGACGTTCGGTTCGCCCCGCTCATTGAACAGCAGCAGAGCGCACTCGAGGATTCGGTCGCGCGTTTTCATCCGTGTTCTGGTTCTGGCCGCAGTGGGGCCGACGATAGCCTCAGGGGTGAGGGGCTGCCAATCGGACGGTTTCAATCTTTTTGGGGGTTTGTGTAGGAGCGAGCTTGCTCGCGAACCTCGTCGAGCCGAGAGCACATGGCATCAAGCGGTTCGTGAGCAAGCTCGCTCCTACGAAGAGCAAAGCAGAACGGTGCAAGCGGCGAGCGTGGAGCGAACAACCCGCAACGGGTTGCGGCACTCAACGCACGTGCACGTAGGTGCCTGGCGCCGCCTCCTTTTCCGGGTACTCGGCATTGCCCAGCTCGAAGCTCACCGGGCGGCGCTCGCCGGAGCGTTGCTGGATCCACTCCAGCCACAGCGGCCACCAGCTGCCTTCGTGGCGCTGGGTGTCGTAGTACCAGGCGCGTGGGTCGGAGCTGAGCTTGGCGTTGTCGAAGTAGCAGGCCTTGGGGTTGCCCGGCGGGTTGAGGATGCTCTGGATATGCCCGCTGTTGGAGAGGATGAAGCGGCTCTCGCCGCCCAGCAGCAGGGCCGAGCGATACACCGAATCCCAGGGAGTGATGTGGTCGGTGATGCCGGCGACGTGGAAGTTGTCCACCGCGACCTTCTTCAGGTCGATGGCGGTGCCGTTCACCTCCATCGCCCCCGCCCTGGCCAGCGGGTTGTGCTTGAAGAAGTCGAGGAAGTCGCCGTGCAGCGCGGCCGGCAGGCGGGTGTTATCGTTGTTCCAGTAGAGGATGTCGAAGGCCGGCGGCTCCTTGCCCAACAGGTAGTTGTTGACCCAGTAGTTCCAGATCAGGTCGTTGGGGCGCATCCAGGCGAATATCTTGGCCATGTCGCGGCCGTCCAGTACGCCGTGCTGGTAGGAGCGACGCTTGCTGCTCTCCAGGGTCTGCTCGTCGGCGAACAGCGCGGCGGGGGTTTCCACCTGGCTGTCGAGCAGGCTCACCAGGTAGGTGGCGCTGGCGATCTTGCGTAGTTGTCGGCGCGCCTGCAGATGCCCCTGCAGTGCGGCGATGGTCAGACCGCCCGAACAGGCGCCCATCAGGTTGACGCTGCGGCTGCCGCTGACCGAACGGCAAACCTCGATGGCCTCGTCCAGCGCGTTGACGTAGGTCGACAGACCCCACTCCCGATGGCGTGCATCCGGGTTGCGCCAACTGACCATGAACACCTGCAGATTGTTCTTCAGGGCGTACTGGACGAAGCTCTTCTCCTGCGTCAGGTCGAAGATGTAGAACTTGTTGATCTGCGGCGGGACGATCAGCAACGGCTTGGCATGCAGGTGCTCGCCCATCGGCTTGTACTGGATCAGCTCCAGCACCTCGTTGCGGAACACCACCGCGCCGTGCGTGGTGGCCAGGTTGTGGCCGATCTCGAAGGCGCTGCGGTTCACCTGGCTGGGCATGCCACCGTTGTGCATCAGGTCGTCGAGCAGGTGCTGCACGCCCTTGAGCAGGCTCTGGCCGCCGGTGTTGAACAGCTCCTTCACCGCCAGCGGGTTGAGCAGGGTGTTCGACGGCGAGGCCGCGTCGGACAGGATCGACAGGAGGAAGCGCGCACGGGCGCGGTCGTCGTCGCTCAGGTTGCTTTCATCGACCCAGGCCAGCAGTTGCTTCTGCCAGGCCAGATAGGCCTGCACGGTGCGCCGGTAGATCGGGTTGAGGCGCCAGGACGGGTCCTGGAAGCGCGCGTCCTGCGGGTTGGGCTGCAATGGCGAGTCGCCGATCAGCACCCGGCCGATCTGCTTGCCGAATGCCGCCAGGTGGCGCGCCGAGTGGACCGGCTGGCGGACCCCCTGCACGGCGACCATGCGCAGGGTGGACAGCAGGTCCTTGCCGCGCAGGCCGACGATGGCGCTCCGCGCATTCATGAACTCGGTGGGAACAGGGACGCTACCTGACTCGGCTTTCTCTCGCATGAACAGCACTCCGTAAGGGGCCAACCTGGCAGTGGCGAAGCAAGGCCTGTACCGGAAGTCGGGAAGACCCTTCCGCAGGCGGCTGCCGCCGGTTCAAGGAGGTGCACGGGTATCGACGCGAGAGGAAAACTGCCCGAAAACAGGGCAGCGGATCAGCAGTCAGGCAGCAGTCCGGCCACCTTTTGGGGCGGCGGGAGTCTGCTGTCCCGAATCAGGCGCTACGTGTCGATACCCGCGAACACGCCTGTTTGTTGTTAGTAACTGCGAAGCGAATGGTCAAGGCAGGATGCCCTCGTACTATTACGAAGCTGTGATATTCAACCGGCCTTTGGCGTAAATGGCCGCGGGTGGATGACCGCGCGCTGCCGCTCCTCCTGGAGGAACTTCATGATGATCGGCGCCACGGTTTCGGCGCGGGTCACCAGGAACAGGTGGCCGTCGTCGATCACGTGCAGCTCCGCGTTGGGGATGCGCCAGGCGAGCATGCGCATGTTGATCAGCGGGATGATCGGGTCGTCGTCGCCGGCCAGGATCAGCGTTGGCTGGCGGATCTTGTGCAGCCAATGGATGCTGGTCCAGCCCAGGCCGGCGAACAGCTGCCAGTAGTAGCCCATCTTGCCCGAGGAGCGCACCTTGCTGGCGAACGCCATGGCCAGCTTGGGGTCGCGGCGGAAGGCACCGCCGTAGATGTCCGGCGCGATGTGCACGCCGTAGGACGGCTGGATGTAGCGACGCGGACTGGCCATGCGCCAGAGCACCTTGGGCTTGCCCGGCACCATCACCGCGCCGGCGGCGGTGGCGGCCAGGATCAGCTTCTTGCAGCGCTCCGGGTAGTCATGGGCGAACTGCTGCGCCAGCGCGCCGCCCCAGGACACGCCGATGGCGGTCACCTGGCCGTAGTCCAGGTAGTCGAGCATCCGCGCGGCCAGCTTGGCCAGGCCAGGGAAGCGATACGGCGTGCTGGGTGTGGACGAGCCGCCGACGCCGGGGACGTCGAAGGCGATCACCTCCAGGTCCGGGTCCAGCGCGGCGACGAAGGGGAATACCAGCTCAAGGTTGGCGCCGATGCCATTGAAGATCAGCAGCGGCGTCATGTGTTCCTTGCCCGGTCTCACGGCGGTGCGGATGGTCTGCCCGTCGAGCTCGATGGTGCGGAACTCGAAGGGCTGGGCGGCCGGCGCCTTGCTTGGTGACACTTCCGGACTACTGCGCCGGGCCTTGGTTCGCCGCGGCGCGGCGACCACCTCGGTGGCCGCTGGCGGTTGCTGGAAGGCGTCGTCCATGACGGCGTCGACGGGTGGCACAGGTTCTGTCTTCATCGCTCGTGTACGTAGGTTCCAGGGGCGGCTTCGGCGGCCGGGTGGGCCTTGTTGCCCAGCGCGGTGGGCGCCTTGCGGGTCTTGCCCGAGCGCTCGGCCAGCCAGTTCTGCCAGTGCAGCCACCAGGAGTCGGCATGCTTGCTGGCGTTTTCCTGCCAGGTCTTGGGATCGGCGGACAGCTCCGGTCCGGTCATGAAGCGCGCCTTGGGGTTGCCCGGCGGGTTGAGGATGCTCTGGATGTGCCCGCTGTTGGACAGGATGAATTCACATTTCCCACCCAGCAGTCGCGCGGAGCGGTAGCAGGCTTCCCAGGGCGTGATGTGGTCGGACAGGCCGGCCACGCAGTAGAAATCGCAGGTGATCTGCTTGAGGTCGATCGGCGTACCGGCCACTTCCAGCGCACCGGAACGGGTCAGCGGGTTGGTCTTGAACATCTCCACCAGCTCGCCGTGCAGCGCGGCCGGCAGGCGTGTGGTGTCGTTGTTCCAGAACAGGATGTCAAAGGCTGGCGGCTCGTTGCCCAGCAGGTAGTTGTTGACCCAGTAATTCCAGATCAGGTCGTTGGGACGCATCCAGGCGAACACCTTGGCCATGTCCTTGCCTTCGAGCACGCCGGACTGGTACGAGCGGCGCTTGGCGGTCTCCAGGGTCTTCTCGTCGGCGAACAGGGCGATCTGGGTGTTCATCTCGAAGTCGAGCACGCTGACCATCTGGGTGAAGGCGTGCACCTTGCTCTCGCCCAGGGCGGCATAGTGACCCAGCAGCGTCACGGTGGTGATGCCCCCGGAGCAGGCGCCCAGCATGTTCAGGTCCTTGCTGCCGGTAATCTCCAGAATGACATCGATGGCCTCCTTGAGCGCCTCGATGTAGGTGGTCAGGCCCCACTCGCGCTGCGCCTTGGTCGGGTTGCGCCAGCTGACGATGAAGGTCTGCACGCTGTTGCGCAGGCAGAAGCGCGCCAGGCTCTTCTCCGGTGACAGGTCGAAGACGTAGAACTTGTTGATCTGCGGCGGCACTACCAGCAGCGGGCGCTCATGCACGTTCTCGGTGATCGGCTTGTACTGGATCAGCTCCAGCACGTCGTTGCGGAACACCACTGCGCCTTCGGTCAGGGCCAGGTTCTTGCCGACCTCGAAGGCTTTCATGTTCACCTGGCTGGGCATGCCGCCGTTGTTCACCAGGTCCTTGGCCAGGTGGGTGAGGCCGTCGAGCAGGCTCTTGCCGCCGGTCTCGAAGAAGCGTTTGACCGCCGCCGGGTTGGACAGCGTGTTGGTCGGCGCCATGGCTTCGGTCATCAGGTTGATGACGAACTGGCCGCGGCTGATGTCCTGCGCCGACAGGTCGCTGTCGCCGATCCACGAATGCAGCTCCGTGCGCCAGGCCAGGTAGGTCTGCAGGTAGCGGCGGTAGAGCGGGTTCTGGCTCCAGGCCGGATCGTTGAAGCGGCGGTCGTCGTCGGAGGGCTTGAGTTCGGACTTGCCGAGCAGCACGTTCTTCAGCTCTAGGCCGAAGTGGGTCACGTGCTTGGCACTGTGGATAGGCTGCTTGAGTGCCTGCAGCAGCACCATGCGGGCAGACGTGAGCAGGTCCTTGCCACGAATGCCGATCACCGGATTGAGGTTGAGTGTATTTTCCGCGGCTTGCTGAGGCAGATCGTTGTTTTTCTTCTGGGTCATCGGCGACGCTCCATTGTCCTGAGACGAATACTGGCGAGGCTCAACTGGAGTGACGCGGCCAAGTACTGCTCGGATTGGCGGAACGTGGAGAAAACTCCACGCGGTTCATCACTTGGCGGCGTCACTGGAAGTCAGGAACCTCAAGTGCGGTGCATTGCACTGTCTTGGTTACCCGAGTTTCCTTCACCGCGCAAGCTGGTGCAGCGTGGGCCTTCTCCTAGGAGTATGTCGGGAAAAGTTAGAAAACGCGCCCTAGAGAGGGGGGATCTTCCGAACTCGTCCACGGCAACCACGCGAGAGCCAGTCTGCACGGCGAATGTTGCAAATGGCGTGCCCCGAAGTGATTCCCCGACGAAGGTTTGTGCGCAGAGGGGAGTGAGGGGAGGTTTCGAATTACTTCTAGGGGCTCGAGTGGGGCCGTAGGATGGCGTGGAGCGAAGCGATACCCATCACGGCGGATAACGCTGCGCGTTATTCGCCCTACGGCTTGAGTCTCATGCGGCTGAACTGCTCTTCGTAGGACCGAGGGGCGCCTAGTCCTTGCTCGCGAACAGATTTTCCTGGCGACACCGGTGTTGGGCGGTTCGCGAGCAAGCTCGCTCCTACAGGTAAGACATGCCTTACAGCATCAGCTTGACCACCGACTCCGACGGATCGCGCGACTTACCGGCCTTCTCCAGTTGCGCCAGGTAATCCGCCCACATTTCGTCCTGGCGGGTGCACAACTCGTACAGGTAGTCCCAGGTGAACAGGCCGCTGTCGTGGCCGTCGTCGAAGGTCAGCTTCAGCGCGTACTGGCCGGCCGGCTCCAGCCCGGACAGGCCAACATTGAGCTTGCCGTATTGCAGCACCGGATTGCCGTGGCCCTGCACCTCCGCCGAAGGGGAGTGCACACGCAGGAACTCGGCGGAGAGGTCGTAGGACTGCTCCCCATAGGTCAGCGAAAGCTTCTTCGAGGCCTTGTGCAGCTTGATGGCGGAGGGGATGCGCATGGACGGCTCCTGAACGGGGACTCCGGCATTGTAGCGCCGGCGGAAAACGAGCGGGGCGCCCTGAGGCGCCCCGTCGCAGCGATGCGGATTGCTTACAGGATGTAGCGGGACAGGTCTTCGTCCTGGGCCAGTTCGCCCAGGTGGCCGTTGACGTAGGCCGCGTCGATCACGATCGGCTTGTCGCTGTGCTCGCTGGCCAGGTCGGCGGCGTCGAAGGACACCTCTTCCAGCAGGCGTTCGAGCAGGGTGTGCAGGCGACGGGCGCCGATGTTCTCGGTCTTCTCGTTGACCTGGTAGGCGATCTCCGCCAGGCGCTTGATGCCGTCGGCGGCGAACTCGATGCCCAGGCCCTCGGTGTTGAGCAGCGCGGTGTACTGTTCGGTCAGCGAAGCGTGTGGCTCCTGGAGGATGCGCTCGAAGTCGCTCGGGGTCAGGGCTTTCAGCTCGACGCGGATCGGCAGGCGGCCCTGCAGTTCCGGCACCAGGTCGCTCGGCTTGGAGAGGTGGAAGGCGCCCGAGGCGATGAACAGGATGTGGTCGGTCTTCACCATGCCCAGCTTGGTGTTCACCGTGCAGCCTTCGATCAGTGGCAGCAGGTCGCGCTGCACGCCCTCGCGGGAGACGTCGGCGCCGCCCACGTTGCCGCGCTTGGCGATCTTGTCGATCTCGTCGATGAAGACGATGCCGTTCTGCTCCACGGCCTCCAGGGCGCGGGCCTTGAGGTCCTCTTCATTGACCAGGCGCTGCGCTTCCTCGTCGCGGATCAGCTTCATGGCCTCGGCGACCTTCAGCTTGCGGGTCTTGCGCTTGCCCTTGCCCATGTTGGAGAACAGGCTCTGCAGCTGGTTGGTCATCTCTTCCATGCCGGGCGGGGCCATGATTTCCACGCCTGCCGGAATGTCGGCCACCTCGACGTCGATTTCCTTGTCGTCCAGCTGGCCTTCACGCAGGCGCTTGCGGAACAGCTGGCGGGTGTTGGAGTCCTCGCGCGGCGGCTCGTCGCCGAACCCGCCGGAGCGCGCCGGCGGCAGCAGGGCGTCGAGGATGCGCTCTTCGGCGGCGTCTTCGGCGCGGTACTTCACCTTCTGTACTTCCTGCTCGCGGAGCATCTTGATCGCGGCATCGGCGAGGTCGCGGATGATCGACTCGACGTCACGGCCGACGTAGCCGACCTCGGTGAACTTGGTCGCTTCCACCTTGAGGAAGGGCGCGTTGGCCAGCTTGGCCAGACGACGGGCGATCTCGGTCTTGCCGACGCCGGTCGGGCCGATCATCAGGATGTTCTTCGGCGTCACCTCGGCGCGCAGTTCGGCGGGCAGCTGCATGCGCCGCCAGCGGTTGCGCAGGGCGATGGCCACGGCGCGCTTGGCGTCGTCCTGGCCGATGATGTGACGGTTGAGCTCGTGGACGATCTCGCGGGGAGTCATGGACATTTGATGATTTACTCCGGAACGACAGGCCAATAATCCATTCCTGATCAGCTGCGCGTCGGCAGAACTGCGTTGGAAAAGGATTCAGGATGCTCATTTGCAAATGCAAACTCCGCTCCTTCATCCCTTTCCGCCTTGTTCTGCTCTAGCTCGCTAGATCATGAACAGGATTCTTAGATGGCGCTGTCGAGCTCCTCGATGGTCAGATTCTGGTTGGTGAATACGCAGATGGAACCGGCGATGTTCAACGCGGTTTCGGCGATCTCGCGGGCGCTCATGTCGTCGGTGCCTTTCTGCAGCAGGGCCATGGCCGCTGCCTGGGCGAAGCCGCCACCGGAGCCCATGGCGATCAGGCCAAGCTCGGGTTCGACCACGTCACCGTTGCCGGTGATGATCAGGGAGGCGTCCTTGTTGGCCACGGCGAGCATGGCTTCCAGTCGGCTAAGGGAGCGGTCGGTACGCCAGTCCTTGGCCAGTTCGACGGCGGCACGCACCAGGTGTCCTTGATGCTTTTCAAGCTGCTGCTCGAAGCGTTCGAAAAGGGTGAAGGCATCGGCGGTGGCGCCGGCGAAGCCGGCCAGCACTTCACCGTGGTACAGGCGGCGGACTTTCTTCGCGTTGCCTTTCATCACGGTGTTGCCCAGGGAAACCTGGCCGTCGCCGCCCATGACGACTTTGCCGTTACGGCGGACAGATACGATGGTGGTCAAGGGTCTTACTCCACACTGCGGGGCGATGTGCCCGAATGCAGAGTCAGATGGGGACTACGAAGGCGGGGTTCAAGTCCTGCGCCGATCGGTGAAGGTGCTTTTCGCACACCACCCGTCGGCGCAGGGCCTGATCTTGCTGGAGAGACTGGGGATCAGCGGGTCTGGCGCTGCTGTAACAGCAGATTGCTGAAGCCGTTGCCGGCCAGTTGCTTCTGCGCGGCCGAGGCCTTGGTGCGGTCGCCATAGGGGCCGACCATCACCCGGTACCAGGTTTCGTCGCGCACGGTGCCGGACTCCACGCGAGCGTTCTGGCCCATCATGATGATCTGCGCGCGCAGGTGGTCGGCGTCGGTCTGTTTGCGGAACGAGCCGGCCTGCAGGTAGTACTGGGCGGCGGCCACTGCCGGCGGCGGCGTGGGCTTGGCCGGTGCCGTCTGGCCAGCCGGGGTCTGCGGCTGCGCCTGCTTCTGCGCCGTCGCTACCTGGTTGGCGGCGGCTGCGGTAGCCGGGGTTGCCGGAGTAGTGGCTGGCTTGACCACCGCGGGCGGAGGCGGAGTCTGGCCGCTGAGGGCGGTCAGCGCGCGCTGGGTGTCGATTTTTTCCGCTTCTTCCTTGGTGGCGACCACGGTCGGCGGCTGCTGCGGTTGCGCAGGCTTGGCCGGCGGAGGCACGGCTTCCGGCGGCACGGCGACTTCCGAACCCGGCAGCAAGGTGTAGAAGTCGTACTTGGGCTTCACCCCGGTCGGAGCGCTGGGTTGCTGCTGCACGGTGCCCGACGGCTTGTTGGAGCCGACCACGGTCTTGGGCGCCTCGGGCTTCTCGCGTTTGACGTCGTTGCGACCCGGCTCCAGCTTCATCAGGAACATGATGAAGCCGCCGATGGCCAGGCCGGCGACCAGCCAGGCCCAGCCGGGGACCGAACTCTTCTTGGCCGGGGCCTGGTAGCGGCTGGCGCCGCGCTTGGGAGCGGGTTTCTTCTTCGCCATGGGTGCTTACATGCGCTCCAGGGTTTCCAGGCCCAGCAACTCCAGGCCCTGCTTGAGGGTACGGCCGGTCAGCGCGGCAAGGCGCAGGCGGCTTTCCTGTTGCGCCGGGTCTTCGGCGGTGAGGATCGGGCAGTGCTCGTAGAAGCTGGAGAACAGGCCGGCCAGCTCGTACAGGTAGGCGCAGAGGATGTGCGGGACCCCCTTCACGGCGACGTTGTTGAGCACATCGGCGAACTGCGCCAGCTGCGCCGCCAGGGCAATTTCCTGGGGCTGCTGCAGGACGATCTTGCCGCCAACCTCGTCGTAACCCTTGCCCAGCTTGCGGAATACGCCGGCCACACGGGTGTAGGCATAGAGCAGGTAGGGGGCGGTGTTGCCCTCGAAGCTCAGCATCAGCTCGAAGTTGAAGCTGTAGTCACTGGTGCGGTGCTTGGACAGGTCGGCGTACTTGACCGAGTCGATGCCCACCACGTGGCCGATGCGGCGCAATTCTTCCTCGTCGAAGGGCGTTTCGCCTTTCTCGATGCGCTTCTCGTTAAGGCCTTTGACCAGGGTGTAGGCGCGCTCCTCGGCTTCGATCAGCAGGTCGATCAGCTTCACGGTGCCGCCGTCGCGGGTCTTGAACGGCTTGCCGTCGGCGCCGTTCATGGTGCCGAAGCCCATGTGCTCCAGCTCCATGCCGGCCGGGACGAAACCGGCGCGGCGGGCCACTTCGAACACCTGCTGGAAGTGCAGGGCCTGGCGCTGGTCGACGAAGTACAGCACGCGATCGGCGTGCAGCGCCTTGTGGCGGTAGCGCATGGCGGCGAGGTCAGTGGTGGCGTAGAGGTAGCCACCGCCGGCCTTCTGCACGATCACCGGCAGCGGCTCGCCTTCGGCGTTCTTGAACTCGTCGAGGAATACGCACAGGGCGCCGTCGCTCTCGACCAGCAGGCCCTTGGCGGTGAGGTCGGCGACCACCTGGGCGAGGTCATCGTTGTAGGCGCTCTCGCCCTTCACGTCGGCCATGGTCAGTTTCACGCCCAGCAGGTCGTAGACCTTCTGGCAGTGGGACAGGGAGATGTCGTTGAAGCGGGACCACAGGGCCAGGCACTTGGGATCGCCGGCCTGCAGCTTCACCACCAGCTCACGGGCGCGGTCGGCGAACTCGGGGGATTCGTCGAAGCGCTTCTTGGCGGCGCGGTAGAAGACTTCCAGGTCGTGCAGCTCGGCCTGGGCGTCCACCGGTTGTTCTTCCAGGTAGGCCAGCAGCATGCCGAACTGGGTGCCCCAGTCGCCCACGTGGTTCTGGCGGATCACCGTGTCGCCGAGGAATTCGAGTACGCGGCTGACGGCGTCACCGATGATGGTCGAGCGCAGGTGGCCGACGTGCATTTCCTTCGCCAGGTTCGGCGAGGACAGGTCCACCACCACGCGCTGCGCGGCTCCGGCCTTGCGCACGCCGATGTGGCCGTCGGCCAGGGCCTTGTCGAGGCTGGCGGCGAGCCAGGCCTGGTCCTGGAAGAAGTTCAGGAAGCCGGGGCCGGCGATCTCGACCTTGGCCACTTCCGGGCTCTGCGGCAGCGCCTCGACCAGCTTGGTGGCCAGGTCGCGCGGCTTCATGCCGGCGGGCTTGGCCAGCATCATGGCGATGTTGCTGGCGAAGTCCCCGTGGGTTCGGTCCTTGGTGTTCTCCACCTGGATGTCGGGCGTCAGGCCGGCCGGCAGGGTGCCGTCTTCGGTGAGGCTGACAAGGGCTTGCTGGATCAGGTGGCGAATCGTGTCTTTCATCGTTTTCTCCGTGCTCGCGTGCATCCGGCGCGCGCGACCGGTTTATCGGGCTCAGAACCGCGCATTATCCGTGGCCGGGCATGGCTTGCCAACCGCGGCGCGCTCCTTGTCAGTCTCACCGTTGTGGCAGAGCCCGCGGATGATGGAAGTCAATGTAGGACGGATGCGCAAGCCCAGACGGTTTTATCTGGGCGGATCATCTGTCAGAACAGATCAATCGGGTCCACATCCAGCGACCAGCGCACCTGCCGGCCACTGGGCATGCCTTCGAGCACTTGCAGCCAGGGTGTGAGCAGGCGGTGCATCGGTGCGCGTGCGCTGCTCATCAGCAGCAGCTGGGCGCGGAAACGACCGGCGCGGCGCTCCATGGGAGCCGGCACCGGGCCAAGCAGTTCTACGTCGCTGCCCAGCCCAGCCTGCAGGCGTTCGGCCTCGGCGCAGGCTTCGTCGAGGAAGGCTTCGGCCTGCCCCGGCTTGTGCGCTTCGGCGCGCAGCAGCGCGAGGTGGGCGAAGGGCGGCAGGCCGGCGGCGCGGCGTTCGGCCAGGGCCTGGTCGGCGAAGGCGAAGTAACCCTGCTCGGTGAGCTGTACCAGCAGTGGGTGGTCGGCCAGGTGGGTCTGGATCAGCACGCGGCCGGGCTCCTCGGCCCGTCCGGCGCGGCCGGCGACCTGGACGATCTGCTGGGCCATGCGCTCGCTGGCGCGGAAGTCGGCGGAGAACAGCCCGCCGTCGGCATCGAGGATCGCCACCAGGGTGACGCGCGGAAAGTGGTGCCCCTTGGCGAGCATCTGGGTGCCCACCAGGATGCACGGCTCACCCTTGTTGATGGTGGCGAACAGGTCGCGCATGGCGTGCTTGCGCGAGGTGCTGTCGCGGTCGATGCGCAGCACCGGGTAGTCCGGGAAGAGGATGCGCAGGCGCTCCTCGGCGCGCTCGGTGCCGGCGCCGACCGGGCGCAGGTCGACCGTGCCGCATTTCGGGCAGTTGCGCGGCGGCCGTTCGCGGTGATCGCAGTGGTGGCAGCGCAGCTCGCCGCTGCCCTGGTGCACGGTCATCCGCGCGTCGCAGCGCGGGCACTGGCTGATCCAGCCGCAGTCGTGGCACAGCAGGGTCGGGGCGAAGCCGCGGCGGTTCAGGTAGACCAGTACCTGCTGGCCAGCGGCCAGGGTTTCCTTGATCGAACGCTGCAGCGGCATGGAGATGCCCGAATCCAGCGGCAGGCTCTTCACGTCCAGGCGCTGGAACTTCGGCTGGTGCGCGCCGCCGGCGCGCTGGGTCAGGCGCAGCAGACCGTAGCGGCCGCTCTGGGCGTTGTGCAGGCTTTCCAGCGCGGGGGTGGCCGAGCCGAGCAGGATCGGCACGTTCTCCAGCCGCGCGCGCACCATCGCCAGGTCGCGGGCGTGGTAGCGCAGGCCTTCCTGCTGTTTATAGGAAGCGTCGTGTTCCTCGTCGATGATGATCAGCCCCGGATTCATCAGCGGGGTGAACAGCGCCGAGCGGGTGCCGATGACGATGTCCGCCTCGCCGTCGCGGGCGGCCAGCCAGGCGTCGAGGCGCTCGCGGTCGGTCAGCGCCGAATGCAGCAGGGCGATGCGCGCGTTGAAGCGGCGCTCGAAGCGGGAGAGGGTCTGCGGGCCGAGGTTGATCTCGGGGATCAGCACCAGCGCCTGCTTGCCGGCCTCCAGGGTTTCGCGGATCAGCTGCAGGTAGACCTCGGTCTTGCCGCTGCCGGTGACGCCGGCCAGAAGGAAACTGTGGAAGCTGCCGAAGCCGGCGCGTACCGACTCGAAGGCGGCGCGTTGCTCGGCGTTCAGCGGCAGTTCCGCCTGCGCCAGCCACGGGCCGTGGTGCGCCGGCACGCTGAGGGTGCGGACTTCCAATGAGACCAGGCCTTTCTCCTGCAGCAGGTCGAGGCTGTCCTTGTTGATCTGCAACTGGCTGAGCAGGTCGTGGGCGACGCCATGGGGGTGCTGCTTGAGGATCTTCAGTGTCTCGCGCTGGCGTGGTGCGCGGGCCAGGCGCACGTCGTCCTCGCGGGCGCCGGGCTCGGCGTGCCAAAAGCGCTGCTGGCGTGCCTCGGCGGGGTCACCCTGGCGCAGCAGGTTCGGCAGCGCCCAGGAGAAGGTGTCGCCCAGGCTGTGCTGGTAGTACTGCGCGGTCCAGCGGCACAGCTCCAGCAGGTGAGCCGGCATCGGCGGCTCGCGGTCGAGCACGGCCAGGGCCGGGCGCAGCTTGTCCGCCGGGACCTCGGAGGTCTCGACCTTGTCCACCAGCACGCCGACCATCTCGCGGCGGCCGAACGGCACGCGCAGCCGCACGCCCGGTTGCAGGCGCGATATGTCGACCCCGCGTGGCGGCAGGTAGTCGAACAGGCGGCGCAGCGGCGAGGGCAGGGCGAGGCGTAGAATGGAGGGTGAGGGCACGCGGCGGATTCCGGAGCGGCGGGGAGCGGCGATCTTAGCACCCGGTGACCATCGGTCGAGGCTTGACTTGCGTGGAAAAACAGCTCTGGTATGATCCACGCCCTTAATTTGTGCGGTGCCCGGTAAAGATCCCGCCTGCGGTCCTTGAAGACCGTGGCTCGGCTTCTGACAGAGACTGGGTGGCGGCACACCAACCAGAGAGAAGACATCATGAAACCGGAAATCCATCCCGCTTACGAAGAAATCGAAGCTACCTGCAGCTGCGGCAACGTGATCAAAACCCGTTCGACCCTGTGCAAGAGCATCCACCTGGACGTCTGCTCCGAGTGCCACCCGTTCTACACCGGTAAGCAGAAAGTCGTCGACACCGGCGGCCGTATCGATCGCTTCAACCAGCGTTTCGCCATGTTCGGTGGCAAGAAGTAAGATCGATTTCCGGGAAAGGCCCTCGATGGTTTTTCACGGTATCTCGAAAAAGGCGTCCCTTGTGGGCGCCTTTTTTATGGCCGTCTGTTTTGTGGCGGATGTGGCTGCCGCTGCCTGCCCTAAGCCTGAGTCGCCTGAAACGGTGCGCGTGGCGCGGGTCGTGGACGGCGACACCTTGAAGCTCGCCGATGGTCGCAGCGTGCGTCTGATCGGCGTGAACGCCCCGGAGCTGGCACATCGCGGCCGTCCGGAAGAGCCCTTCGCCGTCGCTGCGCAGCGACGGTTGCAGGCGCTGGTGGCGACCAATGACGGCGAGCTCGGCCTGGTCATCGGCCGCCAGGGCAAGGACAAGTACGGCCGCACCCTGGCCCATGCCTATGATTCGCGCGGCAACAACCTCGAATCCCGCCTGCTTGCCGAAGGCCTGGGCTACCTTGTAGCTATTGCCCCGAACACCGATCTCACCGCCTGCCAGCAGTCCGCCGAGCGCGAGGCGCGCATTGCCGGGTTGGGATTGTGGAAGCGTGCGCCGGTTCAAACCGCGAAACAGCTTCAGGAAAGTGGCTTTGCCGTGGTTCGCGGGCGCGTCGAACAGGTGCAACGTAACGGCGGAGGCCTGTGGATCGATCTCGATGGCCCGCTGGTGCTGCGCATCGATCCGCGACTGCTGAAGAACTTCAATGATGTAACCCTGCGTGACCTGCGCGGTCGACAGGTGGAGGCGCGAGGCTGGGTGATCGACCGGGCCGAGCGCGACGCAATTAAACCCGGACAGGCACGCTGGATGCTGCCTTTGACCGATCCGGCGATGATGGAGGTATTGCCATGAGCTTACGCTCGTTCGGAATTCTGGCCCTGCTGGCGTTGATCAGCGTCCTGGCCGGCTGCGCGGTCAACCCGGCCACCGGCAAGACTGACTTCGTGACGATGAGCGAGCAGGAAGAGCTAAGTCTGGGGCAGAAGTACAGCCAGGAGATCCTCAAGCAGTACCCGCGCTACGAGGACGAGAAGCTGCAGGCATACGTGCAGCAGGTCGGCGAACGGGTCGCCCGTGCCGGCGACCGGCCCAACCTGCAATACCATTTCACTGTCATCGATACCCCGGACATCAACGCCTTTGCCTTGCCCGGCGGCTACATCTACATCCATCGCGGCCTGATGGCCTACCTGGGCTCTGAAGCGGAGCTGGCTGCCGTGCTCGGCCACGAAGTCGGCCATGTCACCGCCCGCCACAGCGTGCGCCAACAGAGCCAGTCCAGCGCCTGGAACGTCCTCGGCCAGGCCGTGGCCATCGGCACCGGCGTCGGCGCCGCGGCTGACCTCACCAACGTACTCGGCACCGCCTTCGTGCGGGGTTACGGCCGCGATATGGAGCTGGAGGCCGATGGCTTGGGCGCCAAGTACCTGGCCCGCGCTGGCTACGACCCCACCGCGATGATCCAGGTGGTGCGGGTGCTGAAGAACCAGGAAGACTTCGCCCGTGACGAAGCCGCGCGCAAGGGGCAGGCGGTCCAGCCGGTGGGCTACCACGGCCTGTTCGATACCCACCCCGACAACGACGAGCGCCTCAAACAGGTGATCGGCCCGGCCCAGGCGCTGGCCGCCGGCGGCCAGCTCGAGGTCGACGTCGAGCGTTACCTGAAGGCCATCGACGGCATGCCGTTCGGCGACTCGGCCTCCAGCGGCGTCCGTCGTGGGCAGAGCTTCTACCATTCGGAGCTGGACTTCACCCTGACCTACCCGACGGGCTGGAGCATCCTCAACCAGCCGACCGCCCTGGTGGGCTTCACCGCCGACCAGCAGGCCTACATCGGCATGAAGCTGGTGCAGCGTGATGGCCAGCTGACGCCGGCGGAGTTCCTGCGCAAGGGAACCGGCGGCCGCCTGGCGGGCGAGGAGAGCTTCCAGCAGGCCGGTCTGGACGTCGCTACCGGCGTAGTGCCCGGTTCGCCCGCGCGTCGCGTCGCGGTGATCTACCAGAAGGACCGCGCCTACCTGTTCGTGGGTGCGGTGAAAGGCCGCGCCTCCCTGGAGAGCGTGGATGACCAGTTCATGCAGGTGATCCGCAGCTTCCGGCCGATGCGTGCGGACGAGAAGAAGCTTGCGCAACCGCGCCGGATCGCCGTCGTTCAGGTCAAATCCGGGCAGACTGTCGAGGAGTTTGCGAAAGCGGGTCCGGGCCTGGAATCTGACTCGATAAGTCGTATACGTTTATTGAATGACTTGTATCCAATCGGTCAGCCAAAACCTGGCGATTGGCTGAAGGTCGTACGCTAGAGGTCTTGACAGCAGGGGCTTGGGCTACCTTGGCAGGTGCGGGCTTTCTGCGTATGCTCGGACCCCCGTCTGTCCAACAAGTAACAAAAGCGGAAGTGCCCAAATGTCTGATCTGAAGACCGCTGCCCTCGAATATCACGCCCAACCCCGCCCCGGTAAACTGAGCGTCGAGCTGACCAAGCCGACCTCCACCGCCCGCGACCTGTCGCTGGCGTACAGCCCGGGTGTTGCAGAGCCGGTCCGCGAAATCGCGCGCGATCCGGAACTGGCCTTCAAGTACACCGGCAAGGGCAACCTGGTCGCAGTCATTTCCGACGGCACCGCCATCCTCGGTCTGGGGAACCTCGGCCCGCTGGCCTCCAAGCCGGTCATGGAAGGCAAAGGCGTGCTGTTCAAGCGCTTCGCCGGTGTCGACGTGTTCGACATCGAAGTCGACGCCGAAAGCCCGCAGGCCTTCATCGATACCGTCAAGCGCATCTCCATCACCTTCGGCGGCATCAACCTGGAAGACATCAAGGCGCCCGAGTGCTTCGAGATCGAGCGCGCGCTGATCGAACAGTGCGACATCCCGGTGTTCCACGATGACCAGCACGGCACCGCCATCGTGACCGCCGCCGGCATGCTCAACGCCCTGGAAATTGCCGGCAAGAAGCTGGAGTCCGCGAAGATCGTCTGCCTGGGCGCCGGCGCTGCCGCCATCTCCTGCATGAAGCTGCTGGTGAGCATGGGCGCCAAGGTCGAGAACATCTACATGATCGACCGCCAGGGCGTGATCCACGCTGGCCGCAACGACCTGAACCAGTACAAGGCCGTATTCGCCACCGAGACCGACAAGCGCACCCTGTCCGACGCCCTGCAAGGCGCTGACGTGTTCGTCGGCCTGTCCGGCGCCAACCTGCTGAGCGCGGAAGACCTCGCTCGCATGGCACCGAACCCGATCGTCTTCGCCTGCTCCAACCCGGACCCGGAAATCAAGCCGGAACTGGCTCACGCCACCCGCAATGACGTGATCATGGCCACCGGCCGTTCGGACTACCCGAACCAGGTGAACAACGTACTGGGCTTCCCCTTCATCTTCCGCGGTGCCCTGGACGTACGCGCCACCCGTATCAACGAAGAGATGAAGATCGCCGCCGCCCTGGCCCTGCGTGACCTGGCCAAGCAGCCGGTACCCAAGGACGTGTGCGATGCCTATGGCGTGAGCTCCCTGGAGTTCGGCCGCGAGTACATCATTCCGAAGCCGATGGACAAGCGCCTGATCACCGTCGTCTCCGACGCCGTGGCCAAGGCCGCCATCGAGACCGGTGTTGCCACTCTGCCGTATCCGAAGCACTACCCGCTGAAGTCCGTCGACGACGTCTTCAACGGCTGATTCGCATAGGCTCACGAGAAACCCCGCTTCGGCGGGGTTTTTCGTTTCTGGCGGGAGGCCTGGTCCAGAGGGCTATGCTTAGAAGAGGGCGTCGCCCATTCATCCGCCGCGACGCCCGCCGGCTATGGCCAGGAGGCGCCATGCTGAGGCTGCTCCGTCGACTCGCCTGTTTCCTGCTGCTTGGCGCAGGCGGAGCGCTGGCGTCCCCGACGGCAGTGGTGCTCGACCTGGACGGCGCCATCGGCCCGGCCAGCGCCGACTATGTGGTGCGCGGCATCAGTCGCGCTGCCGATGAGGGCGCGGCGCTGGTGGTGCTGCGCATGGACACCCCCGGCGGGCTGGACAGCGCGATGCGCAGCATCGTCAAGGCGATCCTGGTCAGCCCGGTGCCGGTGGCGGGCTACGTCGCCCCTGGCGGTGCGCGGGCCGCCAGTGCCGGGACCTACATTCTCTACGCCTGCCACATTGCGGCGATGGCGCCGGGCACCAACCTGGGGGCGGCAACGCCGATCCAGATCGGCATGCCCAATCCCGACCGCTCGCCGGACAAGTCCGGCGACAAGCCCGATAGCAACGCCAGCACCCTCGAACGCAAGCAGATCAATGATGCATCGGCCTACATCCGGGGCCTGGCGCAGTTGCGCGGGCGCAACGCGGACTGGGCCGAACGCGCGGTGCGCGAGGCGGTCAGCCTGTCGGCGGATGAGGCGCTGAAGCAGAAAGTGGTGGATGTGGTGGCGCCGGACGTGCCGATGCTGCTGGCGATGATCGACGGCCGCAGCGTCAGCGTCGACGGCCGCGACCTGCGCCTGCAGGTGGCCGGCGCGGCGCTGGTGGAGCGTCAGGCTGACTGGCGGACCAGGCTGCTGGCGGTGATTACCGATCCCAGCGTGGCGCTGATCCTGATGATGATCGGCATCTATGGGCTGATCTTCGAGTTCGCCAACCCCGGCATGACCCTGCCCGGCGTGCTGGGCGCGATCTGCCTGCTGCTGGGGCTGTACGCGTTGCAGATGCTGCCGGTGAGTTATGCCGGCGCAGCGCTGATCCTGCTCGGCCTGGCCTTCATGGTTGCCGAGGCCTTCATGCCCAGCTTCGGCGCCCTTGGCTTGGGCGGCATTGCCGCCTTTGTGGTCGGCGCGCTGATCCTGGTCGACACTGATGCACCGGGGTTCGGCATTCCCCTGGCGCTGGTGATCGCCCTGGCGACCGTCAGTGCCCTGTTCATCGCCGGTGTACTCGGGGTCGCGCTCAAGGCCCGGCGTCGCGCCGTGGTCAGTGGTCCGGCGGGCTTGGTGGGCAGCCTGGCGACCATCCAGTGGGTGGCCGACGACGATCCCTGCGCCGGCTGGGTGCTGCTGCAGGGCGAGCAGTGGCAGGTTCACGCCAGCCGACCGCTGCACAACGGCCAGCGGGTACGGGTGATGGCGCGTAACGGCCTGAGCCTGGAAGTGGCGGCCAACGACGATTCAGGAGGTGTGTAATGGGCTTTCCCTTCGGGCTCTTGGTGGCGCTGATCCTGCTGCTGTTCCTGGTGCTCAGTGCGCTGCGGATCCTGCGCGAATACGAGCGCGGGGTGGTATTCCAGCTGGGTCGTTTCTGGAAGGTGAAAGGGCCGGGGCTGGTGCTGGTGATCCCGGTGGTGCAGCAGATGGTCCGGGTCGACCTGCGCACGGTGGTGCTCGACGTGCCGCCGCAGGACGTGATCTCCCGCGACAACGTCTCGGTGAAGGTCAATGCCGTGGTGTACTTCCGCGTGCTCGATCCGCAGAAGGCGATCATCCAGGTGGAGAACTTCCTCGCCGCTACCAGCCAGCTGGCGCAGACCACCCTGCGCGCGGTGCTGGGCAAGCACGAGCTGGACGAGATGCTGGCCGAGCGCGAGCGGCTCAACATGGATATCCAGAAGGTCCTCGACGCGCAGACCGACGCCTGGGGCATCAAGGTCGCCAACGTCGAGATCAAGCACGTCGACCTCAACGAATCGATGATCCGCGCCATTGCACGCCAAGCCGAAGCGGAGCGCGAACGGCGGGCCAAGGTCATCCACGCCGAGGGCGAGCTGCAGGCGTCCGAGAAACTGATGCAGGCCGCCGAGATGCTCAGCCGCCAGTCCGGCGCCATGCAATTGCGCTACATGCAGACGCTGAGTGCGATCGCCAGTGACAAGAACTCCACCATCGTATTCCCCATGCCCATCGAGTTGCTCAAGGGCCTGCTCGAGTCGAGCGGCAAGTCGACCAAGCCTGACTGAAGGCAAAGTCCCTCAGATAGCCAGCGTCTATAGTTGCCGGCTCATGCATTGACGCGCTCATGCCAGGACGACATGGGCGCCCTGGGGGAACGATGAAACCTACCCTGCTTGCGGCCGTGACGCTGGCCGTTACCACCGGCCTGCTCGGTTGTGCCGGTGCGCCGCAGATGAGTTGGTCGCGCGTGGGTGATTCCGCGCAGCGCGCGGTGGTCAGTCCGGATGTCTGGGGGCCGGTGGCCGGCGCGGCGGTGATCGCCGCCGGCAACTGGGATCACAAGTGGCAGCGTTCGGCGAGCGATCACGGCTGGGTCTTCGGTGACGATGCCAACCAGGCTGCCGACCGCATGCTCAACCTCGCCACCGGGGCGAGTGTGGTCAGCGCGCTGGTTGCCGCGCCGAAACAGGCGGACAGCGAGGAAAAATGGAGCTGGCGCGGGCGCAACCTGGCGCTGCTGACGGCGGACCGCTACGCCGTGACCGGGTTCGTCGAGCAGGCCAAGGACTGGTCCGGGCGCGAGCGGCCCGACGGCGTTCCGGACGACTCCTTCCCGTCCAAGCACACTGCGGTCACCGCCGTGCACACCAGCTTCACCCGGCGCAACCTGGACTACATCGAGATGGACCCGACCCTGCGCTACACCGCCAAGGCCGGGCTCTACACGCTTGACGGGCTGACCGCGCTGGCGCGGGTCGAGGGCGACAAGCACTATCCGACCGATGTGCTGGTGGGCATGGCGGTGGGCAACTTCTTCGCCAACTTCACCTACAACCTGTTCCTCGAAGAGCCCGAGCGCGACCGCTACAACCTCGCGGTGATCCCCGAGACCGGTGGAGGCATGAGCCTGCGCGCAGCGATGCTGTTCTGATCGGGTTGGCGTGTCGTGGGGGGCTGCGGCTAGTCTTGCCTGATCATTTTCCGAATGAGTAAGTCGATGCCGCTGCGCCTCCTGTTGTTGCTGTTGTGCCTGGTCAGTGTCGCCCCGCGTGCCGATGAGGTACTGCGCATGGCGGCGGACCGCTGGCCACCCTATGCCGACATCCGCCTGCCGGGCGGTGGCGTGGCGGTGCATCTTGTACGCGCGGCCCTGCAGCGCGCCGGCTATGCCAGCGAGTACGTCGAAGTGCCCTGGCCGCGCGTGCTGTATGGCGTACGCGGCGGCGAATACGACCTGGTGGTGGATGCCTGGTACAGCCCGGACCGGGAGACCTTCGGCGAATACTCCGAACCCTACCTGACCAATCGCGTGCGCCTGATCAAGCGCCAGGGCTCGCCGATCACCTTCGCTCATCTCGCCGACCTCTATCCCTACCGGATCGCCGTGGTGCGGGGCTACAGCTATTCCCCCGAATTCGACCGAGACCCGCAGTTGCAGCGGGTGAAGGTGCTCAGTTTCGCCAACGCCGCGATGATGCTGCAGGCCGGGCGGGTGGACCTCACCCTGGAAGACGAGGTGACCGCTCGCTATCAATTCGCCGGAGAGCTGACGGCGATCAGGGACCAGTTGGAGTTCCTGCCGGTGCCGCTGGCGGAAAAGGGGCTGCACATCCTGGTCAGCCTGCGCAATCCGAAGCATGCGCAGATCGTGGCGGCGTTCAATGAGGCCATCCGCACGATGCGCGCGGATGGCAGCTATGACGCATTGATGCGGAAGCATGGGTTGTAACGGGTGGGGAGTGTCAGAACGGTGCTCTTTGCAGGAGCGAGCTTGCTCGCGAATAGACTCTCCCGGTGGCAGCGGTGCTGTGCGGTTCGCGAGCAAGCTCGCTCCTACAGGATCAGGCCGTCTCGGCCTGCTCCGCGGCAATCTCCTTCTTCAGCAGGTGCGCCGCCAGCGTCCGCAGCGGTGTGAGCTGCCGGCAGATCAGCGCCAGCTGGGTCTGCACCAGTCGATGCGCGTCGTCCTCGTCCTCGGGCAGCTCTTCCAGGCGCTTGGCCAGCGCGTCTTCCTCGTCGCTGTAGATTTCCACCGGACGCTGCTCAGTTAGGCGCGCGGCGATGTCATCGAGGCTGGCGGTGAGGCGTTCGGCGGCTTCGCTAATCAGCGTGTCGCTCGGCGCCGGGGGCAGGCGGTCGCGGTGCGCGCCGAGGGCGGAGAGGTAGCTGAGCAGGGTGTGGGAGAGCACCAGGAAGCGGAAGCCGATCTCCGCGTCCTTCCGGAAGTGGCCGGGCTCCAGCAGCATGTTCGACAGCGTGGTGGAGAGCGTGGCGTCGGCGTTGTGCGCGTTGCGCCGGGCGGTGCGGTAGGCCAGGTCGTCGCGCTTGCCGTTGGCGTACTGCTGCATGATCTCGCGCAGGTAGCGGCTGTTGCAGGCCAGGGTGCCGCCCACCAGCCGGTGCAGGCTGCGGCCGTGCCAGTCGGGCAGGACCAGCATCACCGCGGCGCCGGCGATCAGTGCGCCGAGCAGGGTATCGATCAGTCGCGGCAGGATCAGCCCGTAGCCGTCGCCCACCTGGTTGAAGCAGAACAGCACCAGCAGGGTGATCGCCGCCGTGGCGAGGGTGTAGCGCGTGCTGCGGCTGGCGAAGAAGGCGACCCCGGCGATCACGGCCAGCAGCGACTGGATCAGTGGGTTGGGGAACAGGTCGATCAGCGCCCAGCCGGCCACCAGGCCGATCAGGGTGCCGAGAATCCGCTGCACCAGGCGGATGCGCGTGGCGCCGTAGTTCGGCTGGCAGACGAACACGGTGGTCAGCATGATCCAGTAACCCTGGGTCGGGTGGATCAGGTGCAGCACGCCGTAACCGGCGGCCAGCGCCAGGGACAGGCGCAGGGCGTGGCGGAACAGCAGCGAGGTGGGCGAGACCTGCAGGCGGATGCGCTCCAGCGCCTCCTTCAGGGAGTGTGGCGAGCGGTCCAGCAGAGTGCTGTCCTGCTCGTCGTCCAGCGTGTCCGGGTTGCTCGCGCCGCTGAGCTTGCGGTCCAGCGTGGTGAGGTTGGCCGCCAGGGCGCCGAGGGAGCGCAGCAGTCCGCGCCAGGCCGGATTACCCTGCTGGCGCAGGTACTCGAGCGAGGCATTGAGGTCGGCCAGGGCCAGCTCACTGTCGTTGTAGTCGAATGGCTGGCGTAGCTGGATGGCCTTGGCCAGCGCCTTGCACGCCTTGCCCTGCTGGTTGAGCAGGCGCTGGCAGCGGAACAGCACGTCGCTGTGGAAGAAGGCTTCGGCCAGCTGGTTGTACGGATGGTGCGAGGAGCTGGCGCGCTCGTGGACGTCCTGGGCGATGAAGTAGAGCTTCAGGTAGCGGCTGATCTTCGGGCTCGGTCGGCCATGGGACAGGCGCGCGAGGATGGTTTCCTTGGCCTGGTTCAGCGCCACCACCACCCGGCCGTTCTGCCGCGCCAGGGCCAGGCGCTTGGCCTCCACGTCGAGCTGGCGCAGGGGTTCGAGCAGGCTCGACTTGATCTTCAGGTACTCGCCCAGTTCGAGGAACAGCTTCGCCAGGCTCTGCTGTACCGGCTGGTTGGCGAACAGCGCGTTCCACAGCACCGACAGCAGGCCGTACCAGCCGGCGCCGATCACCAGTAGCGCCGGCTCGCGCCAGAAGTCGGTGGGCGTGCCGCCGCGCTGGTCGACGCCGATCATGGTGTAGATCGACAGGATCAACGTTGCCGACGCGATGGCCGCGTAGCGCTCGCCCAGCGCGCCGAGCAGGGTCATGGCGAAGGTCGACAGCGCAAGGCCGGCAACGAAGACGAGTGGGTAGGGGAACAGCAGCTCCACCGCCAGCGATGCGATGGTGAAGCAGGCCAGGGTCACCAGCAGCGCCTGCAGGCGGCCCAGCCAGTGGTCGTCGGTTTCCGCCAGGGCACTGGCGATGACCCCGAGGAACAGCGGGATCACGAGCTCCGGCCGACCCTGCAGCCAGCACGCGAGCATGACCCCGCTGAGGGCGACGAACACCCGCAGGCTGTAGGCGAACTTGTCCAGCGCCCAGAGGCGCCGCAGGGACTGGAGCAGCGGGGAGGAAAACATCGAATCGGGGGTTTCCGGGTGTCTGCCGCCCAGACTAGCGGAACGTCTGCAGCGCTGCTATCGCAGGGGCGCCAGCGCGTCGTGTTGGCCGCGTCGTCCGCTTCAACCCGATGCGCTCCCTGTAGGAGCGCGCCATGCGCGCGATCGCGGGCATGGCCCGCTCCTACAGGGTGAACGGTGGTGTCAGAGAATGCGCGCCTTGAACGAGCGCCCCTTGATCTTGCCTTCGTTGAAGTGCTTGAGCGCCTGCTTGGCGCTGTCGCGCTCCACGGCGACGAAAGCCTGGAAATCGAAGATGGCGATCTTGCCGACCTGGGTGCCCTTGAGCCCGGCATCGCCGGTCAGCGCGCCGAGGATGTCGCCGGGGCGCAGCTTGTCCTTGCGTCCGCCGGCAATCGACAGGGTGGTCATCGGCGGCAGCAGCGGGGTGTCGTTGGCCTTGAGGAAGTCGATGCGCTCCCAGTTCAGCGGCGCGCCCTGCAGGTCCTCGATGGCCTGGGCGCGGCTGGCCTCGGCAGGGGTGACCAGCGACAGCGCCAGGCCCTTCTCGCCGGCGCGGCCGCTGCGGCCGATGCGGTGCACGTGGACCTGCGCATCGCGCGACAGCTCGACGTTGATCACCGCTTCCAGGGCGGCGATGTCCAACCCGCGCGCGGCCACGTCGGTGGCCACCAGAACGCTGCAGCTGCGGTTGGCGAACATGGTCAGCACCTGGTCGCGCTCGCGCTGCTCCAGGTCGCCGTGCAGGGCCAGGGCGGAAATCTTCCGGGCATTGAGCTGCTCCACCACTTCCATGCACTGCTGGCGGGTATGGCAGAAGGCGACGCAGGACTGCGGGCGGAAATGCTGCAGCAGGCGCACCACGGCATCCAGGCGCTGCTTCGGATCGATCTCGTAGAAGTGCTGTTCGATCTGGCTGTCGTCGTGCAGCGCTTCCACTTCCACGCGCTCGGGGTTCTTCAGGAACTTCGCCGCCAGTTGGCCGATGCCTTCGGGGTAGGTGGCGGAGAACAGCAGCGTCTGCCGGCGCGCCGGCAGCTGGCCGATGATGTCGGCGATGCTGTCGTAGAAGCCCATGTCGAGCATGCGGTCGGCTTCGTCCAGCACCAGGGTGTTCAGGCCGTCGAGCTTCAGTGTGCCGCGGCGCAGGTGCTCCTGCACCCGGCCCGGGGTGCCGACCACCACATGGGCGCCGTGCTCCAGGGAGCCGATCTGCGGGCCGAAGGGCACGCCGCCGCAGAGGGTCAGCACCTTGATGTTGTCGGCGGCGCGGGCCAAGCGGCGGATTTCCTTGGCCACCTGGTCGGCCAGCTCGCGGGTCGGGCACAGCACCAGCGCCTGGCAGCCGAAGTAGCGCGGATTCAGCGGGCTGAGCAGGCCGATGCCGAAGGCGGCGGTCTTGCCGCTGCCGGTCTTGGCCTGGGCGATCAGGTCGCGCCCCTTGAGGATCACCGGCAGGCTGGCGGCCTGGATCGGAGTCATCTCGCGGTAGCCGAGGGAATCGAGGTTGGCCAGCAGGTCGGCCGACAGGGGAAGGCTGGAGAAGGCGGAGGTGGTCACGAAAGAGGCCCGGGTGAATCCATATGGCCGCGCAGTGTAGCAGGAGGGCGCCCTCCAGCGGGCCAGGATACCGGCCGCGCAGGGCTTTGCGGCCACTCGTCAGAAATCGCGCGACCGCGCTCATATGGTTTTTTATACAGATTCGCTTTCCGCAGATTTTTGTCGTAGAGTGCCTGAACTGTGTTTGCATGGGTCGCCGTCGATCGTGACCTGATGCGGTCGGTTATTCCACCCCGTCCTGCTCGACTCCTTGTAACTCCTTGCAACTCAGTTCCTGGCCACTCGCGTGGCTAATTTCCAATTCGTTCCAAGGAGAACACCATGTCGAATCGTCAGAACGGCACCGTCAAGTGGTTCAACGAGACCAAAGGCTACGGCTTCATTACCCCGGAAAGCGGCCCGGACGTATTCGTTCACTTCCGCGCTATCGAAGGTAACGGCTTCAAGACCCTGGCCGAAGGCCAGAAAGTCAGCTTCGAAGTCGTGCAGGGCCAGAAAGGCATGCAGGCCGAGCGCGTTCAGGTGATCAACTAAGATCCCCTGGCGTCAGCCAAAGAACCCCGGGTGGAAACATCCGGGGTTTTTTATTGCCTGAAGCTGCCATCCCGTCCGGAGTTTTGATCCATGTCGTCGCCCGTCTTCCGCCTGCTGGCCCTTGGTCTGTTCGCCGTCACCGGCACCTGCGCCGTTGCGGCCGACGAACCGGCTCAGCCCGCCCAGCCCACGAACTGGGGATGGGTCGAAACGATCAAGTTGATGCCCGAGGAAGCCGCCTTCAAGGCCCGGCTGGATACCGGCGCGCAGACGTCCACGATGGACGCGCGCAACATCGTCCGGATCAAGAAGAACAACGAGCGCTGGGTGCAGTACGACGTGATGGTCACCGACCCCTCGACCGGCAAGGAACTGCGCCTGCCCTTCGAGCGCAAGATCGAACGTGTGCTGAAGTTCCACAACGCCAGCGGCGTTGAGCGCAGCCCGGTGGTGCTCATGGACGTGTGCCTGGGCAACAAGGTCTACCGCGAGCAGTTCTCCCTGCGCGACCGCCAGGGCCAGGACTACCCGGTGCTGCTCGGCCGTCGCAGCCTGGAGCACATGGGATCGGTGGACTCGTCGAAGACCCAGACCCTGGCCCCCACCTGCAAGCCCTGATCAGTGCTCGCTGACGTTGTTCTCCGGATCGACCCGGCGCGGCGCGGTGCGGCCATCCTCGGCATTGAGCTGGAAGAAGATCGCCGCCGCCAGCATCGACAGTAGTCCGACGCTCATATAGGTCGCGTGGAAGGCCGACAGCACGTCGCCCTGCGCACTCTCCATATCGCCATTGAAGCCCCCCAGCAGCGCTGCCGCGCACGCCACGCCCAGGCCAATAGACAACTGCATCACCACCGAGAGCAGGCTGTTGCCGGCGCTGGCGTTGTCGTCGCGCAGGTCGATCAGGGTCAGGGTATTCATGGCTGTGAACTGCAGCGAGTTGATCCCGCCCAGCACCGCCAGTTGCGCCAGCAGCAGGGGGTATGACGTGCCATGGTCCACCAGGCCGAGGCTGGCGATCATGGCGCCCAGCAGCAGCGTGTTGCCCACCAGCAGCTGGCGGTAGCCGAACAGCTCCAGCAGCGGCTTGGCCAGCGACTTGATCAGCATGGCGGCCAGGGCCATCGGGATCATGGTCATCCCCGCCTTGGCCGGCGAGTAGCCCAGCCCGACCTGCAGCAGCAGGGGCGTCAGGAATGGCAGCGAGCCGCTGCCCAGGCGGGCGAACAGGTTACCCAGCACGCCCACGGCGAAGGTGCGGGTACGGAACAGCGACGGATGGAACAGCGGCGCCTCGACGCGCAGCGCGCGTAGCCAGTATGCCGCCAGCAGGACCAGGCCGCCCACCAGCAGGAGCACCACGCGCACATGGGGCATGTGCAGCTCGCCCAGGCCTTCCAGGGCGATGGTGATCAGCACCATGGCGCCGCCGAAGAGCAGGAAGCCGACGCTGTCGAAGCGCGTGGCGCGCGCGCCGCGCAGGTCCGGCATCAGGCGCAGGGCGATGATGAAACCGATCAGCCCCACCGGCAGGTTGATCAGGAAGATCCAGTGCCAGCTGGCGTACTCCACCAGCCAGCCGCCCATGGTCGGGCCGGCGAGCGGGCCGAGCAGGCCGGGGATGGTGACGAAACTGAGGATCCGCACCAGCTCGCTGCGCGGGTAGACCCGCAGGATCACCAGGCGCCCTACCGGCATCATCAGTGCGCCGCCGATGCCCTGGACCACCCGTGCGCCGACCAGGATGCCGAGGGTGGGCGACAGCGCGCAGAACAGCGAGCCAAGGCTGAACAGGAAGATCGCGAAGAGGAACACCCGGCGCGTGCCGAAACGGTCGGAAATCCAGCCGGAGGAGGGGATCAGCAGCGCCACCGTGAGCAGGTAGGCGATCACCACGCCCTGCATGCGCAGCGGGTCCTCGTTGAGCGAGCGGGCCATGCTCGGCAGCGCGGTGTTGAGGATGGTGCCGTCCAGGGCCTGCATGAAGAAGGCGATGGCCACCAGCCAGGGCAGCAGGCGGGCCACGCGGGGCGTCAGGGTGAAGGGTTCGCTCATGATCGATCCATCGGTCAGGGATGGCTCTAGCTTAGGGAATGTTCGGCACTGGTGGGGAGTTTCAAGGGTGTGCCGTGCCTTGCCCTCATCGGAAGAGGCTCTGCATGCGCGCCTGCTGCGGTCATCCGGCGGGACCTTCTATGTGTTTGGAAATGCCTGTGCTAGACCTTTACCGGCCATCTTTTTCCGTCGTTGTGATGCAGCGCCGCGTTTCACCGAGGCCACCGATCATGGCGGAACGATGTCACTGCCGACCGGTCGATATGGCGTCCGGTCGCTTGCCGGAATTCCCAAAGGAGACAGCGATGTCCGTCAAACCCAGTGCCACCCTCGCCCTTGCCGCCCTGCTGGCGGCCTCTTCCGCATTTGCCTTCAACCTTGGCGACGCCGCCAAGGCGGTATCCGGCGCCACCGGTGGCAGCACCGCACAGGTCGCCGCCACGCCGCAGGCCAGTGGTCTGCTCAGCGCTCTGACCGGCCAGCTCGGGGTCAACGAAGAACAGGCCGTGGGCGGTACCGGCGCGTTGCTGGGCCTGGCGAAGAACCAGCTCAGCGGCGGCGACTACTCGCAGCTGCTCAAGGCCGTTCCCGGCCTCGACAAATTGTCCGGCGCGAGCGCGCTCAGTGGCCTGGGTGGCCAGCTTGGCAACTCGGCGGCCAGCAGCATGCTGGGCAACGTCAGCAGTATGGGCGATGTGAACAAGGCCTTCGGCGCGTTGGGCATGGATCAGAGCATGACCGGCAAGTTCGCTGGTGTGCTGCTGGACTACTTCGGCAAGCAGGGCGTGAACAGCCAGCTGCTGAGCAGCTTGAGCGGTCTCTGGGGCGCTGGCGCCTGAGTTGACAGGCCGTCGGACGGCGTGGAACCGCCGGCGGCCCGCTTTGTCATATCGACGACCCGGTCCCTGTTCGGGGCCGGGCATCCTCTCCGGAGCCGTCGATGTTCGCCAAATCCGCCGCTGTCCTGGCCGCCGCCTGGCTGGCCGTATCTCCCGTGTTCGCTGCCACCTTCACCGAGACCGCGGAACCTGCGCCGTCGGCTGAGGCTCCTGCGCAGACGGCCAATGCCCTGTTGAGCAACCTGACCCGCCAACTGGGCGTCAGCGAGCAACAGGCCATCGGCGGCACTGGCGCTTTGCTTGGGCTGGCCCTGAACACCCTGAAGGAAAACGACAGCACCCAGCTGCAGAAGGCCATGCCGAACATGCAGCAACTCTCCGGCAACGAGTCCATGGGCGACCTGGGCGGCGTGCTGGGTGGCCTGGGCGGAGCCGCGGCGCTGCTCGGCGGGATCAACAACCTGCAGGATGTCGACCAGATCTTCGGCGTGCTGGGCATGGACCAGTCGATGATCGGTCGCTTTGCCGGGGTGATCCTCGACTACTTCACCGAACAGGGCCTGAGCAGCCAGTTGCTCGGCACGCTCGGCGGCCTCTGGGGCATGCCCGCATCGCCGGCGTTGAAGGTGCCGCCGGTTACCGGGCGCGGGGTATAGAGCCCGCGTCAGAACTCCTGGCGCAGTGCCTCGATACGCGCGTCCTTCTCTTCCCACAGGCGCGAAACCCAGGCCTGCACGTACTGACGGAATTCCGCGTCGTTCTCGTAGTCGCCCTGCCACAGCGCGGGGTCGATTTCGCGCGCCTGGATATCCACGATCACCCGTGGCACGCGTCCGCACAGCAGGTCCCAGAAGCCCGGTCGTGGGCCCTTGGGGTAGACCAGGGTGATGTCCAACAGGGTATCGAGCTGTTCGCCCAGTGCTGCCAGGACGAAGGCGACGCCGCCAGCCTTGGGGCGCAGCAGGTTCTTGTAGGGTGACTGCTGATTGGCCTGCTTGGCCGGGGTGAAGCGGGTGCCCTCGAGGTAGTTCACCACGGTCACGGGCATGCGCTTGAACTTCTCGCAGGCGGCCTTGGTGATCTCCAGGTCCTTGCCCTTGAGTTCCGGGTGCTTATCCAGGAAGGCCTTGCTGTAGCGCTTCATGAAGGGGTAATCCAGCGCCCAGAAGGCCAGGCCGAGGAAGGGCACCCAGATCAGCTCCTTTTTCAGGAAGAACTTGAAGTAGGGCGTCTTGCGGTTGAACGCCTGCACCAGCGCCGGGATGTCGACCCAGGACTGGTGGTTGCTGATCACCAGGTAGGAGGTGTCGCCGCGCAGCTGGCTGGCGCCGCGGATGTCCCAGACGGTCGGGGTCATCAGCGCGAAGATGGCCTTGTCGATTTCCGCCCAGGTCTCGGCGATCCACATCACCCCGCGTGAGCAGGCGTCCTTGGCCGCATGGCCGGGGAGGACCAGCTTGAGCAGGGCGATCAGCAGCATCGGGCCGATCAGGACCAGGGTGTTGAGCAGCAACAGGAGGCTGGCGATGATGCCGGCCAGTGCTTGCATGGAGAGTGCCCGCGTGGAGAGTGCCTGCATGGCGATCCGGTTCCTTGTGCGACGGTGGCGCGGCCATGATACGCAGACAATTCCCCTGGCCCAAGCGGGACGCTATGGCGAACCAAGGGCCGTCGTGCTAGTCCTATGCGCACATGTCCCACCCCGGAGATTCTGCGTGAAACGCGCCCTCGCCCTGCTATCCCTGTTCGCTCTGCCCAGCCTGGTGCTGGCCGCCCAACCCAAGCTCTACGGCCGCTACGAATGGGTCAGCCTGCCCGAGCTCAACCAGACGCTGCAGGCGAAGATGGATACTGGCGCCTACACCTCGTCGCTGTCGGCCAAGGACATCCAGATCTTCCAGCGCGACGGCGAGGACTGGGTGCGCTTCAAGCTGGCCACCAAGGACGGCGGTGACTCGGTGTACGAGCACAAGCTGCTGCGCATCTCCAAGATCAAGAACCGCGCCGACGGTGCCGCCGAGGACGAAGAGGAAGACCGCAACCCCGGCCTCAGCCAGCGCCCGGTGATCGAGCTACCGGTGTGCCTGGGCGGTGACCAGCGCACCATCGAGGTCAACCTGACCGACCGCAGCCACTTCAACTACCCGTTCCTGATGGGCACCAAGGGCCTGCGCAAATTCCACGTCGCGGTCGACCCCGGTGAGCGCTTCACCGCCGGAAAACCGAACTGCTCTGGCGGCTGAGGCCCCGATTGACGCGGTGCCGGGCTTGCGGCACCGTGCCGGCAGATTCCACGGAGCCGGAACCCCATGCCGCACATCCTCATCGTCGAAGATGAAGCCGCCATTGCCGACACGCTGCTTTACGCGCTGCAGGCGGAGGGCTTCGAGACTACCTGGCTGAGCCTGGCTGGCGCTGCGCTGGAGCGGCTGCAACGCGAGGGCTTCGACCTGGTCATCCTCGATGTCGGCCTGCCGGACATCAGCGGCTTCGAAGCGTGCAAGCGGCTGCGGCGCTTCTCCGAGGTGCCGGTGATTTTCCTCACTGCCCGCGACGCCGAGATCGACCGGGTGGTGGGGCTGGAAATCGGCGCCGACGACTACGTGGTCAAACCCTTCAGCCCGCGCGAAGTCGCCGCGAGGGTGAGGGCGATCCTCAAACGTACCGCGCCGCGCGAGACGCCCGTTGCAAGCAATGGCAGCGGTCCCTTCGAGGTGGACGAGGCGCGTGCGCAGATCCGCTTTCACGGCCAGCCGCTGGCGCTGACCCGCCATGAATTCCGTCTGTTGCAGACCCTGCTGGCGCGTCCGGAACGGGTGTTCAGCCGCGAGCAATTGCTCGATGCACTGGGCGTCTCCGCTGACGCCGGCTACGAGCGCAATGTCGACAGCCACATCAAGAGCCTGCGCGCCAAGCTGCGCCAGGTCGCCGCCACCGCCGAACCCATCCAGACCCATCGTGGCCTGGGCTACAGCTACGCGCCGGACAAGAGCTGATGCGCCTGTCGCTGCGGATCTTCCTGGTCTACTTCTTTTTCGTCGGGCTGACCGGCTGGTTCGTCCTGCGCACGGTGATGGACGAGATTCGCCCCGGCGTGCGCCAGTCCAGCGAAGAGACCCTGGTGGACACCGCCAACCTGCTGGCCGAGGTGCTGCAGGCCGACGTGAAGAGCGGCACCCTCAGCCAGAGCCGGCTGCCCGAGATGCTCCGCGCCTACGGTGCGCGCAGTCCGCAGGCGGATATCTGGGGAGTGAACAAGACAGCGGTGAGCCACCGCATTTACGTCACCGATGCACGCGGCATCGTCCTGCTGGATTCCCTCGGGCAGGCGGTGGGCCAGGACTATTCGCGCTGGAACGACGTCTACCTGACCCTGCGCGGACAGTACGGGGCGCGCTCCAGTCGTGAGTCGGCGGACGATCCGGAGTCCTCGGTGATGTATGTCGCCGAGCCCATCCGCGATGGCGAGAAGATCATCGGCGTGGTCTCGGTGTCCAAGCCCAACCGGACCCTGCAGCCCTACATCGACCGCTCCCAGCGTCGCCTCGCCTGGCTCGGCGCCGGGCTGATCGTCCTTGGCCTGCTGGTCGGCGCGCTGTTGTCCTGGTGGCTCAGCCGCTCGCTGGGGCGCCTGACCCGCTACGCCCAGGCGGTCAGCGAAGGACGGCGCGCGGAACTGCCGCGCTACCGGGGTGGCGAGATGGCGCAGCTGGCCGCCGCAGTCGAGCGCATGCGCGTGCAGCTGGAGGGCAAGGCCTATGTCGAGCGCTACGTGCATACCCTGACCCACGAACTGAAGAGCCCGCTGGCGGCGATCCGTGGCGCGGCGGAACTGCTCGACGGCGAGATGCCGGCCGAGCAGCGCGCGCGTTTCGTCGGCAACATCGCCGGGGAAAGCGAGCGGCTGCAGCAGTTGATCGAACGTCTGCTGAACCTGGCCCAGGTGGAGCAGCGCCAGGGGCTGGAAGAGCGCGAGCCGGTGGCCCTGCACGGGCTGGTCGATGAACTGATCGACGAGCGTCTGGCGCGTGGGCAGGGCGTGCAACTGGCGAACGATATCCCCCTGGAGGTGACTGTGCTGGGCGAGCGCTTCCTGCTGCGCCAGGCGCTGGGCAACCTGCTGGACAATGCGCTGGATTTCACGCCGCCCGGTGGCACGGTGCGCTTTTGCGCTGAGCCGGAAGGCAACGGCTGGCGCGTCGAGCTGTTCAACCAGGGCGAGGCGATTCCCGACTTCGCCCTGGCGCGCCTGACCGAGCGCTTCTACTCCCTGCCGCGTCCGTCCAGTGGGCGCAAGAGCACCGGGCTTGGGCTCAACTTCGTCGCCGAGGTGGCGGCGCTGCATGGCGGTGGGCTGAGTGTCGAGAACGTCGATGGCGGGGTGCGGGCGAGTTTGTCGCTGCCGGAGTCATAGCGCGCCTATCGGCGCTGTTCGCGGGCATGGCCCGCTCCTACAGGGAGCGGCGGGGCTGTTTCCGTAGGAGCGGACCTTGTCCGCGAAATCCATCGCGGCGGCGCTCGTTCCAACCGGGAAATACTTGCGTATTGGGCCCGCGTAAACGACCCCTGTCCGAGGCTGGTTTGCGGTTCAGAAAGAGCATCGCGGAGAAGGGCTAGGCGCCCCCCTCGCTCCTACGAGAGCGTTGCGCCGGTAGGGGGACTGCCTTCGCCACAAAAACTCCACACAGTCTCCACATTCACTCCCCGGCGCCACCATGTCCGCGCCCCAAGCTCTCTTCGTCGTCCACCCACGGAGAGCCCTCCCCATGAATCGCCAACTCGGCATCAAGCTCGGCGCCATCGCCCTGCTGATCGTCCTCCTGCTGATCCCCCTGCTGATGATCGACGGCCTGGTCGACGAGCGTCAGAACTACCGCGACGGGGTGCTGCAGGACATCGCCCGCAGCGCCAGCTACAGCCAGCAGCTCACCGGCCCGCTGGTGATCGTGCCCTACAGCCGCACCGTGCGTGTCTGGCGCCTCGACAAGGCCAGCCAGCAGCGCGTGCTGCAGGAGCGCGAGATGCGCGGCCGCCTGTACTTCCTGCCGGAGACCTTCCTGCTCGACGGGCAGATGCGCACCGAGCTGCGCCACCGGGGCATCTACGAGGCGCGCCTGTATCACGCGGACAGCAAGGTCAGCGGCAGCTTCGTGCTCCCGGCCAACTACGGCATCGCCAGCGACCTGGACAGCTATCGCTTCGATGCCCCTCTGCTGGCAGTGGGCATCAGCGATGTGCGCGGCATCGAGAACGCACCGAAGCTGAAGGTGGGCGACGAACTGCGCGATTTCCAGCCCGGTACCCAGAGCCAGTTTCTCGGCAATGGCGTGCACGCCGTCCTGCCGCTCAAGGCCAGCGACCGCGAACAGCGCTTTGACTACGCCTTCGAGCTGTCGCTGCTGGGCAGCAGTCGCCTGGACATCACCCCGGTGGGCCGCGACAGCCAGGTCAACCTGCTGTCGGACTGGCCGCACCCCAGCTTCGGCGGCGAGTTCCTGCCCACCGAGCGCAGCGTGAGCGACCAGGGCTTCAGCGCACGCTGGCGCACCAGCTTCTTCGCCACCAACCTGGAAGACCAGCTGCGTGCGTGCACCGCACCGGCCCAGACTGATGTCGCCCGCGCCGTTACGGAGGAAGACCCCGATGCATCGCGCGCCGCTCCCGCCGTGTGCAATGAGTTCGGCAATCACCGCTTCGGTGTGGCGCTGGTGGACCCGGTGGACCAGTACCTGAAGACCGACCGCGCGGTGAAGTACGCGCTGCTGTTCATCGTCCTCACCTTCGCCGGCTTCTTCCTCTTCGAGGTGCTCAAGCGCCTGGCCGTGCACCCGGTGCAGTACGCCCTGGTGGGCATGGCGCTGGCGCTGTTCTACCTGCTGCTGTTGTCGCTTTCCGAGCACCTCGGCTTCGAGCTGGCCTACCTGATTTCCGCCAGTGCCTGCGTCGGCCTGATCGGTTTCTACCTCTGCCACGTGCTGCACAGCCTGTGGCGCGGGGCCGGTTTCAGCGCCGGGCTCGCCGGGCTCTACGGGATGCTCTACGCACTGCTCAGCGCCGAGGATTACGCGCTGCTGATGGGCTCGCTGCTGCTGTTCGGCGTGCTCGGTGGCGTGATGGTGCTGACCCGCCGGCTGGACTGGTACGGCATCGGCAAACCGGCACGCGACGACGAGTTGTCCTTTTCCCTGAGTGAAGTGCGCGTCGAGCGCTGAGGAGCATGGCCATGCCGAATCTGCTGCGTCTTTTCCTCTGCCTGCTGGCCGGTCTGCTGCTCGCCGGACTCTGCCTGCCAGTGCTGATGCTGATCGGTCGCTTCGACTGGATTGCGCTGTTGATTGCCGCCGGCAAGCCGCTGGCGCATCTCGCCCTGCTGTTGCCCGGTGGGTTGTGGGAGCAGCTCACCGGCGTGGAGGACGCGGCGCACAACCCCCATGTGCGCTCCTTCCTCGAACTGTGCGCTGGCGTTGGCCAGATGGGCTTGCTGCTGGCGCTGCCGCTCTACCGGCTGGGGAGAGCGTCATGAGTGCCTGGCGCGGGTTGCGCGAGGAGCGCGATGCCGGAGGCCGGCTGGCGCGACGCATCGCCGGGTTGTTCGGGCAGGTGATGGGCAAGCGGGTGGTGCGCGATGAGCGGTTTCAGCGGCGGGTGGTGAGGCACGCTCAGTCCGTGGTGATGACCTGGCGCACGGGCCTTGCCCTCTCCCCAACTGCGGAGAGGGTACTGGGCGGTGCGGGCTGGCGGGTGTGGAGCACGCCGGCCCGACTCTCAGGCTCTGCAGGATGGGGGGAGCGCAGCGATACCCACCAGGCTGTCAGGTCGGCACGGTCGCCTGCAGCGATGGCCGCTGGCTGACCTCGGCGAACCACGTCGCCAGCTGCGGGAACTCGGCGCGCCAGTCCCAGTGCGGCTGGCGGAAGTCCAGGTAGCCCAGGGCACAGGCCACGCCGATGGCGGCGACGTCGAAGCGCTCGGCCAGTTCGGCGTGGGCCGGGCCGTCGAAGTAGGCGAGGGTACGGACGATCTTCAGTTGCTGGTTGTCGAGCCAGGTGTCCCAGTGCTTTTCCTGCGGGCGCATGGCGGTCTCGTAGCGAATCAGCACGGCGGCATCCATCACCGCGTCTGCCAGCGAGGCCAGGGTCAGGCGCCGCCAGCGCGCCGGGCCGTCGCGCGGGATCAGTGGCTCGCCCGCGTGTTGCTGGTCGAGGTATTCGAAGATCACCCGGCTGTCGTGCAGGGTCTGGCCATCGGCCAGGCGCAGGGCGGGAATCTTGCCGGCGGGGTTGTCCTGGACCACGCCGGCATCCGGCGAGATGGGGGTGTGGACGGCGGCGTAGAGTTCGACCTGGTCGAGCTGGCCGGTCTCGTGCAGCAGGACCATGAGCTTGCGCACGAAGGGCGAGGCGGCGGCGTGGAACAGGATGGGACGGACGCTCATGGATTCTCCTCGGCGTTCATTCGTGGATGACCACCAGGCGGTCGGTGCCGGATTCGGCACCCCAGACCTCGCCCGGTCGGCCCAGCAACTGGCGCACGTTGGCGTGCTCGCGGTCGCTCGGATAGGCGGTGAAGCGTTCGCTCTGCGGGTCGAAGCTCAGGATGGCGTTGCCGGCGAAATCGCTCAGCCACACCTGGTCCATGGCGTCGACGAAGAGGGCGTAGGGTTGCGGATGATCGCCCGGCAGCTTCCAGGTTTTCCACTGGTTGTTGTCCGGATCGAAGCGTGCCAACTGGCCGGCTTTCCACTGACTGATCCACAGCCGCCCGACCGAATCGGACCACAGCCGGCGCGGGCCGCTGCTGGCGGTCGGCGAATCGATGCGGGTGACCTTGTCGCCGACCGGGTCGATATGGCCGATGTAGTCGCCGGCCAGTGAGGCGTACCAGAGCTCGCCGTCAGGCGTCACGGCGATGCCGTACGGGCCCTTGCCCTTGGGCGCCGACCAGACCTTGAGTTCGCGGGTGGTCGGGTCGAGGCGGCCGTAGAAACCGTTCTGGCCGGTGAACCACAGGATGCCATCGTCATCGAAGACACCAGTATTGAGGTTGGCCTTGGCCGCCTCCTTGGGCAGCGGAATGACCTCCACGCCCAGGCGTTCGCTGTCGACATGGACGATGGCATTGAGCCCGCCGTCGGTGATCCAGGCGTCGCCATTGGGCGCGGCCACTACGCCGTGGGGTGCGGAGTCCTTGCCCAGGTCGACCTGCTCGGTGGCGCCGGTCTGCGGGTCGAGCCGGCCGAGTGCGTGGGCGTGCTGTGCGGTGTACCAGACCTTGCCGTCCGCCGTGGGTGCGACGTCGTGCGGGCCGGAGCCCTTGGGCACGTCGAAGTACTTCACGCTGGCGGCATCGGCGCTGCCGGCCAGCAGCAGGCCGACGAGCAGCAGGGGCAGGGCGCGCAGGGTGGTGGACATGGGGCTCTCCTTGGCGGGTCCGGAATTGGCTGAGACTGTACGCCGAGCTCGGCGTTCAGCGATATGCAGGAGTGAAGCGCGTGACAACGATACAACTACTGGGGGCGGCTTGCCGCCAGGGTTCGCCGGTCAACGACGATGCCATCGGCTACACCGCGGGTGCGGCCTGGGTGCTTGACGGCGCCACCAGCCTGGGGCCGGGTCTGGTGGATACGCAGAGCGATGCGCGCTGGCTGGCGCAGTGCGCCAATGGCCATCTGCAGCGGTTGCTGGAAGCGCAGCCTGGGCTGCCGGCCAAGGACTTGCTGCGGGCCTTGCAGCAGGGCATTGCCGAGGACTTCCGGCGTGACGCCGGTGTCGACGCCACGCCAGAGCTGGACCTGCCCACCGCGTGCCTGAGCCTGCTGCGTGTGCTGGACGACGGTTCGCTGGAACTGCTCAACCTGTGCGACAGCCGTATCCACCTGGCCTGGGACGATGGCCACGTGGAGAGCTTCGGCGACACGCCGCTGGAGGCGCTGGACCGGCAGTCGGTGGAGCGCCTGCTGGACCTGCGCGAGATGCACCCGGACTGGAGCCACGCCCAGCTGTTCCAGGCCAGCCGCGAGTGGGTGCGGCGCAACCGAAAGCTGGCCAACACCGCGCAGGGTTACTGGGTGCTCGACCCGACCGATCGCTGGCTGCCGCAGGTGCAAAGACGGGTGCTCGATCCTGCGCGGCTGAAGGCATTCATGCTGGTGACCGACGGCTTCGACCGCCTGCTGGAGTTCCGCCGCTACGGACTTGCCGCGCTGTTCGAGGCGCTGCCGGAGCGTGGGGTGGTGGCGCTGATCGACGAGTTGCGGGCACTGGAGTCCGCCGATGGCCAGGCGCTGGAGCATCCGCGCCTGAAAATTCATGACGATGCCAGTGTGGTCTGGGGAGCGTTGCGCCGCTGAGGGTTACCCGGCAGCAGGGCAGGCTGGTGATTGCGTAGGCGCGGACTCCGTCCGCGATGCTTTCCTACGACGTCTTCTGGGCTCCCGCGTGCGCGGGAGTGACGGTGCAAGGTATAGCCCTCCTGTAAACGTCATCCCCGCGAACGCGGGGACCCAGAAGACAACCCTTAGGACGTGCCAGAGACAGTCGCTCCAGTAAGAGCCCCCGAAATCATCCGGCAGTCGAATCCGCCCCTCTCATCACCACTTGTAGGTCAGGCTCGCCACCACCTTGCGCTGGTCGCCGTAGTAGCAGTAGTAGCCGTCGCAGGTGGAGATGTAGTCCTTGTTGAACAGGTTGGTCGCGTTGACCGCCACCGAGGTGCCGTTGAGGCCGCTGGACAGCTTGCCCAGGTCGTAGTGCACCGCGGCGTCGTACAGGGTGTACGAGCCCGCGTAGCCGTCGTAGGTGTTGGCCTGATCGCCGTAGGTGTCGCCCACGTAGCGCACGCCGTAGCCGACGCCGAAGCCGTCGAGGGTGCCGGCGTGCCAGGTGTAGTCGGCCCACAGCGCGGCCTGGTTGCGCGGGATCAGCTGCAGGCGGTTGCCGGCGTAGATGCCCTTCTTCACCTCGGTGTCGGTGTAGCTGTAGCCGCCGACCAGCTTGAGGTTCTCGGTCAGGTTGGAATTGGCTTCCAGCTCCAGGCCGGTGACCTTCACCTCGCCGGTCTGGCTGGTGACGGAGACGCCACCGATGTTGTCGGTCACGCTCACGTTCTTCTGCCGCAGGTCGTAGACGGCGGCGGTGAGCAGGGTGTCGCTGCCCAGCGGCTGGTACTTCACCCCCAGTTCCCACTGCTTGCCTTCGGTGGGCTTGAACGACTCGGTGGCGGAGACGTCGGCGCCACTGGCCGGCTGGAACGACTCGGCGTACGACAGGTACGGCGCCACGCCGTTGTCGAACAGGTAGCTCAATGCGGCGTTGCCGCTGAACTTGCTGTCGGACTCGGAGTTGGTGGCATTGCCCTTGTTGTGGAACCGGGTGCCGGTGTGCACCCAGTCCTGGCGGCCGCCGAGGGTCAGGCGCCAGTTGTCCAGGGCGATCTGGTCCTGCACGTAGGCGCCAGTCTGGAAGATGTCCTGGTCATAGTCGTAGGTTGCATCCGAGCGCGGCGGACGGACGATGGGCTGGCCGTAGATCGGGTCGTTCACGCTGGTCGGCGGCACGTTGTAGCCGTAGATCGCCAGGTAGCTGGTGTCAGTGCGGTTGTGGTCCAGGCCCAGCAGCACGGTGTGGCCGAGCGCGCCGGTCTGGAAGTCGGCCTGGAAGTTGTTGTCCACCACGAACTGGGTGACGTCCTCGTCCACCGAGGTGCTGACGCGGCTGAGGGTGCCGTCGTCGCTGACGGTGTCCAGATAGCCACCGGGGGTGAGGGCGTCGAAGCTCAGGTCGTTCTTCATGTAGCGCAGGTTCTGGCGGAACTGCCAGACGTCGTTCAGCCGGTGCTCGAAGCTGTAGCCCAGCCACCAGGTGGTGCGGTCGTAGTTTTCCCAGTCCGGGTCGCCCAGGTTCTTGTGGTGCGAGATGTCGCCGAAGGGGGCGTCGTACTTGGTGCCCTTGAGCGGCAGGAACTGGGTGGTGATGCCGGTATCGTCGCGGGTGAACTGGCTGAGGAAGGTCAGCCTGGTGTCGTCGTCGGCATTCCAGGTCAGGCTCGGCGCGAGGTTGTAGCGCTTGTCCGGGATGTGGTCGATCTGCGTGTTGCTGTCGCGCGCCACGCCGCTGACGCGGTAGAGCAGGCGGCCTTCGCCGTCCACGGGGCCGGTGCTATCGAAGTTGATCTGCTTGTGGTTGTAGTTGCCGCCCTGCAGCTGGACGGCGCTGGCCTGCTCGGCCTGTGGGCGCAGGCTGGTCATGTCCAGCAGGCCGCCGGGCGGGGTCTGGCCGTAGACCGAGGAGGCCGGCCCGCGCAGCGCGGCGACGCGCTCCAGGTCCCAGGTTTCCAGCTTCGGGTTGGCGTAGATGCCGGTGGCCATCGGCAGGCCGTCGAGGAACTGGGTTGGCTCGAAGCCGCGGATGCGCAGCCAGTCGGAGCGGGTATCGCTGCCGAAGCTGCTGGCGACGGTGCCGGGCATGTAGCGCACGGCGTCGTCGATGTTCTGCACCGCACGGTCCTGCATCTGCTCGCGGGTCACCACGGAGATCGACTTGGGGGTTTCCAGGATCGGCGTATCGGTCTTGGTGCCGATGCGCGAGCGGGTGGCGACGTAGCCGACCGCCGGGCCGTCCGGGTCTTCCTGGGCGGCGCTGATGGTGGTGGCGGACATCGACAGGGTGTCGCCCGGTTCCGGGCGCAGGCTGTAGCTGCCCGAGCCGCTTTCCACCAGCTCAAGCCCGGTGCCCTGCAGCGCCTGGCGCAGCGCTCCGACGGTATCGAAACGGCCCTGCACGGCGTGGGCATTGCGGCTCTGGGCCAGCGCCGGGTCCAGGCTGAGACTCAGGCCGCCTTCGGCGGCGATGCGGTTGAGCGTGCTGGACAGCGGGCCAGCCGGCAGCTGGTAGTCACGCTGGGCATCGGCGGCGAAAGCCGGGGAGCCCAACAGGATGGCGGTCGCCAGCAGGCAGGGGCGGAGCGAAAGGTCGAACGGGCGGCGCATGGACAACGACTCCTGAATAAAACGTTCTCGATGCCTCCTTGCCGAACGAGAAATGAAAAGTGATAGGGCTGGGTGAAGATTTTTTTCGCGGGGTGTTCCGAAGGGTTCGCGGGAGCGACGGTCTCATGCCCATTCCCGCACACGTCATCCCCGCGAACGCGGGGATCCAGATAAGCATCAACTACGCGGCACCACGCGCGCCCACCAGGGGCCATGCCGCTCGATCCGCACCGGCAGACTCGGCTCCAGCGAGCTCAGCGCCAAGCCGATGTTGTGCAGAGGGAAGCTGCCGGTGATGCGCAGGTCGGCCACCGCCGGGTCGACGGCGAGGTAGCCCGGACTTTCCCGCGACAGCCGCTCGACCAGATCGGCCAGGCGCACGTTGTCCACTACCAGCATGCCGTGGGTCCAGGCGTCGGCGGTGGCGCTGTTGGCTTCCACCGGGCCGAGGCCGTCGGGCCTTACGCGCACGTGCCGACCCTGGGGAATGACCTTTTCTTCCGTCAGTGCTCCGGGGCGCGCGGCAACGGCCGATTGCAGGACGCTGAGCAGGGTGCCGTCATCGCCTTCGCGTTCCACCAGGAAGCGCGTGCCCAGCGCGCGCAGGCGGCCGTCGCGGGTCTCGACGATGAAGGGGCGGCTGTCGCCGTGTGCGGTTTCCACCATGATCTCGCCGCTGAGCAGGACGATGCGCCGCTGCTCGGCATCGAAGCGCACGTCCACGGCGGTACGGCTGTTGAGGTGCAGCAGGGTGTTGTCGGGCAAGCGCAGCTCGCGCTGTTCGCCGGTGCCGGTGAGCAGGTCGGAGAAGGCGTACTGCACCGGCAGGTAACGATTGCCCACGCCGAGTGCCAGTGCACCGACCAGCAGCAGTGACAGACCGCTTCCCGCCAGCCGGCGGACCTTCTGCTGTGCCTCCCGCGGCGAGCGCAGCAAGGCATTGCGCGCCGCCTTGGGCGCGGCGCCGGCAAGGCTGCGGTCGAGCATGCCCAACTGGCTCCAGGCGCGCGCGTGCTCGCTGTGTTCGGCATGCCAGCGAGTGAAGGCGGCCTCGTCATCGGGCCGGCTTTCGCCTGAGCCCAGGCGCAGCTGCCAGCTGATGGCCTCGTCGAGCACGCGCAGGGATACCGGGCCGTTCACGTTGGCGCTCCGTACAGCGCGATGTAGCACTGGCGCAGGCCCTGTGCGATGTACTGGCGCACGCGCGGCACGGAGACGCCAAGTTGTTCGGCGATCTCAGCGTGGCCCAGGCCGTCCAGGCGGTTGAGCAGGAAGGCGCTGCGCGCGCGGGCCGACAGGCTGCCGAGCAGGCGGTCGATTTCGCGCAGGTCGGCAAGGATGAGGCAGTGCTCTTCCACCGAAGGCTGCACGGCTTCGGGCAGGTGGTGCAGTTCTTCCAGGTAGGCCTGCTCCAGCGCCACGCGGCGCCAGTGGTCCACCAGCAGGCCCTTGGCGACGGTCACCAGGAAGGCGCGGGGTTCGCGCAGGGACGGCAGCTCGCGGCGGCCGAGCACGCGGACGAAAGTGTCCTGACTCAGGTCTTCGGCACGCTGCACGCAGCCCAGGCTGCGATTGAGCCAGGCGGTCAGCCAGTCGCGATGATCGCGGTACAGCACAGCCACGCGTTCGCCATTGCCAATCTGGACGGCCGACACCCGTTGCTCCCCCATGCCCAATATTGGGAAGTAATTTAATAACGAGAACTATTCGCAAATGATCGCAGACTGCCGCTATCGCTGCAATCACGCCCGTCGGCTTTTATCGGCCAATCGCCGGTAGATCGACGGCGTTCTACAATCGATCCTCTGCATTCCACCGGATATCCGATATGCGCGAACCCCTGCTGATCATTGGCTCCTATCTCTCGCCCTACGTGCGCAAGGCTCTGGTCATGCTCGAACTCAAGGGCGTGGATTACCGTATCGACTCCGTCGTGCCCTTCTACGGCAACGACGAATTCGAGCGCCTGAGCCCGCTGCGCCAGGTGCCGGTGCTGGTGGACGGCGAGCTGGTGCTCAACGATTCGTCGGTGATCTGCCAGTACCTGGAAGAGCGTTATCCACAGCCCGTGCTATACCCGGCGGACATCGCCCAGCGTGCCCGCGCGCGCTGGATCGAGGAGTTCGCCGACGCCCGCATGGGGCAGGTAGTGATCTGGCAGTTGTTCGACCAGTTGGTGATCGGCCGTGGCGTCTGGGGCCGCGAGCCGGATGCGGCGTTGCTGGAGAAGACCTACCAGCATGACCTGCCGGCGGTATTCAATTATCTGGAAGCGCAGTTGCCGGCCAACGGTTGGCTGTTCGGCGAGCTGTCCATCGCCGACATCAGCATCGCCTGCTTCATGCGCAACGCGCAGTTCGCCCGCTACGAACTGGATGCCCAGCGCTGGCCGAAACTGGCGGCGATGCTCGCGGCGGCCTTCGCGCTGCCGGCGTTCCAGAAGCTCAACACGTTCGAGCGCGCCATCGCCCGCACGCCGATCCTTCAGCAACGCGAGGCGCTGATCGCCGCTGGCGCGCCGGTCAGCGAGGTCAGCCACATGCGCGAACAGCCGGTGCGCGGACCGATGAGCCGCAGCTGACGCGTTGAACGAACAAGGCCGCCCATGGGCGGCCTTGTTGCTTTTGCACAGTCTTAGTGGTGCGCGGCATCCACCGCGATGGACTCGCCGGAAACGTCCGCATGGAAGCGCTTGCGGTCCGCCAGGGTGTAGTGGATCAGCGCGCCGAGGCCGGCGCCGAAGAACCAGGAGAACTGCGACAGCGCATCGAACGCCGGCACCAGCGCCAGCACGATGGCGATCAGCGCCGCCGGAATGAAGGCCGCCACGGCACGCAGGTTGATTCCGCCGCTGTAGTGGTAGGCGGCTTCGCGGCATTCGCTGTAGAGCTCCGGCAGGTTCACCCGGCCACGGCGCACCAGGTAGTAGTCGGTGACGATGATCCCGTACAGCGGGCCGAGCAGGGCGCCCAGGCCGCCGAGGAAGTACACGATCACCGCCGGGCTGTTGTACAGGTGCCAGGGCAGGATCAGCACCGCGATGGTGGCGCTGAGCAGGCCGGCGCGTCGGAAGTTCAGCAGGTTCGGCGCGAGGTTGGTGAGCACGTAGGCCGGGGCGACGAAGTTGGCCATGATGTTCACCGCCACGGTGACGATCAGGAAGGCCAGGCAGGCCAGTACCAGGCCGGTGGTGTCGGGGATGGCGGCGACGATCTCGGTCGGGCCCTGCACCAGCTTGCCGTCGATGCTGAATTGCGCCCCGGCGAGCACCACGGCGATCAGCGCGAAACCCAGCATGTTCACCGGCAGGCCCCAGAAGTTGCCCACGCTGATGGTGCGGCGGTCCGGGCAGTTGCGGGTGAAGTCGCAGAAGTTGAGGATCATGGTGCCGTACAGCGAGACCCACAGCGCGGCGGCGCCGAACACTTTCAGCCACATCGCCGAGCCGGTCGGCGCATTGCCGCTGGACCAGGAAATCGACAGGCCGCTGCGCCAGTACATCCAGCCGGCGAGGGAGGCAAAGGCGACCAGGATGATTGGGCCGGCGAAGGATTCGTAGCGCCGCACCATTTCCATGCCGTAGGCGAAGATCACCAGCTGCACGCACCAGATACCGAGGAAGGTGATCCAGCCGAGGGTCGACAGGCCGAGGATCGAGTTCTGGTCGTAGGGCTTGAGGTCCGGGGCGATGGCGGTGAGCAGCACGCGCAGGACCACCGAGGCGAGGTAGGTCTGGATGCCGAACCAGGCGATGGCGATCACCGCGCGGATCAGCGCCGGAACCTGTGCGCCGTGGATGCCGAAGCTGATCCGGCACATCACCGGGTAGGGCAGGCCGGTCTTCTGGCCCATGTAGCCGGAGAGGTTCATCAGGCCGTAGATCACCAGCGCGCCGAGGGCGAAGGCGACGAGGATCTGCGCGCCGCTCATGCCGAGGGCGAAGAGGCCGATGGCGAAGGAGTAGTTGGCGATGTTGTGCACATCGTTGGTCCACAGCGCGAACAGGCTGTAGCGCCCCCAGCTGCGGCCTTCGGCCTTGGTCGGCGCGAGGTCGGCGCTGTACAGGCGCGGGCTCAGGGTCGGCGCGGCGCCGCTGATCGGGGCCGCGCTGTCGACAGGTTGGATGGGGGAAACTCCGGACAGATGAGAGGGACTGGAATTCATGGGCTGCTCGGTTTTTGTATGCACGGCTTTTTAGGTTTGTATGCAAAAGCCAATTCCATGCCAGGGTGCATGGAGCGATTCCCGATGCGCTGCTGATCGCGACAACGGATCATGGTGAAGCCCCGATTTGGTGCGGTCTGAGAGACTGTCTAATCGGTCAGGAAATTATTTTCCAAGATATATCATTGACTTACAGATCAAGTTTTGTGGCTTGCGTCGAATGCGCGATTGGGGATTTTGTACACAAAAATTGTGCACAAGCGTTACGCCCCCGCCTGGGACGCACAGGTTCTCCCTCGTAGGAGCGGGCCATGCCCGCGATCGCGCGCATGGCGCGCTCCTACAGGCCGAATCCGATGCGGGGAATGGACTCTGAACGCGATGGGTCGGGGTATCGGGCTAATCCCAACCTGCGCCCATAAAAAAACCGCCCCGAAGGGCGGTTTTTTAATCGCGGCGCGAAGTTCTTACAGACCGTTCTTGGCCTTGAACTCGCGACGACGGCGGTGCAGGACCGGTTCGGTGTAGCCGTTGGGCTGCTTGGTGCCCTCGATGACCAGTTCCAGTGCGGCCTGGAAGGCCACGTTGTCATCGAAGTTCGGCGCCATCGGGCGGTACAGCGGGTCGCTGGCGTTCTGGCGGTCAACCACCGAAGCCATGCGCTTGAGGCTTTCCAGCACCTGCTCCTGGGTCACCACGCCATGGCGCAGCCAGTTGGCCAGCAGCTGGCTGGAGATACGCAGGGTGGCGCGGTCTTCCATCAGGCCCACGTCGTTGATGTCCGGCACCTTGGAGCAGCCGACGCCCTGGTCGATCCAGCGGACCACGTAGCCGAGGATGCCCTGGGCGTTGTTGTCCAGCTCGTTCTTGATCTCTTCCGCACTCCAGTTGGTGTTCGGCGCCAGCGGAATGGTCAGGATGTCGTCCACCGAAGCCGGTGCGCGCTTGGCCAGCTCGGCCTGGCGGGCATACACGTCGACCTTGTGGTAGTGCAGCGCGTGCAGGGTGGCGGCGGTCGGCGACGGAACCCAGGCGGTGTTGGCGCCGGCCAGCGGGTGAGCGATCTTCTGCTCGAGCATGGCGGCCATCAGGTCGGGCATGGCCCACATGCCCTTGCCGATCTGTGCCTTGCCCTGCAGGCCGGTGGCCAGGCCGATGTCCACGTTGCTGTTCTCGTAGGCGCCGATCCACTTCTCGTTCTTCATGGCGCCCTTGCGCACTACGGCGCCGGCTTCCATGGAGGTGTGGATCTCGTCACCGGTGCGGTCGAGGAAGCCGGTGTTGATGAACACCACGCGCTCGGCGGCCGCCTTGATGCAGGACTTCAGGTTGATAGTGGTGCGGCGCTCTTCGTCCATGATGCCGACCTTCATGGTGTTGCGCGGCATGCCCAGCACGTCTTCGACGCGGCTGAAGATCTCGGCGGCGAAGGCCACTTCTTCCGGGCCGTGCATCTTCGGCTTGACCACGTACATCGAGCCGGTGCGGCTGTTCTTGCGGCTGTTGTTGCCGTTGAGGTTGTGCAGCGCGATCAGGCCGGTGAAGAGGCCGTCCTGGATGCCTTCGGGCACTTCGTTGCCCTGGGCGTCGAGGATCGCCGGGTTGGTCATCAGGTGGCCAACGTTACGCACGAACAGCAGGGAGCGGCCGTGCAGGGTGATCTCGGAGCCGTCGGCCTTGGAGTAGACGCGGTCCGGGTTCATGGTACGGGTGAAGGTGCTGCCGCCCTTGGTCACGGACTCGGCCAGGTCGCCTTTCATCAGGCCCAGCCAGTTGCGGTAGACCACGACCTTGTCGTCGGCGTCGACGGCAGCGACCGAGTCTTCGCAGTCCATGATGGTGGTCAGCGCGGACTCCATCAGGACGTCTTTCACGCCAGCGGCGTCTGTCTGACCAACCGGGGTGGTCGGGTCGATCTGGATTTCGAAGTGCAGGCCGTTGTGCTTGAGCAGCACGGCTGCAGGCTTGGCGGCGTCGCCCTGGAAGCCGATGAACTGCGCGGCGTTCTTCAGGCCGGTGTCGCTGCCGCTCTTCAGGGTCACGACCAGCGCGCCGTGCTTCACGGCGTAGGCGGTGGCGTCGACGTGGGAGCCGGATTCCAGCGCGGCGGCTTCATCGAGGAAGGCGCGGGCGAAGGCGATCACCTTGTCGCCACGGACCTTGTTGTAGCCCTTGCCCTTCTCGGCGCCATTCTCTTCGCTGATCACGTCGGTGCCGTACAGTGCGTCGTACAGCGAGCCCCAGCGGGCGTTCGAGGCGTTCAGGGCGAAGCGCGCATTCATCACCGGCACGACCAGCTGCGGGCCGGCCATGCGAGCGATTTCTTCGTCGACATTCTGGGTGCTGGCCTGGAAGTCAGTCGCTTCCGGCAGCAGGTAACCGATTTCCTGCAGGAAGGCCTTGTAGGCGACCGCATCGTGCGGCTGACCGGCGCGGGCCTGGTGCCAGCCGTCGATCTTCGCCTGGAGGTCGTCGCGCTTGGCGAGCAGGGCTTTGTTCTTGGGGGCCAGATCGTTGATCACGGCTTCCACACCTGCCCAGAACTTGCCGGCGTCGACGCCGGTGCCGGGAATGGCTTCGTTGTTTACGAAGTCGAACAGGACTTTGGCGACCTGCAGGCCACCGACTTGAACGCGTTCAGTCATTGCTTGCCTCACTCTGCTCAGGACCAGCTCGCGACACAGGCAAAACGCCTTGTAGTCCGAGCCGCGGAATACTACATGATGCCATGGGAAAAATCAGTGGGCTTGCGTCGCGGTTAGACCAAAGTACGCATCTCAGTCACGTAGCACGTAATATGTTCGCAAAGTTTTTATGGGTTGTTCCAGATAAATCTTCAAACTGTATACGAATGACTTGACGCGGTATCTGTGGCACCCCGTCGCAGCCAGCTCCGCGAGCCCCGCCTATACTGCTTTCTCCCTCCTGGAGAATCCCGCATGTCCGTGACACTTGCCACCCCCGCCGATCTCGATGCCCTGGTACCGCTGTTTTCCGGCTATCTCGACTTCTACGAAGTGCCTGCGCCTCACGCGACGATTCGTGGCTTCCTCCAGGCGCGCATCGAGCAGCGCCAGTCCACCGTATTCATCGCTCGCAGTCTCGATGGTCTGGCGGTGGGGTTCGTCCAGCTCTACCCGTTCTTCGCTTCGTTGATGCTGCAGCCGGCCTGGCTGGTCAGCGACCTTTACGTGGTACCGGCTGCGCGCCGCGACGGCTACGGCGAGGCGCTGATGAATGCCGGCCGCGCCCATGCAGAAGCCACGGGCGCCTGTGGCCTGATGCTGGAGACGGCCAAGACCAACCGCGCCGGCCAGTCGCTCTACGAGCGTCTGGGCTACCAGCGCGACGAGAAGTTCTACACCTATTGGCTGGATCTTTCCGCCTGACGGAGGTTGCCCCATGGATCACCTCGTTCTCACGGTCATCGCCCCGGACCAGCCCGGCCTGGTGGAGCGCATCGCCCAGTGCATCGCCGCCCACGGCGGCAACTGGCTGGAAAGCCGCATGTCGCGCATGGCCGGGCAGTTCGCCGGCATCCTGCGGGTGGCGGTTCCCGCCGAGGGCTACGACGAGCTGGTCGAGGGGCTGCAAGCGCTGTCTGCCCACGGCATTCGCGTGCTGCTGGCGGAAAGTGGCATCGAGCCGGCATGCAACTGGAAACCGATCCTTCTGGATCTGGTCGGCAACGATCGTCCAGGGATCGTCCGCGATATCACGCGTTTGCTCACCGAGCATGGCGTTAACCTGGAGCGCCTGACCACCGAGGTCCTGCCGGCGCCGATGAGCAGTGAGCCACTGTTCCATGCCGAGGCGCTGCTGGCGGTGCCGCTGACACTGTCGCTGGAAACCTTGCAGGCGCGTCTGGAGGAACTGGCGGACGACCTGATGGTGGAAATGAGTTTCCACAGCGGGGAATGATCCTCCGCCACCTCTATCCCATTTTGTGCATAAGTCTGTGGGCTCTCTGTGATTGGATTTACAGAGGGCCCATTCTTATTGGGATGTAGCCATCATTGTTTATCCATGATCGGCAGCGGCGCTGTGCACAGATCGCGTGGATCGCTCCGTGAGCTTTCTGTTGATAACTTCCTCTAGGCCAATAGTGACGAGGCCTGGATGGGCTTGATCGTTTTCTGAGCGGCTTTTTCATTCCCGCCTTGGTGGCAGGTGAGCCGGTTCGCGGCTGTGCACAAAACCTCTGGATGAGTCTGTGGAAAGGCCGTTGGTCGATGGCTGCAAGCCTTTTTCTGCAAGGCTTTCAGTAAGTTGTCCATGTACTGATCAGTAAGCGTCGCGAGATTCACAGCTCTCGGGGATTAGCCTGTGGAAAAGCGCTGGGAATATTGCTGTATCCCAGGAATCCCGAGGCTTTGCGAGAGTTGATCGAAAAGTGATCGAAAGACGTTCTGGCGAACCGCTCGATCAAGGCTGAAGCGGAAGGGTTGGGGATAAAGGCTTGGGTCAGGCGCTTATCCCCGTTTGTACGGGATGGGGCTGTGGATAGTCTGGTAGTTGCTTGCTGGAAGACCCGACTACCGGGGCTTCCAGCGATGCGCTCAAAAACTGATCAATTGCCGCGGGACAGGCGATACCAGATGTCCACGCTATACACCACCAGCGCCAGCCAGATGCAGCCAAAGGACAGCAGGCGGGTGCTGTCCAGGTGCTCGCCGAACAGGAAGATGGCCTGCAGCAGCACCAGGGTCGGTGCCAGGTATTGCAGGAAGCCCAGGGTGGCGTAGGGTAGGTGGCGGGCGGCGGCGTTGAAGCACACCAGCGGCACCAGGGTGATCGGGCCGGCGGCGGCGAGCCAGAGGGCGTCCTTGGTGCTCCAGAAGTCCGCGTGCACGCTCGGGCCGTTGGCGAACAGCACGAGATAACCGATCGCCAGCGGCAGCAGGATCCAGGTTTCCACCACCAGCCCCGGCAGCGCGGCCACCGGCGCCTGCTTGCGGATCAGTCCGTAGAATCCGAAGGTCAGCGCCAGGGCCAGCGATACCCAGGGCAGGCTGCCCAGTTGCCAGAGCTGTTGGGCCACACCGAGCGCGGCAAGGCCCACGGCGACCCACTGCAGCGGGCGCAGGCGTTCGCGCAGGATCACCATGCCCAGCAGCACGTTGATCAGCGGGTTGATGTAGTACCCCAGGCTGGCCTCGATCATGTGGCCGTTGTTCACCGCCCAGACGTAGACCAGCCAGTTGCTGGCGATCAGCAGGCCGCTGGCGGTGAGCACGGCGATGCGTTTGGGGTTCTCGCGCAGCTCGCGCCACCAGCCGGGATGCTTCCACACCAGCAGGAGCAGGGCGCCGAACACCGCGGACCAGATGGCCCGGTGGGTGATGATTTCCAGGGCGGGAATGCGTTCGAGCAGTTTGAAGTAGATCGGGAAGAGCCCCCAGATGACGTAGGCGGTCAAGCCCAGGGCATAGCCCTGGCGGGGATTGGCGGTGGCCATGGAACATCCTTGGTTAGGCAGCTAATGAGTGGCTGGCTAATTCTAGGGTGCGCGCGGGGGCTTGTCTGTGTCGCGGAGGTCGCCGATGCAGTGCCGTTGGCGAATGAGCGTAACGTTGTCGTTACGGCATGGGCCATTGTAGGAGCGCCCCATGGGCGCGATCGCGGGCATGGCCCGCTCCTACCGTCATCGGGAGCATCGCGGGCGTCAGGCCGGTAATTGGATACCGGTGATCAGAACAACCGCAGCGGCTCCTCATCCAGCGCCGCCAGCTGCTCGCGCAGCACCAGCACCTGGTCGCCCCAATAGCGTTCGCTGCCGAACCAGGGGAAGCTCGGCGGGAACGCCGGGTCGTCCCAACGGCGCGCCAGCCAGGCGCTGTAGTGCATCAGGCGCAGGGCGCGCAGGCCTTCGATCAGCGGCAGTTCGCGCGGGTCGAAATCGTGGAACTCCTGGTAGCCGTCGACCAGCTCGGAGAGCTGCCCGAGGCGATCCTGGCGCTCGCCGGCGAGCATCATCCACAGGTCCTGTACGGCAGGGCCCATGCGGCAGTCGTCGAGGTCCACGACGTGGAAGGTGTCGTCACGGCACAGCAGGTTGCCGGGGTGGCAGTCGCCGTGCATGCGGATGGGGGTGTAGCTCACCCGTGCGTACAGCTCGTCGATCTTCTTCAGCAGGTCGCGGGCCACGGACTCGTAGGCCGGCAGCAGGCTTCTGGGGATGAAGTTGCCTTCCAGCAAGGTGGCCAGGGACTGGTGGCCGAAGTTCTCCGGCGTCAGCGCTTCTCGGTGCTCGAAGGGGCGGTTGGCGCCCACGGCATGCAGGCGGCCGAGCAACTGGCCCAGGCGGTACAACTGGTCGAGGTTGCCGGGCTCCGGCGCGCGGCCGCCACGGCGGGGGAACAGGGTGAAGCGGAACCCCGCGTGCTCGAACAGGGTCTTGCCTTCGTGCACCAGTGGCGCCACGAGCGGGACTTCGCACTCGGCCAGTTCGGCGGAGTAGGCATGCTCTTCGAGGATTGCCTCGTTGCTCCAGCGCCCCGGGCGGTAGAACTTGGCGATCAGCGGCTCGCTGCCCTCGATGCCTACCTGGTAGACGCGGTTCTCGTAGCTGTTGAGTGCGAGCACGCGGGCGTCACTCAGGAAACCGATGCTTTCCACCGCATCCAGAACCAGGTCGGGCGTGAGGTCGGAGAAGGGATGGGACATGGCGACGATCCGGGCAGTGTGCAGGCCGCCTAGTGTACCCCCGCCAGCGTTTTGCCTCAGCGTCCGATGCAGTCCTGTTGTTTCAGGTAGTCGAGGAAGTGCGTGGCCAACCCGTGCCGTTCGCCGCGCACGAGGGTCAGCTCCTGCATCGGCTGGGCCTGGCAGCCGACCGGGCGGGGTTTCTCACCGTGGCCCTGGTGGTGCAGGTGGGTCAGCGGCGCAGGTTGCGCGCTGAGCAGCAGGTCATAGGGCGTGCCCTGGCGCACCTGCTCGCCGAGCTCTTCGTCACCGCCGCCGATCAGCAGCACCTTGTTGTGGGTGTCGACCTGGTAGCGGTCCACCAGCGGCTCCAGTGTCGCCATCAACGCGTGGCTGGCGCCGACACGCAGTACGTCAGGGCCGGCATGGCCGACCAGGGGCAGGGACAGCAGCAGGGGCAGGGCGCAGAGACTGGGCAGGCGGCGCATGGTGGGGCTCCGGAATGGCTGAACCGCAGGACCCGCCCCGGAAGGGCGGGAGTCGCTGACGGTTATTGGAGCGCGGAGCGGCGGCGCGGAGCTTGATATGCGGCAGGGAAACTACAGCGGCGTGCCGAGGATCACCTGGGCCGGGGAGAACTGCGCACGCACCTGGGTACCGGGCGTAAGGCGCAGGATTTCGATGCGCTCGGGGTCGGTCAGGGCGCAGAGCATCTGCCCGCTGGGCAGTTGGATACGCACCTCGCTGGGGCCGTCGTCGGCTTCGCGGATGTCATCGATATGGCCTTCCAGTGCGTTCAACCCTTCCGGGCAGGGGATCTGCGGCAGGTCGACGTAGATCCAGCCGGCCTTCATCAGCGCCACCACCGGCTGGCCGTCGCGCAGCTCCAGCTTCTCGGTGCTTTCGCGGGTGACCCGCGCCTGGATGCGCGCGCCGCCGGGCAACTCGATGCACACCAGGTCGTTGAGCCCGGCGCGCTCGATGGCGCAGATGTGTCCGTGCAGCTGGTTGCGCGCGCTGGTGCGCATCATCAGACGGCCGATCAGCTCCAGGTCGGCCTGGTGTTCGACGTGCTCGACGATGTGTTCGCGCAGGGCTTCCAGGCGTTGGTAGAGCGCCAGCAGGCGTTCGCCGTCGGCGGTCAGGCGTGCGCCGCCACCGCCCTTGCCGCCGACGCTGCGTTCCACCAGCGGGCGGTCGGAGAGGTTGTTCAGTTCATCGATGGCGTCCCAGGCGGTCTTGTAGCTCATCCCGGCCGCTTTGGCGGCGTGGGTGATCGAGCCGAGCTGGGCGATCTGCGCGAGCAGGGCGATGCGTTGCGGGCGGCGGGTGACGTGCTGGGTCAGCAGGCTGAGGGTTGTCATGGGTTCGCAGGTGCTTATTGGTATTGGGCGAGGCTCCGTCGCTTGCCGACAAAACGCAAGGGGAAGTTGCCGGGAATGTGGACGAGCGGTCGTCTATTCCGGGGCCGGCGTGCGCGCCAGGCAGTAGACGTCGACCCGCCTCGCACCGGCTTTGTGCAGCGCGCGGGCAATGAACTGGGCGGTGGCGCCGGTGGTCAGCACGTCGTCCACCAGCGCCAGGTGGCGGCCTTCCACCTGTGCGCCATCGGCCACGGCAAAGGCGTGGCGCAGATTGCGTTTGCGCGTGGCGGCGTCCAGTCCCTGCTGCGCCGGGGTGTCCTGGACGCGTCGCAACAGCCGGTTATCCACAGGCAGGCCGAGCGGATCGGCCAGCCAGCCGGCCAGCAGGGCGGCCTGGTTGAAGCCGCGCAGGCGTTCTCGTTGGCGCGACAGGGGCACCGGTATCAGGACGTCCGGACGTTCTAGTCTCTCATCGAAGGCATGTCTCAGGTGGCGTGCCAGCAGCTGTGCGAGCAGCCGGCCGAAGGGCGCGCTGGACTGGTGCTTGAAGCGGGTGATCAGCGCATCGACGGGAAAGCCGTAACGCAGGGGTGTTTCGACACGGTGAAAGGCGGGCGCACGGTGCAGGCATTGCCCGCAGGTGAGGCCGGCGACCGGCAGGGGCAGGGCACAGATCGCGCAATGCCCGGCGAGCCAGGGGAGGTCGTCATCGCACCCCGGGCACAGTGGCAGATCGGCCTGATCCGCCATTGCCCCACACAACAGACACTGCACGCGTGGGCGCCACCAGACAGGACGCCATCGAGGTAACCGCATTCCGCCCCTCCCTGGGCGGCGGGTTTCAATGGATCAGCCAACTCAGCACCAGCAGCCCGAGCACCGTCCAGATCAGCCCGCCGAAGATAGAGCGCCGCAGGAAGGCGCGGATGCCACTGTAGAGCAGCAGCAGGCCGAGGAAGAGCAGGACGAAGCTGAAGATCGAGACGTCGATTCCGACGGCACGCGCCAGACCGTGGAAAAAGTCGTCCATGGCACGCCAAAGGCCGCCGAGCAATCCTGACAAAAGGTCGACGATGAAGCGGATGGCCTTGCCGACCATCTGGCCGAGGTTGTCGAAGAATCCTTGTGTTCCCATCTGCGGGGTGACTCCTGAATGTACTGCTGGATTGGAGAGGTGTCTGGGGCGCCGGGTTCAGCGGATTGCGGCGCGTGAAAATCGATTTGTATAGAAATTGATCACTTGTCGACCTGTGTCGCGTTACTGGTTGACAGCGTCTCAGCTCCCAATATGATGCCTTTAGCCTGAATCCCGGTGGCGTGCTGCCGGCTCACTAGACAAAAAGGCGCCCCCGACAGCGTCGAAAGGAAATGCCCATGAGTGCCACTGCAGCCCAGGTTACCCGCCACGACTGGACTCTCGCGGAAGTCCGCGCCCTGTTCGAACAACCCTTCAACGACCTGTTGTTCCAGGCGCAGACCATGCACCGCGCGCACTTCGACCCGAACCGCGTACAGGTTTCCACCCTGCTGTCGATCAAGACCGGCGCCTGCCCGGAAGACTGCAAATATTGCCCGCAGTCCGGCCACTACAACACTGGCCTGGACAAGGAAAAGCTCATGGAAGTGCAGAAGGTGCTGGAGGCCGCGGCGGAAGCCAAGGCCATCGGCTCCACCCGCTTCTGCATGGGCGCGGCGTGGAAGCACCCGTCGGCCAAGGACATGCCCTACGTGCTGGAAATGGTGAAGGGCGTGAAGAAGCTCGGCCTGGAGACCTGCATGACCCTCGGTCGTCTGGACCAGGAGCAGACCAAGGCCCTCGCCGACGCGGGCCTGGACTACTACAACCACAACCTGGATACCTCGCCGGAGTTCTACGGCAACATCATCACCACCCGTACCTACGGCGAGCGTCTGCAGACCCTGGCCTACGTGCGCGAAGCGGGGATGAAGATCTGCTCCGGCGGCATCCTCGGCATGGGCGAGTCGGTGGACGACCGCGCCGGCCTGCTGATCCAACTGGCCAACCTGCCCGAGCATCCGGAGTCGGTGCCGATCAACATGCTGGTGAAGGTCAAGGGCACCCCGCTGGCCGAGGAGAAGGACGTCGATCCGTTCGACTTCATCCGCACCCTGGCCGTGGCCCGCATCCTCATGCCGAAATCCCACGTGCGCCTGTCCGCCGGCCGCGAGCAGATGAACGAGCAGATGCAGGCCCTGGCCTTCATGGCCGGCGCCAACTCGATCTTCTACGGCGAGAAGCTGCTGACCACCAAGAACCCGCAGGCCGAGAAGGACATGCAGCTGTTCGCGCGGTTAGGCATCAAGCCCGAAGAGCGCGAGGAGCACGCCGACGAAGTGCACCAGGCCGCCATCGAGCAGGCCCTGGTGGAGCAACGCGACTCCCAGCTGTTCTACGACGCGGCTTCGGCCTGATCTGCTTCTCTGTGTAGGAGCGGGCCGATTCGCGAAGGTTTTTCTGGATCCCCGCGTTCGCGGGGAAGACGCTCGATTCAGAACGTCGTTCCCGCGAACGCGGGAACCCGGAAACGGTACTTGCCGACAGCAATCGACCTCCTGCATGCATGAGGGCTGACGGGTCTCGGCCCGTTACCGCCGAGAGGGGTTGCGTATGTCTTTCGATCTCACCGCCCGCCTTGCCCAGCGCAAGGCGGACGACCTCTACCGCCAGCGTCCGCTGCTGGAGAGCCCGCAGGGGCCCGACGTGGTCATCGATGGCCGGCCGATGCTGGCCTTCTGTTCCAACGACTACCTGGGCCTGGCCAGTCACCCTGAGGTAATTGCCGCCCTGCGTGCCGGCGCGCAGCGCTGGGGCGTGGGCGGTGGCGCTTCGCATCTGGTCAACGGCCATTGTGGCCCGCACCATGAGCTGGAGCTGGCGCTGGCCGAGTTCACCGGCCGCCCGCGCGCGCTGCTGTTCTCCACCGGCTACATGGCCAATCTCGGCACCGTCACCGCCCTGGTGGGCAAGGGCGACAGCGTGCTGGAAGACCGCCTCAACCACGCCTCGTTGCTGGATGCCGGCCTGCTCTCCGGGGCGCGCTTCTCGCGCTACCTGCACAACGACGCCGCGAGCCTCGCTGCGCGTCTGGCTAAAACCGAAGGCAGCACCCTGGTGGTGACCGATGGCGTGTTCAGCATGGACGGTGACCTGGCCGACCTGCCGGCGCTGTGCGTCGAGGCTCGCAAGAAGGGCGCCTGGATGATGGTCGATGACGCCCACGGCTTCGGCTCGCTGGGTGCCAGTGGCGGCGGCATCGTCGAACATTTCGGTCTGGGCATGGACGATGTCCCGGTGCTGGTCGGAACCCTCGGCAAGGCCTTTGGCACCGCCGGCGCTTTCGTCGCCGGCAGCGAAGAGCTGATCGAGACGCTGATCCAGTTCGCCCGGCCCTACATCTACACCACCAGCCAGCCGCCAGCGGTGGCCTGCGCCACGCTGAAAAGCCTGGAGCTGCTGCGCGCCGAGAACTGGCGCCGCGAGCACCTGAACACCCTGATAGCGCGCTTCCGCGCGGGTGCCCAGGCCATTGGCCTGGGCCTGATGGACAGCCCCACGCCGATCCAGCCGATCCTCATCGGCGGCAGCCGCCAGGCCATGGCCCTGTCGGCGGAGCTGCGCGAGCGCGGCATCCTGGTCGGCGCGATCCGCCCGCCGACCGTGCCGGCCGGCACCGCGCGCCTGCGCGTGACGTTGTCCGCGCTGCACAGCGAGGCCCAGGTCGACCGCCTGCTGGTGGCGCTGGCCGAGGGCTGGCAGCGGGTCTCGTCTAGCCTTCTGGCGGAGATCGATGCCGAGGAGGGCGACGATGCGTGACCAACTGATCCTGCTGCCGGGCTGGGGCTTGGGCAGCGCGCCGCTGGAGCCGCTGCGCGATGCGCTGCTGGAACAGGCGCCGCACCTGAACGTGCAGATCGAGCCGTTGCCGACCGATGCCGACCCGAATGTATGGCTCGACGAGCTGGACGACAACGTCCGCCATGACGCCTGGATCGCCGGCTGGTCGCTGGGCGGCATGCTCGCCGCCGAGCTGGCTGCGCGCCGGGGCGAATCCTGCCGAGGGCTGGTCACGCTGGCGAGCAACCCCTGCTTCCGCCGCCGCGAGGATTGGCCCGAGGCCATGGCGGGTGAGGTATTCGAGGACTTCTTCGAGGCCTTCCTGCTGGAACCGCAACTGGTGCGCAAGCGCTTCACCCTGCTGGTCAGCCAGGGCGCACGTGATCCGCGCACGCTCGCGCGGCAACTGCAGGTGGCCCTGCCGCAACTGGACAGCGCTGGTCTGACCGCCGGCCTGCAGTTGCTCGGTCAGCTCGATACCCGTGCCGCCCTGGGCCGCTATCCCGGCCCGCAACTGCACCTGTTCGCCGGCAACGACGCCCTGGTGCCGGCCTCCGCCGCCGACGCCCTGCTGGAGTGGCTGCCGGACGTCGAGGTCAGCCTGATCGCCGACGCCAGCCACGGGCTGCCGCTGGAGCAGCCGGACGAAACGGCCGCCGCCATCCTGAGATTCATCCACGAGGGCGACGATGCCTGAACGCAGTACTGCCGGCCTGCCTGACAAACGCCAGGTGGCCGCTTCCTTCTCCCGGGCCGCAGAGACCTACGATGCGGTGGCAGACCTGCAACGCGCGGTTGGCTCGCAGCTCTTGCAGCGGTTGCCGGGCGAGCTGGCGCCACAGCGCTGGATCGACCTGGGCAGCGGCACCGGCTATTTCACCCGTGCACTGGCGGGGCGTTATCCGCAGGCCCACGGCCTGGCCGTCGATATCGCCGAAGGCATGCTGCGCCATGCCCGTGAACTGGGCGGCGCGGAGCATTTCGTCGGCGGCGACGCCGAGCATCTGCCGCTGCGTGACGGCGCCTGCGACCTGCTGTTCTCCAGCCTGGCGCTGCAATGGTGCGCAGACCTGCCGTCAGTGCTGAGAGAGGCGCGCCGGGTGCTGCGTCCCAATGGCGTGCTGGCGTTCAGCAGTCTGTGCATCGGCACCCTGGGCGAACTGCGCAGTGCCTGGGAGGCGGTGGACGGTTTCGTCCATGTGAACCGCTTCCGCGCCTTCGAGGACTACCAGCGGCACTGCGCCGACAGTGGGCTGGAGGTGCTGGAGCTGCGCACCGAGGACCGCGTCCTGCACTTCCCCGACCTGCGCAGCCTGACCCATGAGCTCAAGGCGCTTGGCGCGCACAACCTCAACCCCGGCCGGCCCGACGGCCTGACCGGGCGCGAGCGGGTGCGCGCGCTGATCGCCGCCTACGAACAATTCCGCCAGACCCAGGGGCTGCCGGCCACCTACCGGGTGGTCTACGCAGTCCTGCGCAAAATCTATTCTTAGTAGGAGCGGACCTTGTCCGCGATGGCCATTGAGTCAATGGCTGATCCCGGGCGCAGTCCGCTCATACGGAAAAGCACCGAGGTACCTATGTCCCACGCCTACTTCATCACCGGCACCGACACCGAAATCGGCAAGACCACCATCGCCGCCGGCCTGCTCCATGCGGCGCGGCTGGCCGGGTTGTCCACGGCGGCAGCCAAGCCTGTGGCGTCCGGTTGCGAGCGTACCGCCGAAGGGCTGCGCAATTCCGATGCACTGGCGCTGCTGGCCGAATGCAGCCTGCCGCTGGCCTATGACCAGGTGAATCCCTTCGCCTTTGCACCCGCCATCGCGCCGCACCTCGCCGCACGGGAGAAGGGCGTGAAGCTGCAGGTCGAGTCCTTGACCCCGGCCGTGCGCTCAGTGCTGCAATTGGGCGCCGACTTCTCGGTGGTGGAGGGCGCGGGTGGCTGGCGGGTGCCGCTGTCGGGGGAGGAGAGCCTGTCTGACCTGGCGATCGCCCTCGACCTGCCGGTGATCCTGGTGGTCGGTGTGCGCCTGGGCTGCATCAACCACGCGGTGCTCAGCGCCGAGGCGATCCAGCGTGACGGCCTGCAGCTGGCTGGCTGGGTGGCGAATATCGTCGACCCCAGCACCTCGCGCCTGGAGGAGAACCTGGCGACCCTGGCCGAACGCCTGCCGGCGCCCTGCATCGGCCGCGTGCCCCGGCTGTCGCCCGCAACACCCGCTGCGGTCGCCGCCCACCTGGACCTGAGCATCCTCGATCTGTAACAACGCCTGGCCGGGCGGGCGGAAGTCTGCTTGAATGGTGGCCACTGGCTGCCTATGTCCTGGGAGACGCGCCGATGGAAATCTCCGGTAATGCATTTGCCGCGGGCCTGAGCTCGGTTCAGAGCGGCCAGAGCCGCCTCGACCAGGCCGGCGCCGGGATCGCCAGCGGCCGCAACGGGTCCAGCGAGGCCCTGGCCGATCACCTGGTGGACCTGCGCCGCGGCCAGCATGAGGTCGAAGCCGGCGCCAAGGTCATCCAGGCCGCTGACGAAACGCTCGGCACCCTCATCGATATCCGCGCCTGACGGTCACTGTCCCTCCGTATCTTCTTTCTGCCCCGCCGGCTGTCCTCGCGACACGCCGGCCGCTCTGCCATGGGCTTTAATCAATGTCAGGACGGCGGCGCAAAGGCGCTCCGGCGGTAGCCCTGCGAGCGTGACCGGGCGGTCGGTCTGCATGCTTGACAAGGGTATGGCGTAAACGTATGTTTCAAACGCCTGTTTGACTGTCGGGATGCGTGCGCGCACCGACTGGGCGGCCGGGAACGATCCCGCACTGCGACCGCAACTACCGGTCGCCCATTAACCAGAACCCTTCGTAGAGGTTTACCGCTATGCCTGATTACAAGGCCCCCTTGCGTGATATCCGTTTCGTTCGCGACGAGCTGCTGGGCTACGAAGCGCACTACCAGAACCTGCCGGGCGCCCAAGACGCCACCCCGGACATGGTCAATGCCATCCTCGAAGAGGGTGCGAAGTTCTGCGAACAGGTAATCGCTCCGCTGAACCGTACTGGCGATATGGAAGGCTGCAAGTGGAGCCCGGAAGGCGTTAAGACCCCGACTGGCTTCAAAGAGGCCTACCAGCAGTTCGTCGAAGGCGGCTGGCCGAGCCTGGCCCATGACGTCGAGCACGGCGGCCAGGGCCTGCCCGAATCCCTCGGCATGGCCATCAGCGAGATGGTCGGCCAGGCCAACTGGTCCTGGGGCATGTACCCCGGCCTGTCCCATGGCGCCATGAACACCCTGCACGCGCACGGCACCCCGGAGCAGCAGCACACCTACCTGACCAAGCTGGTCTCCGGCGAGTGGACCGGCACCATGTGCCTGACCGAGCCGCATTGCGGCACCGACCTGGGCATGCTGCGCACCAAGGCCGAGCCGCAGGCTGACGGCACCTACAAGGTCACCGGCACCAAGATCTTCATTTCCGCTGGCGAACACGATATGGCCGACAACATCGTCCACATCGTGCTGGCCCGCCTGCCCGACGCCCCGCAGGGCACCAAGGGCATCTCGCTGTTCATCGTGCCGAAGTTCCTGCCCAACGCCGAAGGCGGCGTAGGCGAGCGCAACGCCGTTTCCTGTGGCTCCATCGAGCACAAGATGGGCATCCACGGCAACGCCACCTGCGTGATGAACTTCGACGCCGCCACCGGCTTCCTGATCGGCCCGCCGAACAAGGGCCTGAACTGCATGTTCACCTTCATGAACACCGCTCGCCTGGGTACCGCGCTGCAAGGCCTGGCCCACGCCGAGATCGGTTTCCAGGGTGGCATCGCCTACGCTCGCGAGCGTCTGCAGATGCGTTCGCTGACCGGCCCGAAAGCTCCGGAAAAAGCCGCTGACCCGATCATCGTGCACCCGGACGTACGCCGCATGCTGCTGACCGCCAAGGCGTTCGCCGAAGGCAACCGCGCCATGCTGTACTTCGCCGCCAAGCAGGTCGACATCGTCCAGCGCAGCCAGGACGAAGAAGAGAAGAAAGCCGCTGACGCGATGCTGGCCTTCCTCACTCCGATCGCCAAGGCGTTCATGACCGAAGTGGGCTTCGAAGCCGCCAACCACGGCGTGCAGATCTATGGCGGCCACGGCTTCATCGCCGAGCACGGCATGGAACAGAACGTCCGCGACAGCCGTATCTCCATGCTGTACGAAGGCACCACCGGCGTTCAGGCTCTCGACCTGCTGGGCCGCAAGATCCTGATGACCCAGGGTGAAGCGCTCAAGGGCTTCACCAAGATCGTGCACAAGTTCTGCCAGGCCAACGAAGCCAACGAAGCCGTGAAGGAATTCGTTGCCCCGCTGGCCGCGCTGAACAAGGAGTGGGGCGAGCTGACCATGAAGGTCGGCATGGCTGCCATGAAGGACCGCGAGGAAGTCGGTGCCGCTTCGGTGGATTACCTGATGTATTCCGGCTACGCGGCCCTGGCCTACTTCTGGGCCGACATGGCTCGCCTGGCTGCCGAGAAGCTGGCTGCCGGTACCAGCGAAGAGGCCTTCTACCAGGCCAAGCTGAAGACCGCGCGCTTCTACTTCCAGCGCATCCTGCCGCGCACCCGCGCGCACGTTGGCTCCATGCTGTCCGGCGCCAGCAACCTGATGGACCTGGCCGAGGAAGACTTCGCCCTCGGTTACTGATCACCAGCGGACGCTTTGCCGTCCGTCTGCTGACCACGAAGAAGCCCGCCGTCCGGCGGGCTTTTTCGTATCTGCGACCACGCAATTATTTCCGGAAAGTGCCATCATTACGCCACTTGCCGGTCCGCTGATCCCGAGTCCGGCGCCAACGCTTCGGAACCCCTTGTGCGACCCACGGCCCCCTACCGGCTCAGCCACTTCCTCATACCCCTGCTGCTGATTCCGGCCGGCATCGCTGCCGGCTCCCTGGCCGAACTGTCCGACTTCTTCATCTCGCTGTTCAACGTCCTGCCGACCCTGTTGCTGCTGCTCGGTGGCGGCCTGTGCATGATCTATGGGCGCCAGCGCCAGCTGTTCATGCTGGGCGTGGTGTACATCGCCTACTTCCTGCTCGATAACCAGGTCGACTACTACCGCGCCCTGCACACGACACGGCCCGACGCGGCGCTGGTGTTCCACCTGTGTTGCGTGCTGCTGCCGCTGCTCTACGGCATGTACGGCATCTGGCAGGAGCGCATGCAGCCGCTGCAGGACCTGCTGGCCCGCAGTGCGGCGCTGCTGGCTGTGGCGGCGACAGCGACGGCGCTTGCGCAACGCTTCCCGCAGGGCCTGGCCGAGCTGCTCAGCGATGTCTACTGGCCGTCCCTGCACGGGCGCTGGATGAACCTGGCGCAGTTGTCCTACTTCGGTTTCATCCTCGCCTTCATCGCCCTGATCGCCGCCTACGTGCGGCAGCCGCGTCCATTGCATGCCGCGCAGCTGGTGGGGCTGGTGGGCCTGCTGTGGATGCTGCCGAAGGTGTTCATCCTGCCCAATGCGCTCACCGTAATGACCAGCCTGGCGATGCTAAACCTGGCCTGCGCGGTGGCCCACGAGGCGTACCAGATGGCTTTCCGCGACGAGCTCACCGGCCTGCCGGGGCGCCGCGCACTGAACGAGCGCTTCGAGCGCCTTGGCCAGCAGTACGTGCTGGCGATGGTCGACGTGGATCACTTCAAGAAGTTCAACGACAGCCACGGCCACGACGTCGGCGACCAGGTGTTGCGCATGGTCGCCAGCCAGCTGCGGCGTACCGGCGGGGGCGGCAAGGCGTACCGATACGGGGGCGAGGAGTTCACCCTGGTGTTCGCCGGCAAGTCGGTGGAGGAGTGCCTGCCGCACCTGGACGCGGTGCGGCAGGCAATCGAGGGTTATGTGATGCAGCTGCGCGACCGCGGCAACCGGCCCAAGGATGATCGCCAGGGCCGGGGCAAGCGCGGTGGCAAGGAAGCGCAGAGCGTCTCGGTGACCATCAGTGTCGGCGTCGCGGAGCGCGACGGCGAGCGGCGCAATCCGGAAGAAGTGATAAAGGGTGCGGACGAGGCGCTGTACTCGGCCAAGAGCGGTGGGCGCAACCGCGTGGCCGTGCACGGGCAGTCGCGTCGCGGAGCGGTGCGCACCGCCTGAACGGCCTGCGTTATGACCGCGCATTCAGCGCATGCAGCGTGATTGTCCGGGTGGACACTGGCCGTTAGGTTCGAGGTTTTCGCGCCGCGCCGGCGCACGAACCGAACGGAGATTCGCGATGCCCGAGTACAAGGCCCCCCTGCGCGACGTGCGCTTCCTCACCGACGAAGTCTTCGACTTCACCGGCCGCTATGCAGCCCTCGGCGCCACCGACGCCACCGCGGACATGTTCGCCGCCATCCTCGAGGAGGGCGCCAAGTTCTGCGAGCAGGTCATCGCCCCGCTGAACCGCTCCGGCGACGAGGAGGGCTGCCACTTCGACAACGGCGTGGTAACCACGCCCAAGGGCTTCAAGGAAGCCTTCGCGCAGTACGTCGAGGCCGGCTGGAACGGTGTCTCCAGCGATCCAACCTACGGCGGACAGGGCCTGCCGCCGTCCCTCGGCCTGCTGGTCAGCGAGATGATCGGCGCCTCCAACTGCTCCTGGGGCATGTACCCCGGCCTGACCAAGGGCGCCATGGCCGCTATCCACGCCCACGGTACGCAGGAGCAGAAGGACACCTACCTGCCGCGCATGACCAGCGCGGTCTGGACCGGCACCATGTGCCTGACCGAGCCGCACTGCGGCACGGACCTGGGCATCATCAAGACCCGCGCCGTGCCCAACGCCGACGGCAGCTACGCGATCACCGGCACCAAGATCTTCATCTCCGCCGGTGAGCACGACATGAGCGAGAACATCATCCACCTGGTACTGGCCAAGCTGCCGGACGCCCCGGTCGGCACCAGGGGTATCTCGCTGTTCATCGTGCCCAAGTTCAACCTTGACGCGAATGACGAGGCCGGCGCGCGCAACGCCGTGGCCTGCGGCTCCATCGAGCACAAGATGGGCATCAAGGCCTCGGCCACCTGCGTGATGAACTTCGACGGCGCCCGCGGCTTCCTGATCGGCGAGGCCAACAAGGGCCTGGCCTGCATGTTCACCATGATGAACCATGCGCGACTGGGCACCGGCATGCAGGGCCTCTGCCTCGGCGAAACCAGCTACCAGGGTGCCGTGCGCTACGCCCAGGATCGTCTGCAGATGCGTTCGCTGACCGGCCCGAAGGCGCCGGATAAGCCCGCCGACCCGATCATCGTCCACCCGGACGTGCGCCGCATGCTGCTGACCATGAAGGCGTTCAACGAAGGTAACCGCGCACTGGCCTACTTCACCGCGCAGCTGCTGGACATCGAGCATCTCTCCCAGGACGCCGAGGAGCGCGAGCACGCCGCCAACCTGCTGGCCTTCCTCACCCCGATCTGCAAGGCCTTCATGACCGAGACCGGTCTGGAAGTCACCAACATCGGCATGCAGGTGTTCGGCGGCCATGGCTTCATCCGCGAGTGGGGCATGGAGCAGTTGGTGCGCGACTGCCGCATCGCGCCGATCTACGAGGGTACCAACGGCATCCAGGCGCTGGACCTGCTGGGCCGCAAGGTCCTCGGCAGCCAGGGCAAGCTGCTGATGGGCTTCACCAGGCGGGTGCACCAGCTCTGCCAGCAGCACGCCGAGCACCCGCAACTGAAGACGCAGGTCGCCCAGTTGGCGGCGCTGAACACGCAGTGGGGCGAGCTGACCCAGAAGGTCGGCATGGCCGCCATGAAGAACCCCGACGAAGTCGGCGCCGCCTCGGTGGACTACCTGATGTTCTCCGGCTACGTCACGCTCGGCTACTTCTGGCTGCGCATGGCGCTCGTTTCCCAGCAGAAGCGGGAGGAGGGCGCTGGCGAGGCCGCCTACTACGAGGCCAAGCTGACGACGGCCGAGTTCTACTTCAGCCGCCTGCTGCCGCGTGCACAGGCCCATGCGGCGGCGGTGGAGGCCGGTTCCGACGTACTGATGCGTCTGTCGGCGGAGCAGTTCGCCCTGTAAATCCCGTAGGACTGCGTAGGACTGCGTAGGGCGGATAAAGCGGAACGCTTTATGCGCCGGCCGGCATGGCGGATAACGCCGTTGGCGTTATCCGCCCTACGCGCTGCAGACGAGGAGGTCTGGCGCATCCGGACCTTTCACGTCGGCTACATTTAGTGACCAATATATAGTTGATTGGTCACAACATGACGCTTAAAGTCTGAAAAGTTGTTGGAGTAAACTCCGGCGGCGTACCTTCGCGTACCTCCTATTCTGATACCGCTGGCTGGCTGATCAGCCGTCGTTTTCGTTCGAGGATTTATCCATGGCTGACTACAAAGCTCCCCTGCGTGACATGCAATTCGTCCTCAATGAGGTCTTCGAGGTTGCCAAGCTCTGGGCAGAACTGCCGGCGCTGGCCGAGACCGTCGATGCCGAGACCGCCAGTGCGATCCTTGAAGAGGCCGGCAAGGTCACCGGCGGCGTGATCGCCCCGCTGAACCGCAGCGGCGACGAGGAAGGCTGCAGCTGGAGCGCCGAGGGCGTGAAGACCCCGGCCGGCTTCCCCGAGGCCTACCGCACCTACGCCGAAGGCGGCTGGGTGGGCGTGGGCGGCGCGCCGGAATTCGGCGGCATGGGCATGCCCAAGGTGATCGGCGCCCAGGTCGAGGAAATGGTCAACGCGGCCAACCTGTCCTTCGGCCTCTATCCGATGCTCACCGCCGGCGCCTGTCTGTCGCTGCTCAACCACGCCAGCGAAGAACTCAAGGCCAAGTTCCTGCCGAACATGTACGCCGGCACCTGGGCCGGTTCCATGTGCCTGACCGAGCCGCACGCCGGCACCGACCTGGGCATCATCCGCACCAAGGCAGAGCCCCAGGCCGACGGCAGCTACAAGATTTCCGGCACCAAGATCTTCATCACCGGCGGCGAGCACGACCTGACCGAGAACATCATCCACCTGGTCCTGGCCAAGCTCCCCGACGCGCCGGCCGGCTCCAAGGGCATCTCGCTGTTCCTGGTGCCGAAGGTGATGGTCAACGCAGACGGCTCCCTGGCCGAGCGCAATGCCGTGTCCTGTGGCTCCATCGAGCACAAGATGGGCATCAAGGGCTCCGCCACCTGCGTGATGAACTTCGACGGCGCCACCGGTTGGATCGTCGACGCGCCGAACAAGGGCCTGGCCGCCATGTTCACCATGATGAACTACGAGCGCCTGGGCGTTGGCATCCAGGGCCTGGCCACCGGCGAGCGCTCATACCAGAGCGCCGTGGAATACGCCCGCGAGCGTATCCAGAGCCGCGCGCCGACCGGCCCGGTGGCGAAAGACAAGGCCGCCGACCCGATCATCGTGCACCCGGACGTGCGTCGCATGCTGCTGACCATGAAGGCGCTCAACGAGGGCGGCCGTGCCTTCTCCAGCTACGTCGCCATGCAGCTGGACACCGCCAAGTACAGCGAAGAACCCACCACCCGCAAGCGCGCCGAGGAACTGGTCGCCCTGCTGACCCCGGTGGCCAAGGCCTTCCTCACCGACATGGGCCTGGAAACCACCATTCACGGCCAGCAGGTCTTCGGCGGCCACGGCTTCATCCGCGAGTGGGGCCAGGAGCAGCTGGTGCGCGATTGCCGCATCACCCAGATCTACGAAGGCACCAATGGCATCCAGGCGCTGGACCTGATGGGCCGCAAGATCGTCGGCAGCGGCGGCGCCTACGCCAAGCTGTTCACCGACGAGATCCGCACCTTCACCGCTTCGGCGTCCGCCGAGCTGGCCGAATTCACCGGCCCGCTGAACGCCGCCGTGCAGAACCTGGAAGAACTGACCGCCTGGGTCCTGGACCGCGCCAAGGGCAATCCGAACGAGATCGGCGCCGCGTCGGTCGAGTACCTGCAGGCCTTCGGCTACACCGCCTATGCCTACATGTGGGCGCTGATGGCGCGCGCCTCGCTGGGCAAGGAAGGCCAGGACGCGTTCTACGCCAGCAAGCTGGGCACCGCGCGCTTCTATTTCGCCCGCCTGCTGCCGCGCATCCACTCCCTGAGCGCCTCGGTGAAGGCCGGCAGCGAGTCGCTGTACCTGCTGGACGCCGCGCAGTTCTAAGCGCTACGCAAAAGCCCCGCCTCGGCGGGGCTTTTTTTTGCCGGTTATAGAGTTTGGTAACCGAGATATCACGATTGCGTGTAAGCCTAGGCTTACAAACGCTGGTGGTGATCAGCGTCTGTCTGAAATCTCCTGGCGCGGTTAATCTTCTCCTCAGTCAGGACATTGCGCAGGAAGCGCCAACGACAACACGGAAATATAGGGATTCCACCAAGGATGGTGGCCAGCACGGACGTCAGGATATCGGTCTGCAAAACCCCGCTTCGAAAGAGGCGGGGTTTTTTCTTGCCTGGGATTCGGCTATGGCGCGAACTTGTCGGTGCGGGCCATGGCCGTGATCGCGCGCATGGGCTAGGCGCCCTGCAGCTCCTACAGGCGGAATACCGTGCTTGTCGGTAGCTGCTTTTGTAGGAGCAACTGTCTTTTGGGCTCCCGCGTTCGCGGGAGTGACGGGGGTGAGATTCGCGCTCCATTGCGTCATCCCCGCGAACGCGGGGACCCAGAAAACAATGTAGGAGCGGATCTTATCCGCGAATCCGGCCGGTAGGCCGGCGGTCAGAGGTTGCGCCGCTGTCGCGGTGATCGCGGAGAAGCTCCGCTCCTACGAGAGCCAGACTCTTGACCGGTCACACAGCGCCGTCGAGCAACGACCGCAGCAACTCCACCGTCGGCTGCTGGCGCTGCGCATCGCGATAGACCAGCCCCACGCTCAACGGAATGCGCGGTTCGCTCAGCGGCTTCCACAACAGGTTCGGATTACCGTGCATCTGTCGTGCGCGCCCCGGTAGCACAGTGGCGAAGCGGCTCTGCGGCAGGCTGTCGAGGATGCCGCTCATGTGGTTCAGCTCGGCCTGCACCCGTGGCCGGCGGCCGATGGCGGCCAGTTGCTCCTGCCAGATCTGCCGGGCGCGGAACTCCTCGCCCAGCAACAGCATTGGCAGTTCCGCCGCCTGGGCCAGCGAGACTTTCTTGAAGTCTTTCAGCGGATGGTCCGCCGCGATCACCAGTTGCAGCTCGTCCGGGTACAGCTCCACGCCGTGCAGCGCCGGCTGGCGCGGCGGCAGGAAGCCAATGCCGATGTCGAGCTGGCCGACCAGCAGGCGCCGCTCGATCTCCACGCCCGACAGCTCGTAGATGCGCACCTGCACGTGCGGTTGCGCGGTATGCAGGCGCTCCACCAGGTGTGGCACCAGGTTGGCATTGACCGTCTGCAACACGCCGATGCTCAGGCTGCGCGCATTCTGGCCACGGAAGCCGCGCAACGATTCGCGGGCTCGCTCCAGGCCGTCGAGCAGAGGCACCGCGTGGTTGTACAGCGTGTGCGAGGCCGCGGTCGGCAGCAGGCGCTTGCCGCTGCGCTGGAACAGCGCCACGTCGAGGTTCTGCTCCAACTGGCGGATCTGCTGCGAGAGCGCCGGCTGGGAAATCGCCAGGCGTTCGGCGGCGCGCCCGACGTGGCCTTCCTCGTAAAGCGCAACGAAATAGCGGAGCTGGCGGAAATCCATAAGGTCTGCTTATCAACGAAACTGGAAAATCGAAATGGATAGTCGGCTATCCAGGCCACTACTCTAGCGCTTGTCCGCTGTCTCAGATGGGTAGACAAAGGTGGAAAGCATCGTCATCCAGGGCGTTTTCATAGGCAAAGTCGAAGAAAGCTGGGGAGGTCTGCTCAGCGACATCGACAAGCTGGAAACGCATCAGGAAGTCTGGCTCGGCGCCGAAGGATTGCCGGGTGACGCCAGGGCCGACCTGCGCCGCGACGGCGGCCTGGACCGCGCACTGCACCACTACCCGGCCGAGCACTACCGCCACTGGCGCAAGCAGCACCCGCAGACGCGTTGGCGACAGGCGGCCTTCGGCGAGAACCTGTCGACCTTCGGCCTCAATGAACACGAGGTGTGCATTGGCGACCTGTTCCGCTGGGGGGAGGCGCTGATCGAGGTGAGCCAGCCGCGCTCGCCCAGCTACCGTCTGGCGCGTCGCTGGAACCTGCCCGAGCTGCCTTTCGAGGTGCAGGCGCAGGGTCGCTGTGGCTGGTTCTACCGGGTGCGCCGTTCCGGCATGGTCGCCGCCGATGCGCCGCTGGAACTGGTGCAGCGGCACTACCCGCAGCTCTCCGTGGCGAGCCTGCTGGACTGGTACTTCGGCCATCCGCTGGAACGTACCGGGCTGCGCCTGATGATGGCGTGCGACGCGCTTTCCCTGCGCTGGCGCAAGACCGCCGCGCAACGCCTCGCCAGTGGCGTGCTGGAAGACTGGACGGCCCGCCTGGCGGGCCCCGAATGTTCGGAGCAGGGCGGCCTGCACAGCTGAATAGCTGAGCCGCACTGTTTCGCAAATGCCCTCGCGCCCGCCCCCGGACGTCGTCTTGGTCCTGTGGGGCGGCTTTTATTCCCGTCGCCGGCCCCTCTGCGGGGCCGGCGGTCCTGTCATCCCGACGTAACACCCCGTTCCTAACCTTCCGCGCATATCTTTGTCTGACAACCCGAGCCGTCCTGCCGACGGCCGTGCGGAAGGAACCCCTCCATGAGCGAACGATTCCAGGACTTCCACGATCGACTGGCTGCCTTCGATGACCAGGTGATCAACCCCTCCGGCAATGTGCCGATGAGCGAGTTGATCGACCCGGCCCGTCGCCGCCTGTTGAAGAGCAGCCTGGTGCTGGGCGCCGTCGGCTTCCTCGGCGGCGGCCTGTTCCCCGGCCGCTCGCTGTTCGCCGCCGATGCTCCGGCGCTTTCCGCGCTACTGGGCTTCAAAGGCGTGCCGGTGCAACAGGACCCGAAGTTCGACCGCGTGATCGTCGCCGAGGGATATACCGCCCGGCCGTTCTTCTCCTGGGGCGACCCGGTGGTGGCCGGCTCACCGGCCTGGAAGGGCGACGCCAGCGAAGACTGGAAAGCCCAGGAGCTGCAGGCCGGCGACAACCATGACGGCATGCACTACTTCCCCTTCCCGGATGCGCCGGACAGCCATGGCCTGCTGGTGATCAACCACGAGTACATCAACCCGACGCTGCACACCAAGGGCCAGACCTTCGAGGATCGCCCCGACGGCACCCGTGGCCGTCCGGAAGCCGAAGTGCGCAAGGAAATCGCGGCCCACGGCCTGAGCGTGATCGAGGTGAAGAAGGACGCCAGCGGCCAGTGGCAGCGCGTCGAGGGCTCTCGCTACAACCGCCGCATTACCGGCAGCTCGCCGTTGGACCTATCCGGCCCGTTGGCCGGCCATGACCTGCTGCGCACCGCCAGCGATCCGGATGCCAAGCAGGTGCTGGGCACGCTGAACAACTGCTCCATGGGCGTCACGCCCTGGGGCACCTACCTCGCCTGCGAGGAGAACTGGCACCAGTACTTCGTCAACCGCGACAAGGACGACTACGCCAAGCGCGTTTCACACAAGCGCTACGGCCTGTCCAACGGTCAGTTCAGCAACTACTACGCCTGGGAGGCAGTGGACGCGCGCTTCGACGCTACGCCCAAGGCCGATCAGCCCCACGGCGGCCACGTCAACGAGCCGAACCGCTTCGGCTGGGTGGTGGAGATCGATCCGTTCGACCCCAAGTCGACGCCGAAGAAGCGCACTGCGGTGGGCCGTTTCTGCCGCGAGTGCTCGACCCTGTCGCTGGGCGCCGACAACCGCATGGCCTTCTACTACGGCGACGACACCAAGGGCGAGTACATCTACAAGTTCGTCCCGGCCGGCAAGTATGACCCGGCCAACCGCGCCGCGAACCGCGACCTGCTCGATGAGGGCACGCTCTACGTCGCCCGCTTCAACGCCGATGGCAGCGGTCGGTGGCTGCCGCTGGTGCACGGGCAGAACGGCCTCACCGCCGAGAACGGTTTCGCCAGCCAGGCCGAGGTCCTGGTCAACGCCCGCGCCGCCGCCGACCTGCTGGGCGCAACACCGATGGATCGCCCCGAGTGGGTCGCCGTACAGCAGACCACCCGCGAGGTCTATGTCAGCCTCACCAACAACGATGCTCGCGGCAAGAAGCAGCCGGTGGACGCCGCCAACCCGCGCAAGGAAAATCTGCACGGGCAGATCCTGCGCTGGAACGAGATCGGCGCTGATCCGACCGCGACGACCTTCCAGTGGGAGATCTTCCTGCTGGCGGGCGAGCAGAAGGTGTCCGGCGCGCCGGAGAACCTGGTCGGCACCATCAACGGCGACATCTTCTCCTCGCCAGACGGCCTGTACTTCGACACCGCCGGGCGCCTGTGGATCGAGACCGATTACGACGATGCGGAGAAACCCATGCACGCCATGGGTTGCAATCAGCTGCTCTGCGCCGACCCACACAGCCGCGAAGTGCGCCGCTTCCTGGTCGGCCCGCGCGGCTGCGAGCTGACCGGCATCACCCAGACCCCGGATGGCAAGACGCTGTGGGTGAATATCCAGCACCCGGGCATCAGTTTCCCTGCCAGCGATGGCAAGAGCATTCCGCGCTCAACGACGCTGGTGATTACCAAGGATGATGGGGGCGTGATCGGGACCTGATCGTTCGGAAGTGATTCCTTGTAAGAGCGGGCCATGCCCGCGACCAGCCCCGCGCCAGGTCCATCAGGCCGGCGCGGAACGGGTGCCGGCCTGCCGGCCGGTTCGCGGGCATGGCCCGCTCCTACGGGTGACGCTCGGAGCGGCTGAATCTCAAAGCTCGACCTCACCCCCGGCCAGCGCACACAGTTCGGTGAAATCGACGATCTCCGTCTCCCGCCCATCCACCCGCACCAATCCATGCTTTTGCAGACGGGTGAAGCTGCGCGAAACGGTTTCCACCGCCAGCCCCAGGTAATCGCCGATCTCGTTGCGCGACATGCTCAGGCGGAAGCGCGTGGCCGAGAAGCCGCGATCGCGGAAGTGCGCGGAGATATTGAGCAGGAAGGCGGCGATTCGCGAGTCCGAATTCAGCCGCGAAAGCAGCAGCTTCATCTGCTGATCTTCGCGGATCTTGCGGCTCATCATCAGCATGATCTGGTGCGACAGGCCGGGGATCTGGTTCGATAGCTCTTCCAGCTGATTGAACGGAATCTCGCTGCACAGCGTGCTTTCCAGCGCCTGCGCCGACACCGGGTAGCTGCCTTCGCCCATGCCGGAAAAGCCGAAGATCTCGGTGGCGAAATAGAACCCGGTGATCTTCTCCAGGCCCTGCTCGTTGGTGGTGAAGGTCTTGATCGAGCCGGAGCGGACCAGATAGACGTTGTGGAACGGGTCGCCCTGGCGGAACACGAAGTCACCCTTGTGCAGCAGGCGGCCCGGCTTGATGATCGCCTCCAGTTCCTCGATCTTGTCGTCGCTCAGAGTCGGCGGCGCCAGCCGGCAGTTCTTGCAGTACGGTTGCGGTTTGATCATCTGATTCATCCATTTCCCCATGGGCCGGCTATCGCGCGCAGCACAGCGTTCCTCGGGCGCATCGCCCCCCTGAAACCATAGCAATAGACAGCCATCTGTCACTTGCCGGGCGCCAGGAGAAGCCTGCGCCGAATGGATTTTTCATTCCAGCTTGACCCTTTCTTCACTGCGCCGACGGCAGTCTTCGCCGCCGCGCACCATGGGGTCATGGGGGAGCCCACAAGAACTCCAGGTGCCGTGACGCACCCGACGGAAGGGAACGCGTCTATCCCGCTTATTTCCGGAGTCCTGTTCGTGAACAAACTGCCACAGATCACCCTGGCTTTCTGGGTGATGAAGATCTGCGCCACCACCCTGGGGGAAACCGCCGGCGACCTGCTGTCGATGACACTGAACGTCGGCTACGCCGTCAGCTCGCTGATCCTCATCAGCCTCTTCCTCGTCACCCTGGTCGGCCAGCTCGCCAGCAAGCGCTACGTGCCCTGGCTGTACTGGCTGGTGATCCTTTCCACCAGCACCGCCGGCACCACCATGTCGGACTTCATGGACCGTACCCTGGGCCTGGGCTATGCGACTGGCTCGGCGATCCTGATCAGCATCCTGGTGGCGATCTTCGCCCTGTGGCGCTTCAGCGGCACCTCGCTGTCGGTGGACAACATCCGCAGCTTCAAGGGCGAGATGTTCTACTGGATCGCGATCCTCTTCTCCAACACCCTGGGCACCGCGCTGGGCGACTTCCTCGCCGACGACTCGGGCCTGGGCTTTGCCGGCGGCGCGCTGCTGGTCGGTAGCCTGATCGCGGTCGTGGTGCTGCTGCACTACTTCACCAAGCTGTCCTCGGTGCTGCTGTTCTGGATCGCCTTCGTCCTGACCCGCCCGTTCGGCGCAACCCTGGGCGACGTGCTGACCAAATCCCACGAGAAGGGTGGCCTGGACTTCGGCACCATCGGCTCTTCCGCCATCCTGGCCGGCATCCTGGTGGTACTGGTGATCGCGGTCAGTGTGCGGCAAAAGCGCGACGAGGAATCCAGCACGGCGGTGCTGGCGTCCTGACCCTCTGACACCGCTTCCCGTCGCTACGGGAAGCGAAGGGCTAGCCTTGTGAAATTTGTTCTGTTATTTTTCATGAAAAATAAACAAAACAATTTCACGAGGTGGCCATGTTCCTGCGTTCGACCGAGCCGGTCGGCACTTACTATGCCGGCGCCAACCCCGAGCTGATCCAGCCGCGCGAGGCGCTGCGCGAGCCGCTGGAGTGTGACGTGCTGGTGATCGGTGCCGGTTTCAGCGGCCTGCATACGGCCCTGCAACTCGCCGAGGGCGGACGCCAGGTCTGCATGATCGAAGCCAGCCGCATCGCCTGGGCCGCGTCCGGGCGCAATGGCGGCCAGGCCCTGCCGGGCTGGTCCAGCGACCTGGGCCCGATCGAGGCCGACCTCGGCCATGAAGGCGCGCTGCGTCTCTGGCAAGGCATGCTCTGGGCCGCCCACGAACTGCGCGACCTGCCGCAACGCCACGGCTTCGATTGCGACTACCGCATCGGCCACCTGTGGACCGCCGTGCTGCCGCGCCGCGTCGGCATGCTCTACGACTGGCAGGCCGAGGCCAATCGTCGCTGGGGCTATGAAGGCCTGCGCTTCGTACCCCGCGAGGAGCTGCCGGAGTGGATCGCCAGCGATCGCTACCAGGCCGGCCTCTACGACCCCAATTCCGCGCACCTGAACCCGCTGAAGCTGGCCTACGGCCTGGCCGGTGCCTTCGAACGCGCCGGTGGCCGCATCTTCGAGCAGACCCGCGCAATGAGCTTCCGCGAGAGCGGCAGCGGCTACGAAGTGACGACGGAGCATGGCAGCGTGCGCTGCGCCTCCCTGGTGCTGGCCTGTAACGCCTATATCGACGGGCTCGACCGCGACGTTTCCGAACGCATGCTGCCGGTGGGCACCTACCAGGTCGCCACAGTGCCGCTGGGCGAGGAACTGGCCCGCTCGCTGCTGCCGAAGAACTGCTGCGTCACCGACAACCAGTTCGTCCTCGACTACTTCCGCCTGACCCCCGACCACCGCCTGCTGTTCGGCGGCGGTTGCACCTACCTGGGCGGCATGCCCAGCGACATCCGCGCGGCAACGCGCCCTTATGTCGAGCGGGTGTTCCCGCAGCTCAAGGGCGTGGAGCTGGAATATGCCTGGGGCGGCCACATCGACTGCACCATGCGTCGCACCCCGGACATCGGCCGGCGCGGCGAGCTGTACTGGCTGCAGGGCTATTCCGGCCACGGCGTACTGCCGAGCCTGGCCGCCGCCCGCGCGGTAAGCGAGGCGATGCTGGGTCGCAGCGACGAGCTTGATCTCTATCAACGCATCCGCAATCCCGGGTTCCCCGGCGGTCAGCGATTCGCTGCACCACTGGAAGCCGCCGGTAAAGCTTGGTATCGATTGCGCGACTTTTTCTGAATCGGATTTCGCCATGACCCAGACGGTCACCAACGAACACCTTGCCACGCTGATCCGCGACCTGCGCAAGCACAAGAACCTCACCCTGGGCGCGCTGGCCGAACAGATCGGCCGCTCGGTGGGGTTCCTCTCCCAGGTCGAGCGCGGCCTGTCGCAGCCAACCGTGGCCGACCTCACCGCCATCAGCGAAGCGCTGGGCGTGCCGACCACCTATTTCTACGCCGGCGACACCCGTCGCGAGCTCGACTGGGTCACCCGCCCGGCCGACCGCCGCACCCTGTACTACGCCGGTGGCGTAACCGACATCCTCGCGTCGCCGAACATGTCCGGCGGCTTCTCCATGCTCGACAGCATCCTCGCCCCTGGCGCCACCAGCGGCGAGGGGCACCTGAACGACAGCTCCGAGCAGGGCGGCTTCGTCCTCGAAGGCGAGCTGACCATATGGTACGAGGGCGACACCGTCACCCTGCAGACCAACGACAGTTTCCAGTTGCCGCCGCACAGCCAGTTCCGCTACGGCAACCTCACCGACAAACCCACTCGGGTGCTCTGGATCTTCACCTGATTTCCCAAGCCAGCCCGAAAGGGTTGGTTTAGGAAAACGATCCGGCTGCGCCCGCTAAACAGGCCCCAAGCACAATGAACCGCTCGACCTATCCCGATCTGCTCAGTGAAGTCCGCGCTTTCCGTCAGCAATACCCTGACGTCCGCTACGTCGACCTGATCTGCCTGGACATCCCCGGCCACTTCTACGGCAAGCGCTACCCCGTCGACATGCTGGAAAAAGTCGCCGCCGGCAGCCCGCTGAAACTGCCGCAGAACTGCGTGCTGCTGGGCGTGCAGGGTGGTCTGCACCCGATCGGCGACTACTGCTTCAACGACGGCGACCCGGACGCGCCGCGCCGCCTGATCCCCGGCTCGCTCAAGCCGGTGCGCTGGGAGAACCAGCCGCTGGGGCAGATGCTGATCAGCTCCGACGGCACCCACGCGCCCATCGAGTTCGAACCGCGCGAAGTGCTCGCCCGCGTCATGCAGCGCCTGGAGTCCAAGGGCATCCGTCCGGTGGTGGCCTTCGAACTGGAGTTCTACCTGTTCGACAAGAAGCTCGACGCCGGCCTGCCGCAATACCCGCGCGACCCGCTGTGCGACGACGAGGATGACCAGCCGAACATGCACATCGAGCGCCTGTCGCGCTTCTCCGACGTGCTCCATGAGATCGTCGAAGCCTCCCGCGAGCAGGGCGTGGATGCCAACGTGATCACCGCCGAGATCGGCCCGGGCCAGTTCGAGATCAACTTCGCCCACTGCGAAGATGGCCTGCACGCCGCCGACCAGGCCGCACTGTTCGCCCGCGCCACCCGTGGCGTGGCGCTCAAGCACGGCTTCCGCGCCAGCTTTATGAGCAAGCCCTACCTGCACGCGCCGGGCAGCGGCATGCACGTCCACGTCAGCCTGTATGACCGTGATGGCAACAACCTGCTCGAGAGCAACGACCAGCAGGCCCTGCGCCACGCCGTGGCCGGCTGCCTGGAGCTGCTGCCGCACTGCATGCCGATCTTCGCCGCCAACCACAACGCCTACCGCCGCTACGGCTCCCGCGTGAATGCGGCGAGCAAGGCCAGCTGGGGCTTCGAGGACCGCGATGCGTGCATCCGCATTCCCGAGTCCGACGGCAAGAACCTGCGCATCGAGCACCGCCTGGCCGGCGCCGACGCCAACCCGTATCTGGTGCTGGCGGCCATCCTCACCGGCATGGAGCACGGGCTGGAAGCCAAGCTCGAACCCATCGCACCACTCAACGAAGACCGCTCCAGCGGCATCGACTTCCCCCGTGACATGCTCGGTGCCGTCGCCGCCATGGAAGACCATCCGGTGGTTAAGGACGGCCTGGGCAGCGAGTTCGTCTTCGTCTACTGCGAGAACAAGCGCCACGACCATCTGGACTTCATGAACGAAGTCAGCGCGCGGGAGTACCGCTGGTTCCTCTGAGACCGGTGAACTCCGTAGGGCGTACAACCGTTCGCGGTTGTACGCCGATACACCGCGCTTAGCCGCTGGTGCCCGGGGTGGGCTCCGAGTGCGCTGGGACCAAGGTCAATCGGCGGATAACGGCTCATGGATATCCTTCTCCGCGGGTGGGCCAGCGAGCTTGCTCGCGAACCTGGCCTCGCAGCGGAGTTGGTTCGCGAGCAAGGACTGGGCGCCCCCACGCTCCCCACAAAATACCTGAACCCACCCTGTAGCCCGTAGGATGGGTAGAGCGCAGCGAAACCCATGCTGTCGTCGCACCGGGTCGATGGGTTTCGCGTTGCTATACCCATCCTACGAAAGCCTGCGCTGCGGCTATCCGCCGGTCAGCCGTCCCCCCGCCATGCGCTAGGCGCTGCGGCTCCCCTCCCAGAAATGCTCCGCCAGCAATCGCAGCTCCGCCGCCAGCTCCGCCATGCGCGCCGCACTGCGCTGGCAGGTGCCGGCGTTGGCCGCATTGCTGTCGGCGGACCCGCGGATCGCCTGCAGGCTACGCTGCACTTCCTCGCTGGCCGCGCCCTGCTGCTCGATGGCGGTGGCGATCTCCAGGCTCATGCGCTGGATCGACGACACCTGTTCGCTGATCCGTTCCAGCGTGCCGGTAGCCTGGCCGGCCTGATCGAGGCTGGCCAGCGCCTGCTCGCAGCAGAGCCACAGTGCGCGTACCGAATCCTCGGCGCCGCGCTGCAGGTTGCCGACCAGCCCCTGGATGTCCCGCGCGGATTCCTCGGTCCGCGAGGCGAGGGCGCGTACCTCGTCGGCGACCACCGCGAAGCCGCGTCCGCTCTCGCCGGCCCGCGCCGCCTCGATGGCGGCGTTGAGCGCTAGCAGGTTGGTCTGCCCGGCCACATCGCGGATCACATCCAGCATCCGCGAGATCGCCTCGCTGTGCGTCTGCTGCTCCTCGACGGCGGCGCAGGCCTGACGCACGCCGGCTTCCAGCTCGGCGAGCTGGCCACGGGTGCTGCGCACGTCGTCATGCCCGGACTGGGTGATGCGGTCGCTGCACTGCGCGGCCACGGCACTGTGCTGCGCGTGGCGCGCCACCTCTTGCACGCTCTGCGCGAGTTCGTGCATGGCGTTGGCCACCTGCTCGGTCTCGCGTTGCTGCAACTGCGTGGCCGCGCTGCCGCCGGCCATGGCATCGGCCAGCGCCGTGGCGTGCTCGGCCAGCTGCTGCGAGGCATCGGCCATGCGCCCGACCACCGCGGCGGTCTCCGCCTCCAGCATGCGCAGGGCGAAATCCAGTTCGCCGAACTCATCGTCACGGCCCGAGTACAGGCGTTGGCTCAGCGGGTTGTCGGCAATCGTCCGGGCGCGCCTGAACAAGGCATCGAGCGGACGAAGGCGTAGCCATAACCAGCCGCTGGCGAGCCCCAGCGAGAGAAGGAAACCCGGCAGCAGCAGAGCCGGAGCGACGAGCGCAAGCAAGGCTCCACCGCCCTGAGCCAGGGCCAGCCCGATCAGCAGCTGGACCCTCACAGGCAGGCGCGGCCGGGACAATCTCGCGCCTTCCCGCAGCCGCGCATACAAGCGCTCGGCCGCCTCGACCTGCTCGGTGCTGGGGCGGGTGCGCACCGACTGGTACTCCACCACCCGGCCGTCGCGACGGATCGGCGTGACGAAGGCGCTGACCCAGTAGTGATCGCCATTCTTGCAGCGGTTCTTCACCAGCCCCATCCAGCTGCGCCCGACCTGCAGCGTCCGCCACAGGTGAGCGAAGGCGGCCGGCGGCATGTCCGGGTGACGCACGCGATTGTGGTTGAATCCCAGCAGCTCCTCGGCGGTGAAGCCGCTGATGGCGATGAAGTCCGGATTGACGTGGCTGACCGCGCCTTTCAGGTCGGTGGTGGAGAGAATGTTGGCGCTTTCCGGGACCTCGACCTGGCGTCCGGTGACCGGCAGGTTCAGCTTCATCGCGGCTGCTCCGGGTTGTTATCGAACAGCTTTTCCGGCGGCTGCGGCCGGCTGAACAGGAAGCCCTGGGCGTAGCGGCAGTTCTCCTGGTGGAGGAAGTCCAGGTGTTCCTGGCGCTCGACGCCCTCGGCCACCACCTCCAGCCCAAGGCTATGGCCGAGGCCGATGATCGCCCGGCAGATGGCGCTCAGTTCCGGATCGTCCGGCGCGCGGGTGATGAAGCTGCGGTCCACCTTCAGGATGTGCAGCGGATAGCGCTTGAGATAACCCAGCGAGGAATAACCGGTACCGAAATCATCCAGCGCCAGGCGCACGCCCTGGGCGGCCAGCTCGCGCAGGCAGGCGAGGGTCTCCGCACCGTCCTGCATCAGCAGGCTTTCGGTGATCTCCAGCACCAGGCTGCACGGCGACAGGCCGCTTTCCGCGAGAATCTGCCGGACCCGTGCGGCGAAACCCGGCTGCTGCAATTGGCGGCTCGACAGGTTTACCGAGCAGTACAAATCCTTGCGCCCCTCGCGTTGCCAGAGCGCCGTCTGCCGACAGGCCTGACGCAGCACCCAGTCACCGACTCGGACGATCTCCCCGGACTCCTCCAGCGCCGGGATGAACTGCAGCGGCGACACCGACTCGCCGTTGCGACTCCAGCGCAGCAGTACCTCCACCGCCACCCAGCGTGCCTGGTTGCCCTCCAGGCGCACGATGGGCTGGTAATTCAGGCTGAACTCATCGTTGCGCAGCGCCTGGGCCAGCGCGCTCTCCAGATCGAGACGGCGTTGCGCCTCCGCCTGCAGCTCCTGGCTGAAGCGCGCGTATTGCGCCTTGCCGGCCTCCTTGGCGCGGTACAGCGCCAGGTCCGCGGCCTGCAGCGTGTCGATGGCCTGGCCTTCGGTGATCAGGCCGGTGATGCCGATGCTGGCGCTGACCACCAGTGTCCGGCCATCCACATGCAGCGGCAGGTGCAGGTAATCGAGCATGCGCTGGGCGACCTGTTCGGCATCGTTGAGGCTGGCCAGGTCATCGAGCAGCACCACGAACTCGTCGCCGCCGAAGCGCGCCAGGTGATCGCCCAGGCGCAGGCAACGCAGCAGACGTTGGGCGACTTCCACCAGCACCCGGTCGCCCACCGCGTGGCCGAGGCTGTCGTTGATCAGCTTGAAGCGATCCAGGTCGATGAACAGCAGGGCGGACTCGCGCGCACCGGGGCGGCGCTGGCGCATCAGTGCCTGCTGCAGCAGCTCGTCCAGGCGCAGGCGGTTGGCCAGGCCGGTCAGTGGGTCGTGCCGCGCTGCGTGGTTGAGCTGGTGCTCGCTGGCCTTGCGCTGGCTGATGTCGGTCTGCGAGCCGGCCATGCGCCCGTCGGTGATCACCCCGCGCGCCTGCACCCAGAGGTAGCCGCCGTCGCGCTGGCGGATGCGGTACTCGTGATTGAGCAGCGGGCTGCTGCCGCGCAGGTGCGCATCGATGGCCTGGCGCAGGCCGGGCAGGTCGTCCGGGTGCACGCGGGTGAACCAGCTGGTACTGCTCTCGCCCAGATTGTCGCGGGAGAGGCCGAGCATGCGCGACCAGCGTTCGGAGACGTAGAGGCGATCGTTGCCCAGGTCCCAGTCCCAGATGCCATCGTTCGCCCCACGCAGGGCTCGGGCGAAGCGCGCCTCGCTGTCTTCCAGCGCCTGGCGCTGCGCCGCGCCGTAGGTGTCGATGGCCAGCGACATGTCGAAGAACACCCGCTTGAGCAGGCTGCTGAAGGCCGGGGCTTCCGGCGCATCGCCGAGCAGCTCGTCGAGCATGTGCTCCAGGTACAAGCGGTAGGCGCCCAGGTACCACTTCAGCTCCACGCCCACATGCTGGTGCACCAGCCCGATGCGCAGGCGATCACGCACATAATCGGCGCTCTGCGGGGCGTCCCAGAGTTGGCGGTAGTACTCGAACTGGCTGCGCTTGAGCCGCTCCAGCGTGGCGGGGTCGGCGAGGATCGCCGCCAGGTGCGGGTAATGGCGCAGGTGGTCGTAGAGTCGCTCGATGAACTGCCGGTGGCACAGATCGAGTTCGCTGGCGCGTCCGTTCAACTGACGGGCATCGTCCTCGCCCCAGTTCAGATACTCCAGGCGCTGATCGATTTCCGTCATCGACAGGCCGATGCGCTCGAGCACGCTATCGAGCTTCGGTCCCAGGCCCATGCTTGGCTCCTTGCGGGTGGCTGGTTTTTGTTCGGGCATGAAAAAAGCGCCGGTTCGTCAGCCGAATGAACGGCGACAAACACGGCGCTTTGTCTTGCAGGCCCACAAGTCCTGCCCGGCAAAGCCAGCTTCCGCAGCGGCGGAACGCGGGTCGGAGAGTTTTACACCAGTGCCCGCGGCGCCGACAACTCTTCCAGCGCAATACTGAGCCGCCGCCGCAATTCCCCCAGCTCACGAGAGCGGAAGGCATGGCGGCTGCGTTCCAGCACGCCGATGGCGTCGGCCAGCAATGCATGCAACTGCGCCGTCTCGCTCAGGGGCGCATCCTTGAACCAGCGGCACAGCGGCGCCTGCACGCAATCCTGGGGGCCTTCGAGCACCGCACAGGGGAGACTGTAGGCAGCCAGCAGGGCACGCACCTGACGGGCCTGCGCCGGGTCCTGGGAAGCGACCAGCAGCTGCACCGGGAACCGGTGGAGAGTCATGACAAAGCTCATTGGTGGCAAAAGGACATCAATGTATCCCTGTATGGGTATTGAGCATTGATCCCTGTCATGCCTGAGCGCGTCCCGTTGGGGGTTGGTGTGATGTGGCTCGCATTGTGGGCGAGAGGGGCGGTGGCGCTACGCCAGACTCGCCCGTAATAGCAACTGCCTTCTGGGTCCCCGCGTTCGCGGGGATGACGGCGCAGCGAGTGGTCAAGTCCTGTCACTCCCGCGCACGCGGGAGCCCAGAAGACAGCGTAGGAGCGGACCTTGTCCGCGATTCCCAACGCCCCGAAGAATCAACGCAGGGTGCGCAGATCCTCCTCCATCAACCGCACGGCATCGCTCCAACGCACCCAGAGCTTGCCCTGCCAATCCATCACGCTCATCAGATGCCCTTCCACCCGCTCCATGCGCCGTTGCGGCAGATGCGGATTGTGCTGCTGCGCGTCGCGCAGCGCTGGCACCACCTCGTTGCTCAGCCACTGCCGCAGGCTGCGGTTCTCCGGGTGATAGAAATGCACCATCAGCAGCGCGTACAGGCCGCTCTCGCTGACCAGGTATTCCTTCTCGGCCGCCCCTGCGATCTGTTCGAGGCGCACCTGATCCGGGTCCAGCTTCTGCGTGAAGCGCTTGCCCAGGTGGCTGTTGGTCAACTTCGTCAGGTCGCGCAGGACGAACCACGCCTGCCGCTCGATCAGCAGCCCGCGCAGCCGGCGGTTGTAACGGTGGAAAACGGTAGGAATCAGGCCTTCGTCGGCCGGGAGTGAATCGGAAGTCTTCATGCTGTCTCTCCATGTACATCCAGGAAGCCGCCGCCCGAACAACCGAAGAGGGAGGCGGACCGTGCAAGGGTGGAATGCCGGATGCGAGAACGAACCGGTAGGGCAATAGCCCACCTCACACGGTCCGCCATAGACCGCCAGACAGTGAATGCTACTTGGCAATCGCTCTCTGCATATGGCTTACGTGTCGTTCTCGCTTTCAGGATTCCACTCCTGGCCGCAGCAGGTGCCGCGACAGCCGAAACGCTACGCAGAGGCCTTGTAGGACAGCAACGCCGTTGCGGCGTAGGGCAATTCGCAAGTTGCTGAGATGCCTATTTGGCTCATTTAGTGAGCCGAATAGCGCAATCAATCGGCTCACTGCGCCAGAAACACAAAAGCCGCGCATTCGCGCGGCTTTTGCTGAAAGGGTGGTGGGCCCACACGGACTTGAACCGTGGACCAAAGGATTATGAGCCCGAGATAGATTCCAGTGTCATCTGAGAAAACCCGTCTATTCCAGGGTTTTCCGTGACCATGCCCAGCAATGAGCGTCAATTTCCCTCACGGGTGTGGACGCTGTGTGGACACTCCGAACTGTACCGGCTTTCACCCCCCTTCAATTCCTTTCACACCGTGAAAACCCTGCCCAGCCCCGGCGCCCCGCGTGCCTGCTGGCCCGGCGCCCTGGTTGCACCACCCTCCGGGATTGCACAAAAAAATCACGCAAGGCCCGTCGGCGGGAGGGGGATAAGTCCGTTTTGGCCTCCAGTTTTCTCGCGGCAGCGGATTTTGTGGCGAGCGGCACGGGGTTGTCCTGGTCCTGCTTGGTTGCCTATCTGCAGACGAAAAAAAGCCCGCTGGTAAGCGGGCTTTGTCCGTACAGGCCGTGGATTAGATGACGATTCCCCGGTGGGTGTAGTAGGCCTTGAGCGACTGATAAACCGCGTCCAGTTCTGCGTCACTCAGTTGGCGGCTGTAGAGCGCGGCGAAGTAGATCTCCGCCGTAGTAGATGGAGCATATGGACCAACGGTGGAGCCGATATTGAAGGTTTGACCAAGGTCGAAAGTCCTGTCTACCGGAAGGGTCCGCGAGTCACTGTAGCCGGCCGTCTTGTCGACAAACTTCGCCTGGCGAGTGGGGGTGTGGAAGGACGATGCCATCATCCTGATTGTGTTGGTAGGAACATCGATTTCCAAAGGCTCCACGGCGGGGTTCGTTGCTCCCTCCACGTAGCTAACAATCTGGCCAAGTTTCCCTTTGCCGTCGACGGGGCCCAGCCCCCGGAACCAGGTCGTTGTCCCAAGGGTAGTCGTGCCGGCTGGGGCTCCTTTGCGCTGCGACCCGAAGTTAGAGACGTACATGGCGTCATCCTCGGTGGCTGGCGTTTTGAGGACCAGGACGATCGACATCGAGGGCGTGTGGTCGACTGCGGTTTTCAGGTAGTTCACCAAGTTGGTGAATACGGCACTGTGCGCCTTGACCACGGGAGCACCGACCAGCAGTGCGTCTGGCTTCCCTTTCGCCAGGTTGCGGCGCAGGTTGTCTGCCGAGCCGCCGAAGAAGTTCAGGTACTCCAGCCCGTCCTCCACGGCGGGGATGTAACTCACGGCGCGCTCGGAGAAGTCGGCGCCCTTTACAACGATACGAATGCCCATGGTGTTGCTCCTTAGATCAGGTCGGCGGTGATGCTGAACGCGATGCACCAGTTGTGAAGCGGATAGGGTTTGTCGATCAGGGCGGGAATGTTCGCCCCTGCGTACTGACCGCTGCCGGCGGTGTACACGTAGTTTTCAGAAGCCACGGTGTCGTCGCTGTCGCGCAGGTTGCCGTTGCCGTCGGTGGCCGCTTTGGTGCCGTACTGGACGCGCACGGCGCCGGAGGTGTCCCGCCCGAGGCGAATGCGGACGATGGTTGACGCGGCGAGCTCGACTGCCGAGACCGGAACCACGCCCGAGTCGTCCAGGATGCGGAAACCCTTCTCGGCGTAGCTGGTGGCGGTCAGTTGCACGTAGGGTGTGTCGAAGACCAAAGGCGGGCAGGGCACATGGAAGTCCACCAGGATCTCGCGCCCGCTGACGGTGGCACGGCGCGGCGACAACGGTTTCCACTGCTGGCCCAGGGTGACCACCCGGTGCAGCACCTTGCCCAGCTGCATGCCGACCCAGCGGTAACCGTTGGCATCGAGGTGGCCACCCTTGTCGGTGTAGGGATAGATCGGCGTAGCCAGGAACCAGTTGCGTTCCTCTTTGGCCAGCTCCCACTGGGCCATGCCGATGGCCAGATCGTTGGTGTCCACGGTGTACGACGCGCCGGTCTGGTAGGTGACGACGGCCGGCGGATTGGACTGGCCGGCGACGCCCTGGGCGATATCGGCTTTCCAGATCGCGGCCTGGGCCTTCAGCTTCGCCTTGTAGCCGTCCTTGGTGGCGTCGGAGCCGCCGGCGCCGCCGTAATTGTTTTCGCCTTGCATCCACAGAATGGCCGGGACGCAGTAGGTGACACCCTCGGTGGTGGCGATCTGTTTGACGCCCTGGGCGGCCTGCAGGAGGCGTTTGAACAGCTCGGGGCTGGCCCCTTTGCTCAGCTGCTCGACGCTTCTGCCGGCCACTCCGCAGTTCGACACGACGAACTTCCGTGACGGGTCTGCGCCCAGGCCGTGATACTGCAGGAACTGTTTGCGAGCGAAGTTCATCGCACCGACCTCGGCGCTTTCGCCTTCGTTGGCGGCACCAGGTGCAAGCGCTGCGACGGCGGCGTCATTGAGGATTGAGCCGCCATTCGCCGCCTGGGTGACGGCGACCAGGGGGTTCAGCGCGGCGCCGCCGAGTGGCAGGAACTGGGCGGTGGCGGTTTCGCTCGGGCGTGGACTGCCGCCGAACATGAGGTTGCCGCCCTGGGCCGTCTTGGACAGCGCGGGCCAGCCCTCGAAGCCAGTCGACAGGCTCTGGCCGTACATTAGGAAGTGGTTGTAGGTGCAGACCGGCCGCTGCACCTCGGTGTTGAAGGTGCCGCGAATCGCTGCGGATGCGGCCAGGTTCTCGGCGTCACGGGCCGCCAGCTGCAGGGTGGCCGCCTCGCTTGCCTGCTCGCTGGCGGCGCCAGTGGCCTCCAGCCCGCCGTCGGGGTTCAGCTGCATCCCGACAAAGCCCCATTCATCGACGAACTGCACGTGACTGCCCTGGGCGTCCTGCAGCACGGCGTTGTCCAGCTCGAAGCGGTTCGAGCGGAAAGTAGCGCTCCGGGATTCCTGGGTTTCGGTGGACAGGGCCATCAGCGTGCCGTCGGCGCCGACCTCGAACAGCACATAGCCGTCGTCGTCGGTGACGTGGAAGCCGTCGCGGCTGGACTCGCCAGCCTCCAGGGCCTCAGTGACCAGGCCTTCCGGCCCCAGGTACGCCTCGCGGGTGCCGAAGCCCCCGGCGTTGTCGGCCTCGAAGCGCACATGTCCGGCTTCATCGACAACCGATAGATACGGCTGATTGAGCGAAGCGGCCCGGATCATGCCCAGGACATCCTGGACGGCGGTCGCGCTGGGGTATCGGCCTTTCTCCACCGCTTGGCCGCCCTTGTTCTGGTACAGCACCAGGTAGTCGTTCGCGCCGCCGGCCGGGACGCTGAAGTAATGGCCGTCGCCCGTCGACTCAAGCCCCTCGGCGATGCTGGCTTTCAGCCCCGCCGACAGCTGCGCCACATCGCGCGCCGACTCGGCCCGGCTCGCGGCGGCTTCCACCGAACTGATGGTGTCGGTGACGTCGTTGCACTGCACGGCAATTCGGTAGTCGCGGGCGGCGCTGGTTACGCGCAGGTCATACAGCCCATTGGCGGCGGCGAACTGGATCAAACCGGTGGCATCGGTGGTGAAGGGGTTTGCCAGGGTGACGCCGTTGGCCTTACGCAGGCCGCTGGCCAGGATCTCGGTACCGCGTTCGTACAGGTAGCAGGTGGCATTGCCCAGGGTGTTGCCGGCGGCGTCCTGGGCGAAATAGGTTTTCAGTTCCATGCGGTTTCCTTGGGGATTAAGCGGTGATCGGCTTGAGCTGGCCACCGAGCAGTGCGGCTTGCGCGGCTTTGGCGCTGAACTGCGCGGCGTCGCTCGGGGTCGGCGCCGGGCCGGGAACGTGGGCATGGCTGGCCAGTTGGGTGGCCAGCTGCTCCACCAGGTCGATCAGGCTGCAGAGGATCTGCAGCGCGTTGACGCCCTCGGAGCCCAGCCAGGTGGTGCTGGCCACGCTGCGGCGCACCCCCTGGATCTGCTCGCGCATGTCGCCGCCCACGTTGGCGTTGTGCGTCTGCCCCACCACCAGGTTCAGGTCGCGCCCGGTGGCCTGGTGCAGGTCGTCCATGGCGGCCAGGCTGAGCGAGCCGCCGGAAAGCAGCTTCATCGCGCCCAATGCCTCGACTTTCTTGGTGCCGCCCACCGTCTCGGTGGCGTGGTCATCCACCTCTATGGTGTGAGATTGGTAGTGCTCGGCGTTCGCCAGGGCCTCTACCGTGCGCTCCATGGCCTGATCGCGGATTGCCCCATCCGTCTGGCGCAGCCAGTTGCCGGACGCATCCACGCGCTGCTGGGCGGCCTCGCTGTGCTGCCAGATCTGGTCCCCTTTCGGGATGCGCGGCAGGCTCAAACCGTGCGGGAGGATCTGCTGAATGTAGGGCTTGTGGGGGAGACCGTAGGCAAAGCTGACCACCACGGTGGTGCCCTCTTCGGGGAAGGCGAAAAAGCCCATCTCGTTGCCGCCGACCGGTACCGGCAGCGGCACGCCGGCCAGGATCGGCAGGGCCGGATCTGGCTCGCCGTTCTCGGCCAGCACCTCGATGTCGACCGCCAGGCGCGGGCGGAAGTCATCGCACAGCGCGCCGTCGGCCGGGGCATCGGCGACGCCCACGACGCGGGCAAAGCGGGGCAGGTGGTATCCCCCTGCGATCTCCGGAAATTGCCGCTCTACGGCGCGGCGGATCACGTCTTCCATCGGATGGCCATCTGGTTGTCGGCGAGGGTCACACTGGTGACGCGCTCGCCCTGGTTGATCGTTGCACCAGGACGCAGGCCAGGCAGCGCAGCGATGCGCGCCCCGCGATTGCCCTGGTAGTCGTCGAACAGCTCGACCGGGAGCTGCAGCGGTGGGCGGGTGCCGAAAAAACTGTCTGCCCAGTTGCCCACGAACACCTCGCCGTCGCCCTGCTGCTGCCAGATGCAGTCGGGAATCCCGAAAACCCGGGACAGGCTGTCCATGGCCTGATACCCGGCAGCAAGGCTGTAGAAGAACGGGGCCTTGGCTCTGGCGTAGGGCTGATCCGGCACGCGGAAACGCAGGCCGGTGGCATCGCTGATTGCAGCGAGGACAGTGCGCAAGTCGACGTGACGCAGGTTGAGAGGCAGCGGCGCCGCCAGCACGGCGGACAGTTCGCGGCAGAACAGCACCTGTTCCACTGCGTTGGCGGCGGTGCAGCGCTCGACGTAGCCGAGGAAGTGCCTCTGCAGGGGCTTGTCGTTGTAGCCGACATCGAGCGTCACCAGGCCTTTCACTGGCTCGCTGGCCTGGATGGTGAAGGCGGCGCGGCCTGGGCTGCGCAGCTCCAGGCGGATCTCGTCCTTGACCAGCGGGTAGGCTTTGCCGTCGATGCTCAGCACTTTGTTCAGCTTCACGCGCTGTCCCCCAGCCAGGTGTCCAGGCGCTTCAAGGTCGCTTCGAAGCCAGTCAGTTCCTGAGATTGCGCGCCCGCGCCAGTCCCTCCAGCAGCGCCACCGACTGCTTGTCCTGGTCCGCTCAGCTGGGTGACGGCCGAGGCATTGCGGCGCTTCTCCACGCGCTCGGGGTTCGACAGCTTTTCCGTGAGCGTGAACTGTATGCGCCAGGCGGACAGCTGGTCGTCCTCGCGGGCGCTTACCCCATCCGAGAATTGCACCTGGCGCACGCCGAAGGATGCGGCGGTGTCATTGACCACCCGATACGTCTTGAGCTGGCCGCCCGACCCGGTGGCCTCGGCCAGGCTCATCAGGTTGCGGAGATCGTCCGCGTCGGCGAAGCGAATCAGGCAGGTGATGGTCAGTGTCTTGGCCTTGAAGCCCGTGTGCGCTGACTCGCTGTTGCTGGTCTGCCCCGACAGATCCTTACTTTCGATCCGCAGACTGGCCGCCACCTTCAGCGACTTCCCCCGTACTTGCTGGCCGTCCAGGAGCAGAGTCATAGGCCCACCAGCTCGCGCACGAACGACAGCCCATTCAGGGAACCCACCAACATGACGCCTGCGGACAGTGCCCATTCGTGGCCCGGGGCGGGGATCTGTAGCAACTGGCGGCGCAGCTCGCCGGCATCGCCTGGGCCGAGCAGGCGGGCGCGCATGGTGATGTCCTCGGTACCACCCGCAAGCAGAGCGCGCAGATCGGTCAGCTTCTGCTCGCGCTGCTGCGCCAAGCTCTGTTTGCGTTGAGCGAGTGCAGCCAGGTCGGCCAGGGGCGATGTGTCGGCGTAGCTCTCCAGGGCGGCCAGTTGCGAGGACAAGGCCTGTTTCGATGCCTTGGTGATGGTGCAGCGCTCCAGGGGCAGCGGAGCCCAGCGCAGCACGCTGCCTGCCGCCGGCAGTTCCCACTTTTCGGACTCCAGCTCGGCGAGCTGCTGGGCGCGGCGCTCGGCTCGCTGCAGATCGGAAAGCGGCAGCAGGGCGTTGAAGTTACCGAGCGTCGCTGCGAACTGGTCGTAACGGGTGCCCAGGAACAGCAGTACCAGGGCGAACTGCTCGCCCTGCGGCAGGCCCGCGTCGGTGTTGTCGCGCAGCTTGTCCGCCAGGCGTTGCACCAGGTTGGGGGCAGAAAGGTAGCGCTGCTGGCCGGTGCCACTGCCGATGCCGCTCTGGAACGGTGTCACCACCAGGCAGGCGGGAGCCTCGCCCAGCGAATTGTTCAGCGCGGCACGGCCCGCCGCGACGGCAGGCCCGGCAGCAGCGCCGACTGGGCCGGGGCTGGTGGTGGCCAGATCCTTCAAGGCTTCCAGGCGCGTGCCGGTGCTGCCCTGCTCGGCGGTGGCCAGATCCTTGGCCGCGTCTAGGGAGTTCAGCCACTGTGTGGACTGCTCCGGCCAGCGCATCGTGACAGGTGCCCAGGTCATGCCGGCAAGGCCTCCCAGGTCACCCGCTCGATGGCGGCGAGATCTGCCGCAGCTCGGGCCTCGGCCAAGCGCTCCTTGAGCACCAGGGCCTGCTGCAGGCATTTCAGCTTGAACACTGCGAATTCGTCACCCACCGTGCGCAGCTGGGCGGCAGTGTGCGGGTGAAAGGCCTTTATGCCGTCAACATCGCGGCATGCGTAGGTGCAGTCGACCCCGCGCAGAATCATGCCGGTGAGGTTTACCTGGTCGTCCAGCTGGGTGCTGTACTGATGGGGTTCGCCCAGGGCGCTGGACCAGAAGCCGGCAACGATGGCCGACGAGCAAGCCGTATCGACGGTGGCCACCTGTTCGCCGTAGCGCCGTTCGACCACGGCGGGGATGTCGTCGACCCAGTGGCCGTCCTTCCAGACCTGATGTGGTCCCGGCACCTCCAGGGTGTAGCCGGTCGGTAGGGCGCCCAGACGCTCGATCTTCATCGGCTCGCCGGTCTTTGTGTTGTAGGCGGTGAGGCCCTGGTAGCTATCGATCAGCTGCCAGCTATTGCCCTTCCACAGCGCGGCACGGTACTCGGGGATTTTCGGCGGTGGGGTCTCGACGCAACCGGCGGGAATCAGCCAGACGCCAGCCTCTAGCGGCGACGGATCAGCCACAGCGGTGCCCACGTAGATGCCCAGGCTGTCGGTTTGGTAAACGGTTTTCGGAGTCATGGGGTGGCCTCAGTACTTGATGCAGGCGAGCAGGGCGATGTTGCGCGGGCGTGTCTCGCCGCCGCCGGTGGGATCGACGGTGATGGTGTGCGAGTGGTGGGCTACGGCGTCGACGCCAACCTGGTGGTTGTGGGAACCGCCGGAGCTGGTCAGCTTGTCGTTGTAACCATCCTCCCCGTAGTTCACGAGGTTGCGGGGTTCCTCATAGCCGGACCAGTCGATGGAGTCTGGTGTTACCCGGCCGGTCCTGACGTAGTGCGCGTGCTCGCCCGCGACGGCGGTCCAGGCGTTGTGGGTGTGGGCGCCAGAGCCGTCAGACCTGGCCGTGTGACCGTGGCTCTGAATGGCGCCGTCCTGGAAGGTGCCAAGCCCACGGCCCGCGTCAATGCCGCGCCCGTCGTCCCAGAAACGGGGGAACAGGCCGCGATAGTCGGGCAGGTTGAAAGTGGTGGATCCGTCGCCGGGGCCGTAGGCGGTCCCGATCCGCGCAAACAGAGCAGCGAAGACGGTGCGCGAGACCGCCGCGCCGTTGGCTCTCAGCCAGCCCGCCGGCGGGGTGCCCATCGGGAACATGCCCACCAGGCCAACCTGGGCCGAATCCACCAGCGCCCTCATGGCTTTGAGTGCCTTGGTGGTGGCCAGAACGTCGCTGGAATCGCTGTCCGGGTCGTCGCTCTTGGCGTTGGGCAGGTTGCCCAGGCCGACATCCACTTTTGTGGTGGCCCTGGCGCGCAGCTGCGCGTAATCGCCTACACGGGCGGCGAAGTGCTGCACCAGGGCGCCAGTAATCGGCTGGGAGGCGCGCAGGTCGGCCATGGCCGTGCTGCTGGTGACGTCAGCGATGGGCACCAGGTAGTGGCGCACGCCGTTGGTGTCGGAGTAGTCGACGAGGTTGGCGCCGAACGCGGCCGCCCAGCTCACCACGACGTCACTGGCCTGGCGCACCAGGGCGACGTCGATCCAGACTTTCGACGGCAGTGACGGAATGGTGATCCCGATGGCCTCGGGCAGCACCACGCGCACGCCCTCGATGTAGGCGACCCCCGCTTTCAGCTGATAGGCGCCGAACATGCGTTCAAGCTGCAGGCTGTCAGCGAGGAAGCACGCACGCCCGAATATGTCGCGGTTGCTCAGGCGCTCGCGCTGGTCGATGCCGGCCAGGCGCACGGTGAAGTCGTGCTGCCAGGTGCTCGCGTCCACGCTGATGCCGGTCAGCTGCTGGGCGCCGTTGAACTCCACCAGGAAGTTCCGGGTGATGTTGTTGCCGATCTGCAGCGGCGGGATGTTCTTGCGCTTCTGCTGAACCGGGACGTAGGCCACGGCCAGCAGCACGTTCTCGGCGCTCTCCAGGCCGATCCAGTTGAAATCCCAGTCGCCGATGTCGGAGCCGATCATCAGGCTGTAGATCACCTGGCGCGGGTTCACGTAGCCGGCGCGCGTGACCGCTGCGGTGTGGACGATCTGCGCGGCAGGCGGCTTGCTCGCCGCCCGATCTACGGGGGCGTTCGGGTTCAGCCCGGGGACGTTGGCGAGGACGAAGCGGGCGACCTGCAGGGGTTGCTGGGCGGCCTGCTTCTGCGCGATCAGGCTTTCACCAGCAAGAGTAATGCTTGCAGACATGGGGGCTCCTAGAGACTGGCGACCACGGCTAGTTCGTTGATGGCCACCAGGCGCCCGGCGCGCTCGTCCAGGCTGGCCACCAGCGTCAGCTGGTCGTCGTTGAAGTCGGCCAGGGCGACGTTCATCCCCACTGGCGTGATGGTGGCGAAGTCGTAGCGGCGGCAGGTCCGCCCGTACTGCTGCGTCAGCACGCGCAGCAGTACCGGCGATTGCGTCAGCTGGGAGTCGGTCAGGTGCAGGCGCACCACGTCCCAGTCCACGCTGTCCATGCGCTCCTCGATCTCGACGTAACCGACGCCCAGGCGCTGGAAGATCCGCACCATGCCGGCGGTGCTGCCGGCGTCCACGGCGTTGCTGAAGGCGTGGCGAACGCGCAGGCGGAACAGGCTTTCGGATTCGCCCTGGAAGCGGGTGATGTCGCGCTGCCAAGCCAGCAGCTCCAGGACACTCAGGTGGCAGGTCTCCGCGTCCAGCTGCAGCAGGGGCCAGCGCAGCCAGTTCTCGGCTTTGTCCCACCAGCTCTGCGCCGCACGGCGCAGCTTGGCCAGCTCCGGGCCGGCGAGCCAGAAGGGCAGGCTCAGCTTAAGCAAGGACCACCCCCAGGACTCTCAGGCGCGGGATGGCCAGCTCTGAAATGATGTCGTCGTTGCTGAAGCGCAGCGACTCGATGCCGGGGAACTGCAGGTGCAGTTCTTCGCCCAGGCGGCTGAAGGAAAAGCGCGATTGCGGATAGGTCAGCGTCGGCTGGTAGTCGCTGGCGGTGCTCTCGCGGAATGCCGCGCGGATGAACAGCTCGATGTCGGCTTTCAGCGCGGGGCGTTGCTCGATGCCGACCGACGTGCGGGGCCACACCTGCAGGCTGACGTCGTGCAGCGTCTCCGGCATCTCCATCACCTGCAGGTCGTCGCCGTGGCCGTGGTTGCCCTGGTCGCGGATGTAGCTGTTGATCTGCTCCAGGTAGGTTGCGGCCGGCGCCGAGGCCTCGAACAAGACGAAGGCGTTCGCGGTGCCGGGGCCGCGTGGGGCGTCGTGCTCGAAATACACGCCATCGGGGCGCACGCCCGGAAACGACGTGATCATGGCCCGATACACCGCGTCCGTGTGCCACTGGTTGACGGCGGAATACTGGTTACGCACGCGCAGGCGCAGCTCGTCGTTGCCTTCCTGGTCCGCCCCGGGTTGGGCCAGCCAGTTCTCGGCGTTGACCACCTGGACAATGCCGGCGACCGGTTCCGGGAGAATGGCGTAGTAGCCTGGCGCGAGGTTGTAGCCGCTGCCTGCCTCGGAGGCTTCCACCTCGATCTCCAGCTGGGCGGCGCCATCGGCGAAGGTCGCCGGGGCGAGAGTCAGCACTTCGTAGGTGTTGCCGTTGATCGCTACCGAACGTACGCGGGTGCCGGCGGGCACCTCCAGGGTGCCTGCCGTGGTGCTGCGGGTGAACAGGATGCGCCCACGGGCCTTGGTAGCGGGCTTGCGCTCGACGTTGACCTGCCAGGCCAGCAGATCCAGCCAGGCGTCGCGGGCGGTCTTCACGAAGAAGTTCGGCAGCACGATGTCGGCCAGGAAGTTGATCAGCCACAGCACTGGCTTGGTGATCAGCGCGGTGACGATGCGCCAGAAGGGCGAGTAGGCGCCGGTATTGCTCAGGACGCTGCCCTGGGCCGTTGCCTCACTTTCCCACGCTTGGCGAAGCCCGGCCTCGGTGGTCGGAACCCCCGAGTCGCGCAGGGCCTGGCGAAAGTCGATGTCACTCATAGGACCACCTCAAACTCTCCAAAATCCACGGTCTTGGCGGTCACCAGGTACACGCCAGTGTCTTGCTCGATGATTCGCGCGGTACCCGGTACCAGGCGCTCGTCCGCCTCCAGCAGCAGCTCGATCTGCTGCAGGCAGTCGCGCTGGCGGAAGCGGTCGCGCTCGGCCACGAGGGTCACCAGCAAGCCGCTCTCGCGGATCATGTGGGCGATGTCCTGGGCGATGCTTGCGCGGTCATCCACCAACAGGGGCTGGCGGGACTGATCCAGGGCCAGGTCGTTGCCGACGATCAGCAGATCGATGTACAGGCTCATCCCGCCGCCATCTCCATCCAGTTTTCCAGCTCCAGCGGGCTTGCCGGCTTGCTGGTGTGGATCTCCATCTTCTCGATGTGGGTCTTCTTGCCCTGGTCGGTGTTCTGGATACGGGTCAGGAGGCCGCCCGGCGGCACCGCCGTGGCGGTGCTGGGCGACAGCCTGGGGATGGCGGCGTTGATGGTCTGCTGGGCCTTCTGCGCAGCGCTGGCCCGCTCGGCGGCGGTCATCGCGTCAGTCAGCCCGGGCGGCTCCGGCAGGTCGGCAAAGCTGGTATCGATCGACACCCCGGGAATCTGGTTGAGCAGGGCGATTACCCCTTTCAAGGCCTTGCCCAGCAGCGCGAACGGCGAGATGTTGGTGAACACCCACACCAACGCTTCCCAGGCGCTTGTCGCGCCTGTCGTGGCGCCCAGCAGCTCGCCCAGCCAGCCCACTACGGCCACGCCGACGTCCCACAGCTTCTGCAGCGCGGCCCAGCCCAGTTGCATCAGTGCCCACCAGATCTTGAAGGCCAGCACCACCGGAGTGATGACGGTGAGCAGCACCTGGAACCATGCGGAGTCGCTGAACTTCGCCTTCAACTGGTCCCACCAGATGATCGCGGCGCCCACGGCCACCACCAGGGCGCCGATGGCGAACACCAGGAGCGCGACAGGGCTGACCAGGACGGACAGCACCGACAACATGCCGCCCAAGATGGTCAGGCCGCCGGCGGCCGCCACCAGGGCGAGCACGCCGAGGGTGACGTAGCCCAGCCAGCGACTGATGTTGGGGAACATCACCACCCAGCGCTGGAAGGTCACGCCCACCTCGGTGATCTTGGCAATCAGCGGATTGAGCACCGGCAGCAGCACCTGGCCGAGCACGATGCGCACGTTGTGCAACATGGCGCTGAACTGCTCCCAGGGGTCGACCATGGCCTGAGCCATGGCGGCGGCCTGCTCCATGCCCTTGACCTTGCCCAGGCGGTCCAGGCCGTCCCGGAAGCGGTCGGTGTCCTTCATCAGGGTGACGATCAGGCGCGAGGCTTCGCCGCCGAAACCGGCGGTCAGGGCGTTGAGGTCCGATTGCTTGGACAGGTCGCCGAACTTCGCCTTGAGCTTGTCCAGGATCTGCAGCATCGGCAGCAGCTTCCCCTGGCTGTCGGTGAACTGCATGCCAAGGTTCTTCTCGGCGTTGGCGATGTTCTCGAAGAACGCCTTGTAGAGCCCGCCGGCCTCGCCGCCCTCGATGGTGGTCCCGAGCGTGCCCAGGACCGCCATCTGTTCGGCGAGACCCACGCCGGCAGCGGAGGCGCCGATGCCGGTGGCCTTGAAGGCGTCGTTCAGCTGCTGGCCACTGGTGCGGAAGATCTGCACGGCGAGGGCGCTTTGCCCCGCCAGCTGCTCCACCCACTCGCTCTTGCCCATGGCATCGGCCTGGGCCTTGTTCATGCCGTAGAGCGTGCCGATGTAGGCGGAAATGGTTTCGCTGTCGGTCTTGGTCGCCTTGGCCAGGACGTTGGAAGCGTTGGTGAACAGGGCCAGCTGGTCGCCGGTGAGATCCTTTATCGCGCCCTCGATGGTGTAAGCCGAGCGGACAAAGTCGGTGGCGTTGGCGCCATAGGCCACGCTGAACTCCAAGGACTTGCGCTGCAGGGCGTCCAGGGCGTCCTCAGCCACACCGAGCGAGCGCACCTCGCCCACCGCCGCCATCTGCTCGCGAGCGGGGGCCAGGCTCTCCTGCAGGGCCAGCACACTGCCGACCATGCCGGCGGCGCCGGCGCCGACCTGGGTGAACCCGGTCTTCCCCACCTCGGCGACATCCATCAGCTGTTTGCTGACCTTCGCGGCGGGGGCGGTAACCTGGTCGACCAGGCGCAAGATGAAGTCGAGTTTGCTGGTGGTGGTGTCTGCCATGCCGGTTCTCGGTCAGCCGCTGAAGGCCTTGGCTATGCCGTTGGCGACCGCGATTTCCATGCGGCGCCAGTGCTCGTCTTCCAGCCACTTCGCGGTGCCCAGGTTCTCCACCGTGGGCTCCGCTCCAGGTAGCCAGCGCGTGACCAGGGCCATCAGTTGGCCCAGGCCGTCCTCGGTCAGGCGTTCAGCGTGGCCGAGCGCTTTTTTACGGTGACTTCAACGTCCGGCGCGTACTCCTCGAGGAGCGTGCCGGCGATCTTCATGGTGATCACTGGATTGACCAGGTGCGCCTTGAGGCTGGCCAGTTGCTCCTGGGCGACGGTGTTCACCAGCAGGTTGTGGGACGGGGCCACCTTGTTGTTCGCGGTGACAGCGTTGAAGTACTTCGTCACGTCCTGCGGGGTCAGCTTGAAGGTGAACTCCTGGTCAGCGATTTCCAGGGTGATCTCGGCGCGTTCGCTCATGGGGTGTGGTTCCGTAGGGTGGGTTGGTTGAAAAGGTGTTGCAGGCGCTGCTCCAGCCGGTCCTCCAGCTTTTCCATAGCCTTGTCGATGTGCTCCGCGCGGACGTAGCGCTCGGCGACCTCGATGCGAAACTCCAGATGCTCACGGCGGGCGGCGCTGATCTGTTTGAACAGGTAGACCTGGAAGCCAACGACGCCGGTCAGTACCAGCTCGGTCAGCATCAGCAGGACACTGATAGCCACGGCGGACAGTTCCATCAGCGCCCCCAGTTACCGCGACCACCGACCCGCACGCAGCACCACATCAACCAGGCGAGCAGCTTCGGCGTGCCTTGCTCCAGGAGCGCGTCGTAGAAGATCCGGTCGGCTTCGGCCTTGGTGAATCGGTGGGTCAGGTTGGTGTAGATGTAGTCATGCACCACGGCCGGCGCGCGGGCCGGCGCGTAGTCGCGCGGCACGATGCGCCAGGCGATGCGCGGGACGCTGGCCAGGTCGGTGACGTAGCCGACCGGGACAACGATCAGTCGGCCATCGGCCAGGCGCAGCTGCAGCGGCCGCAGCACGCGCCAGGCGTCCTGCAGAGGCAGCGAACGCAGGTCCAGAGAGCTATCAAAGGGCATCGGCGGCACACTCCACGCGGACGGTGTTGGGCGCGGTGTCGGCGGCGATCTGGGCGCGCAGCAGCACGCGGGCCGGTTCCGGCGCACGGCAGTAGGTGGCCACCAGGGCAGACGCGGCGCGGGCGGCGGTGCTGTCAGTGCCGCAACCGCCAGCGACGGCGGCCACGGCGGCGAGGACCAGGACGGCGACGAGGATGTTGCGCATTCAGTAGCTCCAGAGTGCGGGGCTGGGCAGACGCCCGCCCTTGGGCGCCATGCCCAGGTGGATGAAGCGTCCTACGCCGTTCTGGCTAATGCCGTAGCGGGTGAACTTCAGCGACAAGGCCAGGCGCAGCAGCTCCAAGGCGTCGGCGCCGCGAATGGCGACATCCACGGCCAGGCCGGTGGTGTGCTCGCCCGGTTCGGCCTTGCGCGCCTCCACCGGGTGTTTCGGGCAGCGGTAGGCGCTGCTGATGGCCAGCGGCTTGCCGTACAGGTCGCGCAGCTTCTGCAGCTCGGCCATGAATGCCGGGTCCATCTCACGGCCGTCGCTGGAGCAGCGACCGCACTTGCAGCGCAGTTCGGCAAAGCTGAAGTTCGGCCAGGGGCTGGTGGTCATTGGCGGTACTCGCGTTCGTGCTTGGTCTGGCAGGGGACGCAGCGGGTCACCCCGCCGAGCGCCTGGCGCTCGGTAGGGATCTCGTCGTCGCAGCAAATGCAGTGGGTGTGGCTGGGGACGGCTGGGCGAATGGCAGCGAGGCGGGCCGACAGTGCGCGGTCCAGCTCCAGGGCCTCGCGCTGCTGCGCGCGGTCCATCCAGTCACCCATCAGCGCAGGCCCTCGATCTCGGTGGAATCGAGGTAGGGCACGCCGTTGATGCGGATAAAGTCCGGGCTGGTGACCTCGAACGGCACCTTGTGCACCGACTTCGAGCCGCCCTTCGGATCGATGTCCAGGAGGCTGGAGACGGTCAGCTTGCAGCCGAAGGCCTCCACGCGGAACTCGTCGGTGCCGGCCTTGGCAAAGAACACGATGTCGATGGGGTCCAGCTTGCGGAAGCTGCCGGCGCGGCCGGCGGCCTGGATCAGCACCGAGAATTGGGAGCTGTCCAGCTCCAGTTCGCCCTTGGCCGAGACGTCGCCGTCCACATGGCCATCGGGTACGCCACGGGTCTGAGCCACGGCAGAGTTGTCGGTGATATCCAGGGTGGCTTTCTCGACGTGCGCCTGGAGATCGCCCAGGTTGATGTCGAAGTTCATGCCGCCGATACGGGCCATGGGCTTACTCCTCGTTGTCGCTGGCCAGATCCAGCGCAATGTTTGCGGTCAGGTCTTTCGGGCAGTTGTAGGGGCGGACGACCAGGTAGGCCTCGACCTTGGTGGGGCTCGACCACACCAGGGTGATGTCCCCATCGCGGGGCGGCCGAATGTCGCCGGGGAACTGCTGGCCGGCGAACAGCACGGACCTGGACATATCGCGCAGGGGCTTCATCAGCGCGGACTTGTTCGCGGCCATGCTGTTGGCGCTGTTGTTCAGCCGGCGATCCGCCACACGCTGGATCAGCAGGATGCGGACGCGGCGGGCGGCCTTATCGGTGATGCGCAGGTACTCCAGCACCTGAAAGTCGGAGCCCGGGGCGTCCAGCAGGTTGGCGTCGCCCCAGTACACGCCGGGATAGTCCGGGTAGGTCTGCGGTACCGAGAAACGCGCCTTGTCCAGCTCGGCCAGGATCGAGGACGGCAGGGGGATGCCATCCTTGTCCCTGGGCTCGGCGCCGAGGCCCAGCAGGGGGCCGGTGGCGACCCGCATCGGGCTGTCCGCGATGCTGACGGCAGCGTTGGCCAGGCGCCCGGAGAGCACGCCCAGGTTGTTGCCGTGCAACTGGGGGACGACCAGGACACGTTGTGCGGAAAGGTCGGAGAGGATGGCGCGCTGCTCGGCCAGGTAGGCGGCCCAGTCCTGGGCGGCAACGATGCCGGCACTGGCAGCGATGAACACCACGCGACGCCCGTATTCGTTGTTGATGGCCACAGCTTTGTCGTGCATCGCCGACAGCTCGGCCTTGCTGGTGACAGGCTTGGTGATCACCACCATTTCCACCGACACGCCGTCGCGCTGAGCCTTGTCCAGGGCGGCGGCCCAGTCGTCGGTTGCGCCGATGGGCGCAGCCATGCAGGCCCAGCGGTCGCCACCGTTCTGGCGGGCGGCGGCGACCTGGGTTTTCAGGTCGCTCGCCGCTGAGCCCAGCTCGTTGTCCAGGTCAGACTGGGTATTCAGGGGGATCAGCTTGCCGACGTTCTTGGTCGCCGGGCCGATGAATAGGAAATAGCGCTCGATTTCCGTAACCGGGCCTTGCCCCAGGTTCAGGTTGTTGACGCTGACTTTGCCTTGAGCCATGCGAGGCCTCGCTATCGGGGTGCGTTGAGGGTTTGCTGAAGGACGGTTCGCACGATGTCGCGCACGTCCTGGTGGTCTGCGCCGAGGACGGCGCGGGCCGGCAGCTCGATCTGCCAGCGCTGTTTTTTGGCCACGCCGGTGAGCTTGGCGAGGATCAGCCCGGCCCGGCCGGCGCTGAGGTTGGCCTGAATCCAGGCGAGGGTCGGGCGCTTCCAGCGCTTGCCGTTGCGGACCCGGTAGCCCTCTTTCAGCAGGGCGCGAGCCTGCAGGCGGGTGGCCGGGGCGTCGTAGTCCGGTGCGTTGCCGAGCCGACGCATACGCGCCGCGCTCATCTGCTCGGGGCGGCCCTCCTGGTGGTCAGCGGCGATGCTGCCCATCAGGCGGTTTTTCCAGCCCAGCACGGCCTCATCGGCGGAAAGGCTGACCACCTGCAGGGCCTTGGCCAGGCCGCGCAGCATCTTCCGTTTGCTGCCGTCCTTACGGGCGGTGAAGGGCGTGCCGTCGACGTTGCGCTGTTCGCCCAGGCGCTTACGGTTGCGGGTGCGAATACGCTTGCTGGCGTTGTTCAGCAGGCGGCGCCGCTTCGGCGCCGGCAGCTCCAAGAGCGCGATACGCTCCTTGGCGTCGACCATGCCGCGGACGTCGAAACTAACGGTCGGTCTGGCCATCGGTGACCCTCCCGTCCTCGGCTACCCACAGGTCGAACGGCACGAAGTCCCAGCGCTTGCCGAAGGCCTCGATCTCGCCGTCGTCCGACTCGGCCAGGTGCTGCTGCTCGATGAACTCCAGCTGCAGCTCGACGTCGGCGGTATCCGGGTCCAACTGGTCGATGTCGAAAGTGGGATCTGCCAGGGCGTCGTCCTTGCGGCTGGGATCGTTCGATTCCAGCCAGGAGCCCACCAGGGCCATCAGGCGGGCCGGGTTGTCTGCCAGGCGCTCGATCTGGATCACCGCGCGATAGCGCATATCGCCCAGGTGCATCCCCTGTTCGGTGGGCTTCCAGTACAGAGGCAGCGTGACGTTTTCCGCCCAGCTGTCGATCTGCTCCGGCTGCACCAGGTTGCGGTCGATCAGGAACCGGGTGAGGGCGCGCAGCTTGATCACAGGAGCACCGCCGTAATGCGCCCGCGCCCCTGGATCAGGCGGACGGCCTGCTGGCTGAAAGAGAGGAACTGGGCTTCGGTGTCCGGGCTTTCCTTGGCGAGGTTCGCGGCCTCGGCGCGGCGGTTCACGGTGGCGAACTGCTGCAGCAACTGGGCTTTGGCGCGGCAGTACACGGCACGCTTGTAAACAGCGGCATAGAAACCTCGCTCCGGCAGCAGTTGCGGATCGGCGTTCTCCACGCTGGTGATTCCAGCGGCCTGCCAGGCGGTTTTGCGTTTGGCCAGGTCGCGGTTGACCTCGCCCATGGCGGTGGTGAGGCCTTCGACGAGCAGTTCCTCCAGGTACTCCGCCGGCAGGCGGTAGATAGTCTGAAAATCGGCCACGCCCAGGTCCGGCCAGAAGCCGTCGTTGGGGATAGCGCGATCCACCAGGGTGGTGGGTTTGCCGGAAAAGCTCATCGCTGGGCGCTCGAATAGGGCGGGGTGACTGCCTTTGGTGGTCCGGGCTGCACGCAGCCGTTACACCAGGGCAGGCCCCGCTGGGGGTGGGTAGACGGTTACTCGGTGGCGTTGCCCTGCTGCTCGGCCTGCTGCTTGCGCAGCGCCTTCTCGGCGGCCTCGCGGCGGGTTTTCACGCCGATCTCGGGGTAAAGGGTTTCCGCACGCTGGAAGTGCGCGATGGCCAGCGCCCACTGCTGCTGCTCCATGGCCTGGATGCCCAGGGCCTTGTGGAATCGAGCCGGGATGCGCTCGAACAGCTTCCAGGGCTTCGGCACTTGCCAATCGGGGACGAAGGTGGGGACGTACCAGTCTTGGTCGACATAGAGCAGCAGCTGCGACAGATACGGCTCCGGGCTGCGCCCGGCCTTCTGCTCGGCCTCGGCCCAGTCGATCACCTCATCCGCCACGAACGTGGGGATGTCGCGGGTGAAGCGCTCCGGCAGCGCCTGGCCCTGCTCGATGCAGATCAGCGCGAGGTTCAGCCCCGCCTCGAACTGCACGGTGTCGAACAGCCAGACCAGGACCTGGACCAGGACCGGGTTCTGGTACACCAAGCCGCTGTCGAGGTAGCGCTTCACATAGTCCAGGTACTTGGGCAGCAGCTCGTCGCGCTTCAGCTGCTGGCGGGCTTCGCGGCTGTTGATCGCGCTGATGCGCTCCAGATCCTGGTCCATGGCGGCAACCATCAGCTGCAGGTGCTTCTGGGCGTTGGCCGGGCTGGTCAGGGCGTTGGCGGCGGTGTACGCGGTCGGCGCCGGCGCGGCCGAGCTGGTGGGCGAGCCACCAGCCAGGACGCGGCGCTTGTGGGCAAGGGCCAGGCTCACGGTCAGGCCTCCAGCAGCTCGACGTTTTCGGTCAGCGCGAACTTCTCCAGCTGCTCGATCACGTAACCTTCGTTGCGGCTGTTGTAGTCCTCGACGCGGGAGCGCTTCGGGTTGTCGACGGTCTGCTTACGCCAGCTGGAGCCCTGGATGTAGATCGACAGGTTGTCCCAGCTGGTGACCAGCACGGCGTTCACCGGGAAGTTCGGCACGGAGAAGGACAGGAGACCACCGTAGGTGGCGATCACCTGCATCGACTCGATGCGCTCCTTCTCGGTCGGGGTGTCGCCCTGCTTGGCGTACAGCTTCGCCTTGTCGGCGGCCAGCAGGTCGCTACCGATGATGGCGATCAGGTCGCCGTCCTCGCGCAGGTTCTCGTCGACCATCTGCTTGGTGTCATGCACCAGGGCGTCGAGGTTGGCGTAGTCGCCGCCCACGCCGAGGGTGACCTTACCGGCGACCTTGCCTTCCTTCAGCACCTGCGCCGGGATCTGCTCGCGCGCCTGCTGCAGCCAGCCTTTGTTCACGTCCTGGAGCTTCGGATAGGCCACAGGATCGGAATCCGGAGCAACGTGGGTGCCGTGGAAGCCGATCATGATGCGGTCCTGGGCGATACGCTTTAGAACGGCCGCCGAATAGCGGTCAGCAAAGTCGGGGAACTTCGCCCAGGCGTCGATCTTGGCGTAGGGCAGACCCACGTCGGAGTGGGTGTCTTGCAGCTCGTACTGGGTGTTGTCCAGGCCGGAGGCGTCCTTCGCCTCGCGGTCCTTGTTCTTGGTGTTGGTGCGGCCGGTGACCGGGCCGTTCACGCCGATGAAGACCTTCTCGCCCTTCACTTCGTTGACGAGCACGATGTTGATGCGCTCCAGGAAGTCGGCGCGCGCGGTGATCGCGTCGTTCAGTTCCTGGGTGATGGTGGGCTCTACAGCAAACTGCCGGGTCGAGTCCTGGACGCCGTAGGTTTCGGCGATGTCGACCTGCAGTTGGGCGTAACGTTCGGCGGCGGCGGGGCTCAATGGCTGGGCCATATCAGAACACCTTCTTTTTCTGGGTGGCGGCCGGGCCGGTGGTGCGCGGCAGTTGACGTGCCTGCACGGTGCTCAGCAGTTGGCTGAACTGCTTTTCGATACCCGCCAGGCGGGCGTCGACGCTTTTGTCGGCCTGGCGACGGCGCGCGAACGCGCGATCTTGTTCGGCCTGGTCGACGATGTCCTGCACGGCGGTGTCAACGCTGTCGACCTGGTCCTGGTTCTCGGTGTCGTCGACTTCGGCGGTCGCCGGCTCAATCACGGCCTGGATACCGGCGGCGACGAGCAGTAATTGTTCCAGCAGGGCCTTCAACGCTTTCGCGGTGGCTTCATCCATTGGGGGTGTGCTCTCGGTTGGGGTTTGCGGGGTAGGGGCGGACGGCAGGGCTTCGGTGGCGAAGCGCTTGAAGAAGGCGGTCAGGGCATTGATCAGGCCCGATTCGCCGGGGGCGGCTTCCGGCTCGCGCAGGGCGCCCAGCTCGACAGAAGCAGCGAAGTAGGCGGTCTTGTGGGTCCGCCGGGAGAAGTACAGCTCCTGGGTGCCGAGGCTGGCCGGTTCGTCGGTGACGCCCAGGCCGGTCAGGTAGGCCTTGCCGGAGTTGGCAAAGTTGGGGGTGATCTCGATGCTGCCGAACAGTTTTTCGCCCCGGTCGTTGAGCCACAGCAGCTTGTCGTTGGGCTTGAGCTGGGCTTCCAGCGCAACCTGGTCGTCCTCCAGCTCTGGGTCGTCTGCAGGCTCGACCAGGCGCACGGCAAACACGGTGCCGTGGGAGCCCGGCCAGCGCTCGTGGTCGCACCAGATCACGGCGGTGTAGCGCGACGGCTTGTAGGTCTCGGCGATATCACGCAGTTCCTGGGGCGTGATCTCGCGGCCGTCGGCGGTGGTGCCGCTGGTGGCGACGCGCTTCCAGTAGGAGACGAGGGAGCGGGGCATGGATTGGTGGGCTCGGAGGGCTTCGGAGACCCCACCATAGGGAGCTGTCAGAACCTAAACAAACGCTTTGCTTTTGCTGCGTAACTATCTGATAAAAATAGGAATATTAAGGAATTTATCGGCACGTTCGATGCCGTTTCGCCGCATAGACTGCGGCCCATGCCCTACTCCATCGAAGTCAAAGAAACCGCCAAGCGCCTCTATCTGCGCCGCTGCAAACCGCGCGAGATCCAGGCGCAGCTCGGCCTGCCAAACGTCCGCATCGTCTATTACTGGATCGCCAAAGGCGGCTGGGACGAGATGCTGACGGACGAGGAGCCGCTGGCCGCTGTCAGCCGGCGGATCACCTTGCTCCTGGAGAAGCCCGAGACCCTGAGTAAGGGCGAGCTGGACGAGCTGGACCGCCTGACCACGCTGCGCGAGCGCCTGCAGAAGCAGGCGGCCAAGCCGGCGCCCTGGGCGGAGCCGGATGCAGCCGCGGTGCCGCGCGAGGGCGGCAGGGAAGGGGAGCGCCAAGGCCGCCGTGAGCGGGGTGAAAGAGGGGAACGCGGGGGCGGCAAGCGCAGGGAGAAGAAGCCGAAGAACGACGTCAGCGCGCTGACCGAGCTGGACTTCCTGGAGAAGTTCACCTCGACCATGTACGGCTACCAGCAGGAGCTGCACCAGGCCAAGCAAAATCCCCTGACGTGCCGGATCCGCAACGTCCTGAAATCGCGCCAGGTAGGCCTGACCTACTACTTCGCCGCCGAGGCGTTCATGGATGCGGTATTGACGGGGGATAACCAGATCTTCCTGTCCGCCAGTCGCGCCCAGTCCGAGATCTTCCGCAGCTACATCGTGGCGTTCGCCGCCAACTGGTTCGACCTGGAGCTGACCGGAAATCCCATCGTGCTCAGCAAGGACGGCAAACCGTGGGCCGAGCTGCGCTTCCTGTCGACCAACAGCAGCACCGCCCAGGGCCACCATGGGCACGTCTACATCGACGAATACTTCTGGATTCGGGACTTCGAGAAGCTGAACACCGTGGCCAGTGCGATGGCCACCCACAAAAAGTGGCGGAAGACCTACTTCTCGACACCCAGCGCCGTCACCCACCAGGCCTACCCGTTCTGGACGGGGGAGGAGTTCCGCAACAGCAAGCGCGGCAAGCGGGGCGGTGGCACCTGGCCGAGCGACGCGCAGATCCACGCCGGCGCGCTCTGCCCGGATGGCCAATGGCGCAAGGTGATCACCATCGAGGACGCCATTGCCGGTGGATGCGATCTGTTCGACATCGACCAGCTGCGCCTGGAAAACGATGACGATCGTTTCGACCAGCTCTACATGTGCAAATTCATCGACAGCACACAGAGCGCCTTCGGCCTGGCCGACCTGGAGCGGTGTTATTCCGACCTCGGGCTATGGACCGACTACGACCCGGACGATCCGCGCCCGTTCGGCAATTCGCCGGTGTGGCTCGGCTACGACCCCAGCCGCACGCGCGACGATGCTACCTGTGTGGTGGTGGCGCCGCCGCTGGAGCCCGGCGGGAAGTTCCGCATCCTGGAGAAACACAGCTGGCGGGGGCACTCCTTCACCTACCAGGCCAGCCAGGTAGAGAAGCTGTGCGAGCGCTTCAACGTGCAGCACATCGGGATCGACATCACTGGCGTGGGCTACGGCGTGTTCGACCTGGTGCGCGACTTCTACCCGCGCGCGACCCCGATCCACTACAGCCTGGAAGCCAAGAACACCCTGGTGCTCAAAGCCCAGGACACGATCCAGGGCAGTCGCATCGAGTGGGACGCCGGCTGGACGGAGATCGCCCAGGCCTTCCTGTCGATCAAGCGCGGCACCACCGCCAGCGGCCAGATCACCTACAGCGCATCCCGCACCGAAGCCACCGGCCACGCCGACGTGGCCTGGGCGGTCATGCACGCGCTGGCCCATGAACCCCTCAACACCAACAAGCGGCGCCGCAGCCGCTACGCACTGAGCACCCAGAGCAGCCATGGCCAAACGAAGAAACCAGCAGCAAAAACCGCCACGACAGCAGCCCACGCGGGCGTTCTCGTTCGGCGCCCCCGAGGCGGTGCTGACGCAGAATATCGGGCAATACCTCGGCGTCTTCGCCAGCGACAACGGGCGCATCTACACGCCGCCGGTGTCCCGCGTCGGCTTGGCCAGACTGCTGCGCGCGAACGCGCACCACGGCGCCATCCCCAAGTTCAAGCGCAACCTGCTGCTGCGTGACTTCCTGCCGTCTGCCGGCTGCAGCACGCAGATGATGGGGCGCGCAGGCCTGGACTACATGGTGTTCGGGGAGGCGTACTTCTACCGGCGAGAAAACGCCTTCGGCCAGGTCCTGGAGCTGGAGCACCTGCCGGCGATCAACATGCGGGTGAAGGTCGACGGCGGCTACGTGATGTTGTTGCCAGACGGGAAAGAGCTCGAATTCGAGGCCGGCGAGATCGAGCACGTCATGGACTACGACGTGGAGCAGAACATCTACGGAGTGCCCGACTACCTGGGCGGCCTGCAGGCGCTGCTGCTCAACGAGGCCGCCACGCTGTTCCGGCGCCGCTACTACGCCAACGGCGCCCACGCGGGCTACATCTTCTACACCAACGACCCGGACCTGACCGAGGAGGACGAGGAGGAGCTGCGCGCGCAGATCAGCGCGAGCAAGGGCGTGGGCAACTTCCGGTCGATGTTCGTGAATATCCCGGGCGGCAGCGAGAAGGCGATTCAGATCATCCCGGTCGGGGACTTCCAGGCCAAGGACGAGCTGGAAAAGGTGAAGAACATCACCCGCAACGACATCATCGCGGCGTGGCGAATGAACCCGGCGCTGGCCGGCATCATTCCGGAGAATGTCGGGGGCTTCGGTGACATCGAGAAGATCGACAGGGTGTACACGGACAACGAAATGCGCCCGATCTACCAGCTGTTCCTGCAGGTCAACGAAGCGCTACGCGAGGACCGGCGTATAGGATTCCGGGAGGCATAGAGCCACTACATGTTGTGGCACAATAGTTCCTATTGTGGAACTACGGGGGTGGGGATGCGGATCTACTGCAAGGAGTGTGGGGGCAAGGCCCGGATTGGCTCCAGGGACGAGGTGACGCTGGAGTTCGTCCGGCTGTATTGCGGTTGTCTCGATCCACGGTGTGGCCACACCTTCGTCATGAACCTGACTTACTCACATGCGCTTCGTCCTGCGGCGGGGGACGTCGATCAGTTGCTGTTCGACCGTCTCCGCCAGTTGCCCCTGGCGAAACAGCGGCAACTGTTCGATCAGCTTGGCGCGCTGCCCTGATCGATGGCGGTGTAGGCCTGGTTCGCCGCGTCGTCCAGGTCCGACAGTTTGCTGGAAATTCCGCTGAAAATACTCCAGGCACCCGCCCGCGCCTGCTCGCATAGAGCGGTATTCGAGGTCATTGCAGAACCCATGAATATCACCTGGCACTGTATGTCCTGCATACCGTCTCTAATCTCCGTGAGTTTCCTTTTGACGTTTTCCATCTCTCGCTCCTAGCGCTTAGAATTTTTGGCGGGGCGAACTTTACTCATCGGAAAATTGTTGCGTCAAGACCCGTTCGGAGGTTTCTAGGAAGTTTCTTAAACCCAAGGTTAGGGGTTGGGAAGTTCGGTTCCTAATCTCGGTTGTCAATACACGGTAAAATGTCTGTATACCGCGCACTTGCTGGCTTTGACAATTTGTCACATAAACTAATCCCGAATTCCAAGGCTCAATTTTCAGGAAATTGTAGTTTCATGTGCATGAATCTATAAAAACGTGCACACGTTTTTTGGGGTTCATGCAGTTAAATGGATAAAGGAACAATTGTGCTTATGTACTTATGTACGTAATAGGGTCGGAATTGCGGGGGTATAATTAAGCGTTAATTGACGCAATGACACTTTGACGCAGCAATTTGCACGGTATTGTTCTATTGCATCGTTGCTAGAAAAACACCGGCAAAGAAAAAGGGCGCCGTAGCGCCCTTGGTTTCCTATCCCCAGCCTTCCCGGTCATCGAGGCAGGAGAACCTCACTACACCGAACCGTCGACACCCTCCCGGGTCTTGCATCCCCACCAAGAACTCACCTGGTGGCAGCGGCACCTGGACCACTCCGAAGCTGGTGTACAGGTCCAGGATCTGGGTGGCCTCGATCAGCTCGAAGGCGGAGCCGACGCCAAGTCGCTGGCGGATCTGTTGCAGCCTTTCCGGGCTGGCCTTCATCTGCAGAGCGGACAGCACTGGGTCACTCATCAGACGTCTCCGGTAGAGAGAAGGTCTGGCCGCTGGTGTCGCTGTCCTCCAACTGCAGCAGGTCAGGGTTGCGACCGAGTTTCTCAGCCACGCGCTCGGCTGCACGGCGGGCGCTTTCCGCGCAGCTGGCGGTGACATTCAGCCCCTTGGCGCGTGCTACATAGGTTCCGGTGGTGAAGCGGGTGATGATGATCATGCTTGCACCTCATCGAGCTGTTTCAAACAGCCCCAGCAGATCGGATGCAGGCCGTCCGGCTCGCTCTTGTCTGCGCTGTAAAACCCTAGATCGGCTGGCAGCCACCAGTCGCATCGGGGGCATTTTTTCTCGGTTACGTCACTCATCTCGACGGGCTCCATCAGATCAAAGAGGGGGAACGGTGTTGGCTCGACTTGGCCAACTGCGCGGCGATCACCTGGGCATCCTGGTCGCTCAGCTCGCCCAGACGGCGCGCCATATCGGTGACCGTTTCCAGGCGTGCCCGGGCTTCCGGCGTCTTCATGACCAGGAAGCCGACCAAGGCCCCGCCAATCAGGGCTGTAACCAGCAGGTGGCGGGGTGGTGTGGTAGCCTTTGTGGTACCGCTGTTCAGGTGTTGAGCATTCATCGTGTGGCTCCTGTGTGGTGGCCGGTGCCGAGGAGCTGCAACTCCTCGGCACCTTTCATTTCCGGCTAGGCCGGGTCAGTCCTGCAGGGCAGGTGTGAGCGACGCCGTAGTGCTACGAATGCGCTCGTAGACTTCCTGGCGGTGAACATCGACAGAGCCCGGCGCGGTGACGCCAATGCGCACCTGGTTGCCCTTGATGCCCAGTACGGTGACCTCGATGTCGTCACCGATGCGGATGGTTTCGCCGATACGGCGGGTCAGAATCAGCATGTGGTTACTCCTTTCAGGGGTGGGGCTGTTCAGTGGAAAGAGGGGTGGCGGTGAACACAGGGCGCCAGTCGCGGCGCACCTCGAACACCCCCAAGTCGCGGCCGTCCACCACGGTCAGGTGGATCAGGGTCTTCTCGGTTGGGGTCTCGCTGGGGTGGTGGCGCCAGTAATCGCTGGCCACCAGCTCGGCCAAGCTCTCGGCGGGCAGGTTGTCGACATAGCTGGTCGGCAGTGGCATCTCGCCCGGGGCGCCGTTGGCGGTGTAGGCGATCAGCATTCCTGCATTACCTCCGGCGCCCACATCTCCATCAGTTGCTGCCAGATCGCGCTGCCGTTCTGGACACGCTCATGCACTTCCAGCTCCGGGCTGTAGTCCATCATCAGAACCTTCAGGCAGTCCTCGAACAGCACCAGGTCCAGGCCTCTCAGGTCGGTCAGGTCGAAGGGGAAGTCCTCTCCGTTGTACAGGCCGAGCAGGAAGCGACCGACAGCACGGCCTTGTCCGGAGGGACGCAGGGCGATCGGGACCAGTCGATTCAGGGCCTGTACGCCGGCGGTGACCAGCGCGGGGCGTTGTTTCTGGTGTTCCATGGCGTGGGTCATTGCTGCGCTCAGGGTGTTACTCATGGGGTTGCTCCTCTCTCAGTTGCTCAGGGCGTTGTCGTAGTTGGCCAGCAGGCCGACCAGCACCTGGAACACCTCGGTGTCCAGGTGCGAGGCGGCCAGGTGGTCGAGAGGCGCGGAAAGAGAAAACCCCGCGTATGCCCATCGGGAGTCCGGAACATCCGGAACTAGCGCCCCTGCGCATTGTTGGAGGCCTTGAATTACGGGGCCTCCAGCCGCTTGGAATTGTTCCTGTGCTACTGGTAACAAGCGGAACGGATTTTCCAGATGAGTCGCTGCGGCCCACGTGGCACTAGGGCTGCAGCGTTTTACGAATAGTCCTGAATTCCGGAACATCTCTGGAACCTGTGTTCCTGAAATTGTCCCGGCTTGTTTCTGTTTGTTCCCCAGTTGGTGGAACGGTTTTCTGTATGTAAGTTGTTGGTTTGTCTTGAGTTTTTCTTCCTTGTTCTTAATGTTCCGAATGTTCTGGATGGACTGAGGGGATACGCACAAAACACAGCTACTGCTGTCAGGCCTGCCCAGGCCCACTTTCATCCCGTTGCTCATCACTCCTTCCCCCGCTTGGCGAACACCCAGCAGTTGAGGGGGCGCTTCTCCAGCTTGGAGCGCACCTTGCGCACTTCGATAAAGCGGTGGGTGGTGCTCAGCGGCAGTACGCGGCGGAGGGTGACGGCGGGGAGTACCTCCATCCCTGCGTGGCGGCAGGCCTGCTGGAAGTGCTCCAGGTTGATGGCGATCAGGTCGCGATCATTGCTGTGGTTCAGGCGCTCGCGGATTTCTTCACGGGTTTCGCCCTTCTCGGTGATCGTCACCACGTCCTCGTTCAGGAAGTGGTAGATCTGCCAGAACTGCGCTGCGCTTTTGTTCTCCGCCCCAATGCACTGCTGCCGCTCCAGGGCGCAGCCTTCCAGGTGCTTGGCCAGGGATTCCAGGGCGTTGTCAGTCCAGGCCGGGAACAGCGCCTGGGTGGCCTTGGCTGCGGCCATCACCTGGGCGTGGCATTGCACGATCCGGCTGTGCTCAACGCCTTGGATGGCCTGGAAGCGCTGCTCGTAGTGGGCGAAAGCGGCGAAGTAGCGTTCCAGCCAACCTCGCTCGTCGCACAGCGCGGCGCGCAGGAAGCCGGCCACGTCCTCCACCTCCATCCCGCGTAGTCGTTGGGCCAGTGGCTTGAGTGCCGGGCTGTGGTGGGCGCGGGTCATGTGCAGGTAGACGATGCGGGTGATGATCGCCTCATGCCCTTCCACTTTGGAGTTCTGCGAGATGCAGATGGACCCGCGGAACAGCAGTGCCTCGGTGTCGGCATTGGTGCTCTTGACGCCGGTCACGCGCAGCTTGGCGTTGTAGTCGAACAACGCCTTGATTTCCTCCCAGTTGTACTGAACCACCACCTCGCGGCCCATGGCGTCAGTGGTGGTCTTGTCTGACTCCAGCAGCACCACCGGCAGGTTGCTGACGGCAGCCATGGCGCGCAGCAGACCGATGGCCGAGGCGCCGCTACCGCTGGGCTTGATGCCTTCCTCATTGCGCCGACCGACCAGCATCCAGAGGAAGCGCAGCAGGGTGGATTTGCCCGCGCCGGCATCGCCGGTTAACTCCAGGAATGGCCAAGATGCCTGTGCCGCCCGGATCTGCTGGGCGAACAGCGAGCCAGTCCACCAGGCCAGTGCCGCCAGGCCGTTGAGGCCGAACACCGCCATGAAGTCAGCGAACCACTCCGGATCGAAGTCACCACCCCGCACTACGGCCATGCTGCGTACAGAGGTTTTCAGACCATCGCCACTCACCTCCAGATAGCCATGCTCGTTGTTCATGATTTCTTGTCCTTTGTGATAGCCGAAGCTGGGGTAGCAGTAGGCGGCGGTGTCGTCGTCGAAGCCGATGTAAGGCAAGGTGCGCACGGTGCGGGCGTCGCGTTGCCACTCTTTGCGGAGCATGGCCAGCACCTTCTCGCCCCCTTCGAAGGTGCCGAAGGGGGTTTTCTCGATCAGGGCCTTGGCGAAGTTGCGCGGGTCGTTCACCGAACTGGGCGGCAACGCTTCGCGGCAGCTGCGGCGGGCGTTGGGAAAATCGAAGCTGAAGAAGAAGCGCTGTTCGCCAGTGACCGCATCGCGCTCGATGTACTCGAAGCGCGGCACGCAGTTGGCTACCTCGGTGATGGTGGTGTGCTTGGCGAACTCGGGCTGGTGGCCCTCGATGTCGTCGCCTTCGATGTCTTTCTGCAGCTCGGTGAGGTTCACCCGCGCCGAATACAGGCAGCTGCCGAACTCCACCAGGAAGAAGCCGGTGCGCTTCTTCAGGTACAGCAGGTAGGCCTTTTTCATCGGCGTAGTGGCGCAGAACAGGCGGCCCTGGTAGCAGGCTTCCTGCAAATAGGCATCATCCAACTGCCCGTCGCGGTACACGTCGTCCCAGTCACGGTCAGGGTCGCCGAGCGCTACCCAGCCGATTTCCTTCATCTTGCGGAGCTGCGCCAGGTACTTGGGCACTACGGAGCGCCCAGCCTTGTCGTTGTCCAGGGCGATGCACCAGGTGATCAGCTTTTCTTTGTGGGCCTCGATGATTTGCCAGGGGAAGTTGTTGCAGCTGATGGCGGCGATAGCCTTGTAGCCAGCCAGGGTCAGGGCAATGGCGTGGAAGATCCCTTCCACCACGTAGACCCGGCAGCCTTTGTCGAAGGTGAGGCCTGGCGGCACCCAGCCTTGCCCCTTGTAGCTCATGCCGTATTTGATGCCGGCCTTCGCGCCGTCGTTGCGTTCAACGGCTCGGGCGTCGATCAGGCGCTCCCAGTAGCCGTCGCAGAGTTGGAAACGGACGGTGTCACCCCAGCTCTCGTCGGCAAGCTTGCGACGCTCCTGGGTATACCAGCCCGGCATCTTGCTAGTGTCGAAGCCACGGTTACGCTGCAGGTAGGCGTCAGCAGTGGCGGTCGGGTTGGCCTCGGTCCGGGGGAAGCGCTCGCTAAGGTTTTCGAACAGGTAGCTGTAGCGCTCGCGGGTTTTCTCGGTATAGCGGCACTCGTTCTGCCGGTTACACGCCAGGACATACGGCTGTTTGCAGCCGATGTACAGGGTGCGGTGGCCGCAGTTGGGGCAGAGCCCCTTCTGTAGGTACTTCTCGCCGATGTCCTTGAAGTCCAGCTGGTGGTCGTTCTCCAGGGCCTGGATCACGTCTAGCCGGTAGATGTCCTCGAAGTTCATTCGGCCCCCTTAATCCTGGGCAGCCTGACGAACGCGCTCCGCCTGCTCGGCGGCCTCCATGGCGATATGCACCATGTTGATCAGCACACTGGTTTTCGTGCCTTCAGCTTTGGGGCGGATGATGTAGTGGCCTTGCTCGATCTCCCGGCGAATGGAGCGGTCGGAGAGTCCGGAGCGGCGCGAAAACTCCTGAACTGTTACGTAGGGCGTGTCGATGACAATCTGCATTCTGCTAACCTCTCTAGTGATATTGCCAAGCAAAGTGTCTATATAGACACCAAGGTTAGGTGTCTATATGAACCCCTGTCAAGAGAGGAAAGATGGATTTTGCGGACAAGCTGAAAGCCATTCGCAGCCGTGAAGGGCTTACCCAAAAGGAATTTGGTGATCTCGCTGGCATCAGTATCAACTCGATGAAGAAGTACGAGTCGTCTGCCTTCGAGATGGGATACGGCGCACTCACGAAAGTGCTTCAACACCCTCGATTCATGAAGTACGCACTCTGGTTGATGACGGACACCGTTGCGCCTGAATGCGGCCAGGTCAGCCCGGTGCAATGATGCTGCTTGCGGACCGATTGAAGGCCGTAAGGACCAGGGAAAAGGTCACCCAGGCGGTTCTGTGCGAGGAGGTGGGGCTTTCGATTAGCACCCTCAAAAAGTATGAGTCGAACCTGCGCATTGAGATCAGCCTGGTGTCGCTCCAGAAGATCGTCGCGCACCCTCGCTATCGGAAATACGCACTGTGGCTCCTGACTGGGGATGTCAGTGCTCTTTCTGAACAGGTCAGCCCTCTGTAACCCATGTCAATCAAGAAACTGGAGACTGGCGAGTGGCTGGTGGACTGTCGTCCTGAAGGGCGTGCAGGCCCGCGAATCCGGCGCCGAGTGAAGTCGAAGAACGAGGCGATGCACCTGGAACGCCGCATCATGGGCGACGGTTCCAATGGGACGTTCGAGAAGGCCCCTAAGCTGGATGAGCGGCGCCTGAGCGAGCTGGTCGACCTCTGGTACAAGCTCCATGGTCAGAACCTGAAAACTGGCGAGCAGCGCCTGGCGTTGCTCCAGGCGATGGCTGAGCGGATGGGCGACCCCAAGGCCCACAAATTCACCGCCAACCACTTTGCCACCTACCGGGCCGAGAGAGCCGAGGGCAAGCACACCAGGTCGAAGCCGGGGCGTGGATTCAGCAAGGCAGAGGGCAAGGCAAAGCCGATCAGCGCGAACATGCTGAACCATGAACTGGCCTACCTACGGGCGGTCTTCAACGAGCTGGAGCGGCTGGGCGAGTGGGTAGGTGATAACCCGTTGGCCAGGGTGCGGGCGTTGAAGTTTGATGAGGCTGAGATGGCCTACCTGGAGACGGACCAGATAACCCCGCTGCTTGATGGCTTGGCGGCAGAGGTGTCATCTGATGCGGCCCTGATTGCCGAAGTCTGTCTTTCAACGGGAGCCCGTTGGGGCGAGGCGGAGAAGCTGCTGCCACGTCAGGTGCGAAACCTGCTCATTCACTACAGCAAGACGAAGTCCAGTAAGAACCGTTCGGTCCCTATCACCGAGGATCTGCAAAAGCGATTGCAGGCGGCCCTGCCGTTCCGACCGAGCTACAACATCTTCCGCAAGGTGGTGGAGCTCCTTGGCCTGGAGCTTCCCGAAGGGCAATTGACGCATGTCCTGCGTCACACCTTCGCCGCCCACTACATGCGCAACGGCGGCGACATCCTGACGTTGCAGCGTGTCCTCGGTCACGCAACTCTGGCGATGACGCAGAAGTATGCCCACTTCAGCCCAGGCCACCTGGCCGATGTGGTGAGGCTGAATCCAATAGCTTGGCCTTCCGTGGGGGAGAGTTAAATGGTTGATGGGACGGATTGGACGACTGTTCTGGTTGCACTGGCATCCGGGGCAACCGGGGCGGCGGGTACCTTTGGAATGCACTGGTTGCAGGGTGGGAACGAGCGGAAGTCCGTGCGGGCGTCGATCCTGGCTGAAATCAGGGCACTGATTGAGCTGGTGGAAAAACGTCAGTACGTACCGGCGCTAATCGAGGAGTGCCAGAACCTTAGCCTGCGGGTTAGCACCTGCACTCCCTTTTCCCTTGGTGAAGTGCAACCGATGGTCTACCAGGTGACGGTGCCTGAGAACTACAACCTGATATTCCGCGAGAATTCGTCCAAGTTGGGCTGCTTAGAACCTCAAGATGCAGCTGATGTTGTCAGGTTCTATCAGTTGATACAGAGCGTAATCGTCGACATAGGTCCTGGGGGATTCCTCTATGAGGGTGCCCGAGATCCAAACCAGGTTTACGCGACGATCAGCATATTCGAGAACGCTTTGGCTATCGGATCTGCTCTGCTGGAAAGGTCAGATGCGCGGCGCTAGTGGACACTTTGTGGACGCTGGCGAAAAGTGAAAGACTGAAGTTGATCGGATTTCATCAGGGCAAAAACACGAAAGCCGCGCAGTGCGCGGCTTTCGTGTTTCTGAAGGGTGGTGGGCCCACACGGACTTGAACCGTGGACCAAAGGATTATGAGTCCTCTGCTCTAACCAACTGAGCTATAGGCCCCCAGAAGGCCGGCGGATTATACCGATGCGTTTTCCGTAGCGCCAACCGAGTTCAACGGAGTGAGGAATCGGTTGGCAAAGGCGTCGGCTGGCAGCGGGGGGCTCAGGGCGTAGCCCTGGATCTGGTCGCAGCCTTCGGCTTCGAGGAAGTGTTCCTGGGCCTGGTGTTCCACGCCTTCGGCGATCACGGTGAGGTTCATGCTGCGGCCCAGGGCGATGATGGCGCGGGCGATGGCAGCGTCGTGCGGGTCGTCGGGCAGGCCGTGGACGAAGGATTGGTCGATCTTGAGAATGTCCAGCGGTAGCTGCTTGAGGTAACTCAGGGACGAGTAGCCGGTGCCGAAGTCGTCGATGGCCAGTTGTACGCCGAGGTTCTTCAGGCTGTGCAGGATGGTCAGGGCTTCCTCGGTCTGGTGCATGAGGAAGCTTTCGGTGATTTCCAGCTGCAGGCGCGAGGGCTGCAGGTGGTAGCGGGCGAGCAGGTCGCGGATGCGTTCGACGAGGTGGGGCTGGCGCAGTTGCGCGCCGGCGAGGTTGACCGAGAGCGGGCCGAAGGCGGCGTGGCTGTCCTGCCAGCGACTCATCTGTCGGCAGGCTTCGCGCAGGACCCAGTCGCCCAGCGGCAGGATCAGGCCGTTCTCCTCGGCCAGCGGGATGAAGCGGTCCGGGGCGATCGCGCCAAATTGTGGATGCTTCCAGCGGATCAGGGCTTCGGCGCCGACCAGCAGGCCGCTGCCCAATGCGAGCTTGGGTTGGTAGTAGAGCTGCAGCTGGTCGGTTTCCAGTGCGCGGCGCAGTTCGTGCTCCAGGGCCATGCGTTCGGTGGCCTGGAAGGTGAGTTCGCGGGTGTAGAACTCGACGCGGTTGCGACCCTGGGCCTTGGCGCGGTACATGGCGGCGTCGGCGTTCTTGACCAGGGTGGCGACGTCGCTGCCGTCGCCGGGGTAGAGGCAGATGCCGATGCTGGCGCTGACGAAGAATTCCTGTTCGCCGGCGATGAACGCGGCTTCGAAGCAGTGCAGCAGCTTCTTCGCGACGTGTTCGGCGTCCACCGCCTGGTGCAGGCCGGGCAGCAGGATGATGAATTCGTCGCCGCCCTGGCGCGCCACGGTGTCGATGTCGCGCAACTGGTCGCGCAGGCGATGGGCAATGGATTGCAGCAGCAGGTCGCCGACCGGGTGACCGAGACTGTCGTTGATGTGCTTGAAGCGGTCGAGGTCGAGGAAGAGTACGGCGCCCTGGTGGTGGTCTTCCTGGGCTTCCCTGAGCGCGGTGGTCAAGCGGCTTTCGAAGAGCAGGCGGTTGGGCAGGCCGGTGAGCGGGTCGTGGTGGGCCTGGTAGTCGAGCTTGGCCTGGGCGTACTTGAGTGTGGAGATGTCGGCGAACACGCCGACGTAGTGCGAGATTTCGCCGTCGGTGTTGCGCACGGCGCTGATGGTCAGCCACTCCGGGTAGAGCTCATGGTTCTTGCGGCGGTTCCAGATTTCGCCTTGCCAGTGGCCGTCGGCGTTGAGCTGGTGCCAGAGGGCGATATAGAAACTGCTGTCGTGCTGCCCGGAGGCGAGCAGGCGCGGCGAGTGGCCGAGTGCTTCCGCTTCGCTGTAGCCGGTGATTTCGCTGAAGGCGCGGTTGACCGCGATGATGCGCTGGCTGGCGTCGGTGATCATCACGCCTTCGGCGGTGCTTTCGAACACGGTGGCGGCCAGTTGCAGCTTTTCCTGCATCTGCTGGCGCTCGGTGATGTCGCGGGCGATGGTCAGCAGGCAGTCATCGCTGCCGATGGTAATGCGGTGGGCGGACAGTTCGCACAGGCGCAGGCTGCCGTCGCGGGTGCGGATCTGCACGGCGAAGTCCTGAACGCCGGACTCCCGATCAACGAACATGAGCAGTTGCTCGCGGTCGGCGGGGTTGGCCCAGAGGCCGAGGCTCAGGGTGGAGCTCTGGGCCACTTCGGCGCGGTCGTAGCCGGTGATGCGGGTGAAGCCTTCGTTGACCTCCACCAGCCGTCCGTCGCCGACGCGGGTGATGAGCATGCCGTCGGGGGATGCGTGGAAGGCCTTGGCGAATTTTTCCTCGGAGACGCGCAGTTGCTCTTGGGTCTGCTTGACCTGGGTGATGTTGCGCACCACCACGACCAGCGCGGGGGTGTCGTCGAGAACGATGTGCTGGGCGGAGAGCAGGCCGGTGAAACGGCTGCCATCCCGGCGATTGAGGGGGATCTCGATGTTGTCGAGGTTCTGCCCCTGCAGGCGGGCGAGCATTGTCGGCCCCAGGTCGGGCGAGCCCCAGATGCCCAGTTCAGTGGCGGTCTTGCCCAGTACCTCGCTGGCCGCAAGGCCGATCTGCTGTTCGAAGGTGCTGTTCACGGCCAGCAGCGTTCCGTCGACGCGGCGGGCGAGGACGATGATGTCCGGGCAGTGGTGGAACACCGAGGCGAATTTCTGCTCGGACAGGCGCAGCGCCTGTTCGGTCTGCTTGGCTTCGGTGATGTCGATCATCAGGCCGCGCAGGATCATGTCGTCGCCGTGCTGGATCAGGGTCACGATGTCGCGAATCCACATCACGCGGCCATCGGCGGCGAGCATGCGGTAGTCGAAGCTGTGGTTGCGCCCCGCCTGGCTCTCGCTCATGCAGTAGCTGACGGCCTGCTCGGCGTCGTCCGGATACAGGGTGCGTTGCCAGAAGCCGGGCTCCAGCCAGTCCTTGATCGGGTAGCCGAGCAGGCGCTGGGCGTGGGGGGACACGTAGGTGAAGCGGTTCTCCGAGAGGCGCATTTCCCAGGCGATGGCCGTCAGGCTCTCGACCAGGCCGCGGTAGTGCTGCTCGCTGTCGCGCAGCGCCAGTTCGAGCTTTTCCCGCCTTTGCATCTCCCCGCGCAGGCGGCGGTTCATGGTGATCAGCACCAGGACGGTGAAGGTGACCAGCAGGAAGACGGGGAGGCCGATGGCGAGCATTTCGCGCCAGACCGGCCGCGTGTCGAACAGGCCGCCCACCCAGGGCTCCTGCAAGGCTTCGATGTCTTCGGGTGTGAGCTCGGCGATGGCCTTGTCGATTATACCGGCGAGGATCGCCTGGCTTTTCGGAACCGCCATCGCCAATTGGTAGCGGTAGGGGGTTTCGCCACTGATCTGTACGCCTTCGAGCTTGAGCTGCCGCAGATTCCAGACGCTGGAGGCGAGGTCGCCGACGAAGGCATCGACCTGCCCCGTGGCCAGTGCCTGCAGGCCTGCGGCGATGCTGGGCAGTGGTTGCAGGCTGAGGTCGGGGTGGTTGGAGGCCAGCAGTTCAAAGGGGGCGTAATGGGCGACCACGCCGACCTTGAGGCCGTAGAGGTCTTTCAGGTTGCGAGGTGCCGGCCCGTCCTTGCGCGCGAGGATGATGATCGGGAAGTCGAGGTAGGGGCGGGTGAAGGTGAGGTATTCCAGGCGCTCTGGCGTGGCCATGATGCCGGGGAGGACGTTGATCTTCTCCTCGCGGGTCAGTTGCAGGAGTTCGCCCCAGTTGGCCGGCTCCACCGGCTCCAGCTGCACGTTCAGGCGCTGGCTGAGGAGATTGGCGTAGCTGGCGGCCAGACCCTGGTAGTGGCCGTCGCTATCGCGGAACTCGAAGGGCGGCCAGGAGGTGTCGACGCCCAGGCGCAGACTCGGGTGTTCGTGCAGCCAGCGCTGTTCTTCGGGCGTGAGGCTCAGGGCGAGCGCCTGTCCTGCCCAGAATGCGAGGCACCACAGTAGAACTGCCTGCAGACGCGGCATGAAGGGCCTCACTCCTGGGGGACTACGCCGAAGTGTAGACGTGGCACTTTGCCCAGTGGAAGGCCCCAAAGAAAAACCCCCGGTTTTCGGCCGGGGGTTCTTCATCACTCGTCGAGGAAGGAGCGCAGGTGCTCGCTTCGCGACGGGTGGCGCAGCTTGCGCAGCGCCTTGGCTTCGATCTGGCGGATACGCTCACGGGTTACATCGAACTGCTTGCCGACCTCCTCGAGGGTGTGGTCGGTATTCATGTCGATGCCGAAGCGCATGCGCAGGACCTTGGCTTCGCGAGCGGTGAGGCCGGCGAGGACTTCGCGGGTGGCTTCCTTGAGGCTCTCGCTGGTCGCCACTTCGATCGGCGACTGCATGGTGGAGTCCTCGATGAAGTCGCCCAGGTGCGAATCTTCGTCGTCACCGATCGGCGTTTCCATGGAGATCGGCTCTTTGGCGATCTTCAGGACCTTGCGGATCTTGTCTTCCGGCATGTCCATGCGCTCGCCCAGCTCTTCCGGGGTCGGTTCACGGCCCATCTCCTGCAGCATCTGGCGGGAGATACGGTTGAGCTTGTTGATGGTCTCGATCATGTGCACCGGAATACGGATGGTGCGGGCCTGGTCGGCGATCGAGCGGGTGATCGCCTGGCGAATCCACCAGGTGGCGTAGGTCGAGAACTTGTAGCCGCGACGGTATTCGAACTTGTCCACCGCCTTCATCAGGCCGATGTTGCCTTCCTGGATCAGGTCGAGGAACTGCAGGCCGCGGTTGGTGTACTTCTTGGCGATGGAAATCACCAGACGCAGGTTCGCCTCGACCATCTCCTTCTTCGCGCGACGGGCTTTCGCCTCGCCGATGGACATGGCGCGGTTGACGTCCTTGATCTCGGCAACGGTCAGCTGCGAGCTGGTTTCCAGGTCGACCAGCTTCTGCTGGTTGCGCAGGATGTCATCCTTCAGGCGCTCGATGGCCTCGGCGTACTTGGGCTTGCCCTTGAGTACGGCGTCGACCCAGGCGGTGTCGGTTTCATGGCCGGGGAACTGGCGCAGGAAGTCGGCACGCGGCATGCGGGCATCACGCACGCACAGCTGCATGATGGCGCGTTCCTGACGGCGGACGCTGTCCAGCGAATCGCGAACCTTGGCAACCAGGACGTCGAACTGCTTGGGCACCAGCTTGATCGGCATGAACAGTTCGGCCAGGGCGAGCAGTTCCTCGCTGGCCTGCTTGCTGCCGCGGCCGTGCTTCTTCAGGGCCTTCTTGGCCTTGTCCAGCTGCTCGGAAACGGCGCCGAAACGACGGGCGGCTTCTTCCGGGTCCGGACCGCCATCGCCTTCGTCGTCGTCGGAGCTTTCGCCGTCGCTTTCTTCATCTTCTTCGTCGTCCTTGGCCTTGGCATCGGCGCTGTCGTCCTTCAGGTCGACCGGCACGACTTCCTCAGCCGGCAGGCTGCCGTCATCGGGGTCGATGTAGCCGCTCAGGACATCGGACAGGCGGCCGCCTTCGGCAACCACACGACTGTATTCTTCGAGGATGCCGTCCACCGCGCCCGGGAACTGGGCGATGGCGCTCATCACTTCGCGGATGCCTTCCTCGATGCGTTTGGCGATTTCGATCTCGCCTTCGCGGGTCAGCAGTTCCACGGTACCCATTTCACGCATGTACATGCGCACAGGGTCGGTGGTGCGGCCGACGTCGCTCTCCACCGCAGCCAGGGCGGCAGCGGCTTCTTCGGCGGCGGCTTCGTCGGTATCGGTCTCCGCCAGCAACAGGGCATCCGCATCCGGGGCTGTCTCGAATACGTTGATCCCCATGTCGTTGATCATGCGGATGATGTCTTCCACCTGTTCCGGATCGGAAATATCCTCCGGCAGGTGGTCGTTGACCTCTGCGTAAGTCAGGTAGCCCTGCTCACGACCACGGGTGATCAACTCTTTGAGACGAGATTGCTGTTGCGCTTTTCCGGACATAACACCCTATCCACTGAAGGTCTTGGCGGGCTGAAATTAAGCCGAGGATTATACCAGATTCGAGGCTTCAGGCGCCAGTTCAGCTCTGGGCGCCTGGTGACGAGGGGGAGCTGATGTGCTCTCGCAGCAAGGCTTTCTCATCGTCGGTCAGTTCACTGGGGCTCTTCTGCAACACGCTACGCAGACGTGCTTCGCGGCTGCTGTGCAGTTGATTGTGTGCAAGTGTAGTAATGGTGTCGAAGAACTGCTTTTCAAGATTGTCCTGGCCGATCAACCATTCCTTTTCCGCCAGGACCTGTAGCAGGCGTCCTTGCGGGGTTCCGTGCCAGCGCGCGATCAGGTGCATCGAGCGTTGGCTGGGGTTCTTCTGCAGCGCTTCGACCAGGGCCGCGAGCAGCTGCGAGTATGTCTGGCCTTCGTTGGCGAAGTGGCTGGCATCCTCGACCTTCTGTGCCAGCTGCGGGTGGTGCAGCAGGGTGCGCAGGGCGGTCAGGGTCGGCGATTCGACGCTGATCTCGGTGCGCGGCTGGCGCGGCGTGAAGTCGCCTTTGCGGCCCTTGCCGTCCCATTTGCGATCGCCCTTCCAGGGTTTCTTGCCCGGCTTGCCACCGCCATTGCCGGCGGAGAAGTCCTTTGGCGCTTCGAAATAGCTCGAGGCATCCTGATAGTGACTGTCGCCGTGCTCGGCGAACTGGCCCATGTCGTAGTCGGCGTATTCGTGTGCGTGCGACTCCGGGCCGTGCGAAGGCGCGGCAGCGGAGTGACCTGCATGACCGGAGCGTGGCGCGCTGATCTGGTTGAGCGCGTCGCCGGAAAGGCCGGTGATCTGGCCCAGCCGCTGGCGCATCAGCAGGCGCAGGGTGTTGCCGGGGATCTTCTCCAGCAGCGGTCCGGCCAGAGTCGCCAGGTGCGCCTTGCCTTCCAGTGTGCTGGGGTCGGCTTCCTCGGTCAGCTGCTGGAAGAAGTAGTCGGCCAGCGGCTGCGCCTGGTGGGCGAGGCGGGCGCGGAAGGCGTCCGGGCCTTCGGCGCGCACCAGGCTGTCCGGGTCTTCGCCTTCGGGCAGGAACAGGAAGCGCACCTTGCGCCCGTCCTGCAGGTTGCTCAGCGCGGATTCCAGTGCGCGCCACGCGGCGTTGCGCCCCGCCTGGTCGCCGTCGAAGCAGAACAGGATGTTCGGCACGATGCGGAACAGGCGCTTGATGTGTTCTTCGCTGGTGGCCGTACCCAGGGTTGCCACCGCGTTGCGGATGCCCTGTTGCGCGAGGGCGATGACGTCCATGTAGCCTTCGACCACCATGATCTCGTCGAGGTCCCGGTTGTTCTTCCGTGCTTCGAACAGGCCGTAGAGCTCCTGCCCCTTATGGAAGACCGGGGTTTCCGGCGAGTTCAGGTATTTCGGCTTGTCGTCGCCCAGTACCCGGCCGCCGAACGCGATCACCCGGCCGCGGCTGTCGCGGATGGGGAAGATCACTCGGTCGCGGAAGCGGTCGTAGCGTTTGCCGCTGTCGGGGTTTTCCACCAAGAGGCCTGCGTCGAGCATGGCCTTGAGCTGCAGGTTGTCGCCGCCCAGGTTCTTCAGCAGGTTGTCCCAGCCCGGCGGGGCGAAGCCCAGGCCGAAGTCACGGGCGATCTCGCCGGTCAGGCCGCGGCCCTTGAGGTATTCCACTGCGGCCTTGCGCGCCGGGTGGTTCTTGAGCGCCTGGCGGTAGAAATCGGCGGCGGCGGTGAGCAGCGGGTAGAGCGGCGAGTCGACCGGTTGTCGTGGCTTGTTGCCGCGCCGGCCTTCCTCGCGGGGTACGTCCATGCCGGCCCGCTTGGCCAGGTCCTCGACCGCCTGGACGAAGTCCAGCTGGTCGTGGTCCATGATGAAGCCAAGCGCGTTGCCGCCGGCGCCGCAGCCGAAGCAGTAGTAGAACTGCTTGTCGGGGCTGACGGTGAAGGAGGGTGTCTTCTCCTTGTGGAACGGGCAGCAGGCGCTGTAGTTCTTGCCGGTCTTCTTCAGCTGAATGCGCGAACTCACCACATCGAGAATGTCGGTGCGGTTGAGCAGGTCATCGATGAAGGATTGTGGAATCAGGCCGGCCATAGACTCATCGGGACGCAGGGTGGACCCAAGCATAACGCCCGGCGGCGAAACC